>JASGFO010000219.1:0-6668 GCA_047605505.1 Gordonia sp. (in: high G+C Gram-positive bacteria) | reverse complement strand
CGGTGAACGGCTCAGGGAGCCGGCGGTCCGTCGACGGTGGTCGAGTCGATCGTGGGGGTGGGGGAGGGATCGAGGGTCGGTGGTCCGACGACGCCGCGTCCGGCGCCGTAGAGATAGCTGGGGTGCTCGCCACGTTTGCGTGGCGGGCGGTCGTTCGCGATGAGAACCGCCACCCACGGCAGCGGAATCGACGCGGCGACGATCGCGAGCGCGATCCACCCCGACTGGGTGCTGTTGTAGACGACGGTGGCGATCAGCAACGCGGGAACGCGGAAGGCCATCAGGGTCAGATAGCGACGTACCCGCGCACGGTGCTGCTCGTCGTAGGGTGTCGGCGCACCCGTGATCAGGAAGGTGTCGGGCTTCCCGCGCGCTCGGCCGGACGGCGTGCCGGATCCCTGTGAGGCCATGACTCCACTGTCCCACTTTCTGCCGGTCGCCGCATCGACTCAGGATCCGGGTGGCTGCGATGCCGGCCGGGGCGGGGGTGGCGCACAATGGATGCCATGCCTACCGAGACCATCGACCGCCCCGACCTCGATGAGTGGTCGGATACCAAGACCGACGAACGGCCCGACTCCGACGCCACCGACTCCGACGACAGCGATCGCCCCAAGTTCTTCCATTACGTGAAGAAGGACAAGATCGCCGAGAGCGCGGTCATGGGCAATCACGTCGTCGCCCTGTGCGGCGAGACCTTCCCGGTGACCCGCGCCGCCAAGCCCGGCTCCCCGGTCTGCCCCAAGTGCAAGAAGATCTACGGTCGCCTGCGCAAGTGAGCGGCACCGTCAGTCACGGTGGCGGCGGACCGGACCCCCGGCCAGACGCTCCGGCAGGGTCTTGAGCTGGTCGGTGACGCCCGCGGTCTGGTGATTCACCCAATCACGGACCTGTACCGTCAGGGTCTTCTTCGCCGGCCACATGGATTGCAGTGCCGCGTTGAACTCGGCGCCGATCACGATCGCGAAGCCGAGGAAGAAGGTGAACAGCAGGAACGTGATGGGGGTCGCCAGCGCACCGTAGGAGTAGCCCGAGCGCGTGACCGCCGTCAGATAGATGCGCAGGAAGTAGCCGGCGACCCAGAAGACCACGCCGGCCACCACCGCACCCCCGGCCAGTCGATGCCAGGGCAGCGGGTTCGGCAGCGCCAGGTGGTAGAGCGTCGTCAACACCACCAGCAGCAGCAGCGAGACGAACGGGAAGTACCCATAGTCGATCGCGCCGGTCACGACCGGATGCCAGGACTCGGGGACGATCTTGCGCAGATAGTCCGGGCCGAGGGCGACCAGCGGGAGCAGCGGCACCGAGACGGTCAGGAACATCAGGTAGAGCAGCAGTGCAAAGATGCGCTGCCACACCGGGTTGCGGACCTCGTGCTGATCGTGGGCCCGCACGATCGAGGCAATGAAGCAGGACACCGCCGACGATCCCGCCCACAGCGACAGGATGAAGCCGACCGAGATCAGCCCGACCCGGCCGCGGTCGAGCACGTTGTCGACGGTGGGTTTGATGAGGTCGGCGACGACGTTCTCGGAGAAGGTCCGGTCGGCGAAGGACAAGATGCGGCTGTAGATGACGTCGACGGTGTCCGGGCCGAACAGTCCCGAGACATAGCCCACCGAGCCGAGCATCCCCAGCAGCAGCGGCGGCAGCGACAGGGCCTGCCAGAACGCGGCCTGGGCTGCCCAGCCGACGATGCCGTCGTCCCAGGCCTTGACGATCGTCCGCCAGACGAGGCGATGCAGGTTCGCCAGCACGGGCAGCGGCTCCGGTGTCGCCCCGGTATCGGGGACGGCGACGCCGCCAGGACCCGACGACTCGGTGTCGTCCGGCGTGATCGGTGTCGGGGGTCGTCGTGTGTCGATGTGTCCAGCATCCCCGATCGCGGCCGGAGACGTCGGCACGCCCCGCCGATGACGCCTGCCGACAACGCGCAGGCGCACCGTCGTCGTGCCGGCCAGGTCACATCCGCACCGCCGGTACGATGATCGGGTCCTTCTGCCCCGACCTCCCGTGATCTACGAAAGAGCCTGCCTGTGACCGCAGTCGAAGACGTCGCCGCCGCGCGCTCGGGCCCGCCACTGCGCGCGTGGCAGCGACGGGCGTTGACGCGCTACCTGACCACCCGTCCCCGCGATTTTCTGGCCGTCGCCACGCCGGGGGCGGGCAAGACGACCTTTGGGCTGCGGGTGGCGCGCGAGCTCCTCGACGACCGCACGGTCGAGGCGATCACCGTCGTCACCCCGACCGAACACCTCAAGCATCAGTGGGCGCAGGCGGCCGCGCGGGTCGGTATCTCCCTCGACCCGCGATTCCGCAACTCCGACGGCCAGACCAGCTCGGACTACGACGGTGTCGCGCTCACCTATGCGCAGGTCGCCGCGCATCCGTCTCGGCACCGGGTCCGCACCGAGAATCGCCGCACCCTGGTGATCCTCGACGAGATCCACCACGGCGGCGACGCCAAATCGTGGGGCGATGCCATCCGCGAGGCGTTCTCCGATGCCGAACGCCGGCTGCTGCTCACCGGTACGCCCTTCCGGTCCGACGACTCGCCGATCCCGTTCGTCACCTATGAGCCGGAGGCGGGTGGGGCCCTGCGGTCGCGGGCCGACCACACCTACGGCTATTCCGACGCATTGCGCGACGGCGTCGTCCGGCCCGTGGTGTTCCTGGCCTACTCCGGTGAGGCGAGCTGGCGCAACAGTGCGGGTGAGGAGTTCACCGCGCGGCTCGGCGAACCGTTGTCGGCCGAACACACCGCGCGCGCCTGGCGGACCGCGCTCGATCCGCACGGCGACTGGATCCCCGCGGTGCTGCGGGCAGCCCACACCCGCCTCGGACAGCTGCGGCGCGGCGGGATCCCCGACGCGGGTGGGCTCGTGATCGCCACCGACCAGACCGTCGCCCGCGACTATGCCGAACTCCTGACCGCCATCAGCGGCACGAAACCGGCCGTGGTGCTCTCCGACGACCCCAAGGCCACCAAACGCATCGCCGAGTTCGCCGCGTCGGACGACGAGTGGATGGTCGCGGTCCGCATGGTCTCCGAGGGTGTCGACGTGCCGCGCCTGGCGGTCGGTGTGTACGCGACGAGTGCGTCGACCCCGCTGTACTTCGCGCAGGCCATCGGCCGGTTCGTGCGGTCGCGCCGACCGGGGGAGACGGCGAGCGTGTTTCTGCCGTCGGTGCCCGTGCTGCTCAACCTGGCCAGCCAGATGGAGGCCGAACGTGACCACGTGCTCGGCAAACCGCACCGGGAATCCGACGGGCTCGACGAGGCACTGCTCGCCGACGCCAACAAGCAGAAGGACGAGCCCGGCGACGACGAGCCCGGTTTCCAGTCCCTGCACGCCGACGCCGAACTCGACCAGGTGATCTTCGACGGTGCGTCGTTCGGCACCGCGACGATGGCCGGCAGCGACGAGGAGTCGGACTATCTGGGGCTGCCGGGTCTGCTCGACGCCGACCAGGTGCGTGCCCTGCTCCGGAAACGGCAGGAGGAGCAGGTCGCGCGGCGTTCGGCGGCGCCTGCGGCCCCGGCCGCGCCGGCACAGCCGGTCGCGACCGGGGCGAACCTGCACGCCCTGCGCAAAGAGCTCAACACCCTCGTCGCCCTGCATCATCACCGCACCGGCAAACCCCATGGCGTGGTGCACAGCGAACTGCGCAGCCGTCTGGGCGGGCCGCCGACCGCGATGGCCACCGCCGACCAGCTGCGGGAGCGTATCGAGGCCCTGCGCACCTGGCGCTGAGCCTGCAACGGGCCCGACGGCACTGCCGTCGGGCCCGTTGTCGAGCCGATATGTTTCCCAGGGTGGCTACACGAGTTGCTTGGCGGAATCGTCGACGACGGTTGCGCTCAGCTGGACCAGCCGGGCCTCGTGGTCGTTGAAGTGGTGCCGGCAGAAGAGCAGTTCGCCGCCCTTGGGCAGGATGGCACGTACCTTGGCGGCGGCACCGCAGCGATCACAGCGGTCCGACGCGGTCAGTGGCATGTAGATCGGGGGTGTGGTCGCGATGTCTGACATGGTTTCCTCCGTCCCGGTCCGGCGCTGGTGTCGGCGCCATCCCTTCGTGAACCGACGCATCCGGGCGATCCGTCAGCCAGGTTCACTGTCTCAGACGATGTGCGATCGCGTATTGTTCCGGTGGCCACGCCGGATGTGTCGTCATTCACGCTTTACCGAATGACTCATGGCCGAAACACCGTCGGTGACCTACGTCGCCGACGCGGCGGCGGAGTTCACACCGCCGATTCCTGCTGTTCCCGGAGTCGGGACACCGCATCCGACGATTCCAGTGCCCGATCCTTGAGGTATTCGCGGAACGAGTAGGCAAATGCCGACACCCAGGCGATGATGATCACCGTGTACGCCACGTAGCGGACGCCCGCGGACGCGTCGATCCAGTCGCTCGTGAGCAGCGAACGCACATTGGTCCACACGATGATGCCGCCGACCGAGGCGCCCAGGAGTCGGGGTGGGATGTGCCGGACCAGCCAGGCGGCCAGCGGGGCGGCGAACATGCCGCCGACGAGGATCGCGCCGACCCAGGCGAAGTTGATGCCCTGCGAGCCGAGGCTGAACAGGAACCCCAGGGACGCCGCGATCGCAATGATGAATTCGCTGGTGTCGATCGATCCGATCACCTTGCGGGGCTCGAGGCGACCGCTGGCCAGGATCGCGGGGGTGCCCACCGGCCCCCAGCCGCCGCCACCGGTGGCGTCGACGAAGCCCGCGACCAGCCCGAGCGGTGCCAGGAAGCGCTTGCGCAGCGGCTTGCCGAGGCTGTGGCGCGGGATGCCCTGGAAGGTGAAGCGGATCAGGACATAGAGGCCCAGGGTCAGCAGGATGAGGGCCATCAGCGGGGCGGCGGCCTTGGTGGACAGCTGGGACAGCAGGGTTGCGCCCAGGAATGCGCCGATGGCGCCCGGGACGGCGATGCGGCGGACGACCTTCCAGTCGACGTTGCCGAACTTCCAGTGCGAGACACCCGAGATCAGCGTCGTGCCGATCTCGGCCAGGTGGACGGTGGCCGAGGCAGCGGCCGGATTGGTGCCGATGGCCAGCAGCAGGGTGGTGGTGGTGACGCCGTAGGCCATGCCGAGGCTGCCGTCGACGAGTTGGGCGGCGAACCCGACCAGGGCGATCAGGACAATGGTGCGCATGAGGTGAGATGCTTTCGGTGTGGGGGATTGCTGCCGATTCGGCAGGTGTGCGTGGTGGCTGTGCAATCGACAGCGGGCTGTCGGGCTATTGACACAGCATCGACGCCACCCGCAGGAGGTCGACGGCTCGGCGCTCGACCAGGATGAGGTCGGGCCGTGATGAGGTGGGAAGCACGCGACGATGGTATGAGCCGGCAGCGTGGTTGCCGGAATTCTGTGGCCTGTCGGCCTCATTGCGCGTGCAACGGTTGACAGCGCGGTACCGATATGATTTCGGGATGGCAACCCAACCGGCCTCGTCCTCGCCGTGGCGTCCCCCCGTCGGGGTCCTGCTGCGTCTGTGCCCGGCATCGGAGTGGGACGCCATCCGTGAGCTCGGTGGCGAGCGCCCCGGCCCGGACGAATCGTTCATCCATCTGTCGGCACCGCACCAGGTGCACCGGCCGGCCAACCGGATCTTCGGCGGTCGCGACGACATCACGCTGCTCGTCCTCGACCCCGACCGCCTGGAGGGTGAGATTCGGTGGGAGGCAGGGGTCCCCGACGACCCCGCGGCCATGCGGTTCCCGCATCTCTACGGGCACCTGCCCGTTGCGGCGGTCGTCGAGGTCGTCGAGTACATCCCCGACGCCGACGGCCGGTTCGCGCCCCTCACCGCAGGGTGATTCGCGGGGTGAGCGCGGCGACGGGGATCACCCGGGCGGCGTCGGCACCTCCTTGCGTCCGCCGACGATCAGCGCGATGTCGACCGCGGTCATCTCGACCGGTGTTCCCGTCCCGACGGTGAGGTCGGGGTCGGTGGCGCGGCGGGCGAGTCCGTCGAGGTCGACGCCGAAATAGTCGAACTGACGGCGGTCGGGAGCGCCGACAGCGAGCGCGATCCGATCGGCCGCGGCATGCGGCAACCCCAACGGCACGGTGATGTCCAGGCCGTGCAGCACGTCATGGGCCAACGCCCCGCGCGGGCCGCGGGGCGCCCCGTCCTAGTCCGTCCTAGTCCAGGTAGTCGCGCAGGACCTGCGAGCGCGACGGGTGCCGCAGCTTCGACATCGTTTTCGACTCGATCTGCCGGATGCGTTCGCGGGTGACGCCGTAGACCTGGCCGATCTCGTCGAGGGTGCGCGGCTGGCCGTCGGTCAGGCCGAACCGCAACCGCACCACACCGGCCTCGCGTTCGGAGAGGGTTTCCAGCACCGACTGCAGCTGATCCTGCAACAGGGTGAAGCTCACCGCGTCGACGGCGACGACGGCCTCGGAGTCCTCGATGAAGTCGCCGAGCTGGGAGTCGCCCTCGTCGCCGATCGTCTGATCCAGCGAGATGGGCTCGCGCGCGTACTGCTGGATCTCGAGGACCTTCTCCGGGGTGATGTCCATCTCCTTGGCGAGCTCTTCGGGAGTGGGCTCGCGGCCCAGATCCTGCAGCAGCTCACGCTGGATACGGCCCAGCTTGTTGATGACCTCGACCATGTGCACGGGGATGCGGATGGTGCGGGCCTGG
>JASGFO010000218.1:0-6727 GCA_047605505.1 Gordonia sp. (in: high G+C Gram-positive bacteria) | reverse complement strand
AGTGGGTGATCGACCCGATCGACGGCACCAAGAACTTCGTCCGCGGTGTCCCGGTCTGGGCGACACTCATCGCGCTGCTCGTCGACGGCGTGCCGGTGGTCGGCGTGGTCTCGGCACCGGCCCTGCGGCGCCGGTGGTGGGCGGCCGCCGGGGCGGGCGCCACGGCGTCGTTCGACGGGACCGCCCGACCGATCGGGGTCTCCGGCGTCACCGACCTCGCGTCGGCAAGCCTGGCGTTCTCGAGCCTGTCCGGCTGGGCCGAGTGCGGCCGGTGGGACCGGTTCCTCGCGCTCACCGGCGAGGTGTGGCGGGTCCGCGGATACGGCGACTTCCTCAGCTACTGCCTGCTCGCCGAGGGCGCCCTCGACATCGCCACCGAGCCCGAGGTGTCGCTGTGGGATCTGGCGCCGCTGGACATCCTCGTCCGCGAGGCCGGCGGACGATTCACCGATCTCGACGGGACGGCCGGACCCGGTGGCGGCAGCGCCGTCGCCACCAACGGGCTGCTGCACGACGCGGTGCTGACCGCCCTGGACCCGGCGGCCGGATAGGCACCGGGCGGCTGTGTCGGGCGGCCGGTGCAGGCACCGGGCATCGGGTCGAGCCCGCCCCGGATACCCGACGGCTCGCAGCATGTCCACAGGCAGCTCAAAGTGGGCCATAACCGACACCGGGCATCGTAGACCTCATCGCATCACGAAGTCACCACGAGCGAAGGGCAGCCCAATGTATCACCGCCATTCCACCATCCCCCGCCCCACGGTCCCCTTGGTCGTCCTCACCGACGACCGCGCGGTCCGTGACTACGCCCAGTCGCTGTTCGACGCACGCATCCCGGTCGCCATCGTCAGCAGCACCTACTCCGACATCGTCCCGTTCATGCTCGCCAACAACGGGTTCACCGTTGCGCTGGTCGCCGACGTCGACAATCCGGATC
The DNA here is from genome assembly GCA_047605505.1 of Gordonia sp. (in: high G+C Gram-positive bacteria). Classification (GTDB taxonomy): domain Bacteria; phylum Actinomycetota; class Actinomycetes; order Mycobacteriales; family Mycobacteriaceae; genus Gordonia. The sequence continues at coordinate 5,790 of JASGFO010000218.1, read as the reverse complement.
AGCTGGCCGGGGCCATCCTCACCGCCGAACAACGCCTCGGTCCGGTCGGTGCCGTGATCCGCTATGCCACCGACCTGCCGACCCGGGCGCCCGCACACGCCGCGGTCCCGGCAGCGTGAGCGGGGCCGTCGCCGACCGATGGCGACAGTGGGCGACACCGCGCGACAGTCTGTGTAAGGCGCACGACAGCACACCGGGCAACGCTGGCTGCCATGACCACCGCACTCACCCCTGACCGGCCCAGCGCGCCGGGCACCGGGACCGACCTCGCCATCGACGCGCACGGCCTGGTGAAACACTTCGGATCGACCCGCGCCGTCAACGGTGTGGATCTGGCCGTCCCGACCGGCTCGGTGTACGGCGTGCTCGGCCCCAACGGGGCCGGGAAGACCACCACGGTCAGCATGCTGGCCACCCTCCTCCGCCCCGATTCGGGCAGCGCCACGGTCTTCGGCTACGACGTCGTCACCGACGCGGTGGCCGTCCGGTCGCTGGTCGGCGTCACCGGCCAGTACGCCTCGGTCGACGAGGACCTGACCGCCACCCAGAATCTCGTCGTCTTCGCCCGGCTGCTCGGCTTCTCCCGCACGGCCGCCAGGACCCGCGCCGACGAGCTCCTCGACGAATTCGCGCTCACCGAGGCCGCCGACCGGCCGTTGAAGAACTTCTCCGGCGGCATGCGCCGACGCCTGGACCTGGCCGCAAGCCTCATCGACACCCCGCCGCTGCTGTTCCTCGACGAGCCGACCACCGGTCTCGATCCCCGCACCCGTGCGCAGATGTGGGATACCATCCGCCGCCTCGTCGCCCAGGGTTCGACGGTGCTGCTGACCACCCAGTACCTCGACGAGGCCGACCAGCTCGCCGACCGCATCGCCGTGATCGATCACGGTCGGGTGATCGCCGACGACACCGCCGACGGTCTCAAAACCTCCATCGGCGGCGCCACCCTGCAGCTGACCCCGACCGAGCGGACCGACGCGGTGCGGGTGGCCGAGGTCGTCGAGCGGGTGCTCGGCGAGAACGTGACCCGCTCGGCCGAGGCGGCCCGGGTCACCGCCCCGCTGCGCCGACCCGACCTGGTCCCCGATGTCCTCATCGCGCTGCGTGAGCAGGACATCACTATCGACGAGATCACCGTCCAGAAGCCCAGCCTCGACGAGGTCTTCCTGACCCTCACCGGCACTCCCACCGAATCCGAATCGGAGAACGACCAATGACCATCACCGTGATCACGGCGGATCGGTCGGTGCCCGCCGCCATCAGCACCGGCGACGTGCGCGAACGCGCGAAACTCTCGGTGGGACCGGCCGAGACGATCCGCCAGTCCTTCACCATGGCCTATCGGGGGGTCCTCAAGATCCGCCACAACCCCGAGCAGCTCTTCGATGTCACCATTCAGCCGATCATTTTCACCCTGATGTTCACCTACATCTTCGGTGGCGCGATCAGCGGCAACGTCGGAGACTATCTGCCCGTCATCATTCCCGGGATCCTGGTGCAGACCGTGGTGATGACCTCGGTCGTCACCGGCACCCAGCTGCGGGAGGACATGGACAAGGGCGTCTTCGACCGTTTCCGGTCCTTGCCGATCGCCCGGATCAGTCCGCTGGCGGGTGCCCTGCTCGCCGACGTCATCCGCTACGGCGTGGCCACCGGGCTCACCGTCGCCATGGGCGTGATCATGGGCTGGCGGCCGGATCCGCTCGGCGTGATCGAGTCGGCACTGCTGGTGGTGATCTGCAGCTTCGCGGTGTCGTGGATCTTCGCGCTGATGGGCTGCGTGATGAGCAAGGCCTCTGCGGTACAGGGCATTTCGATGCTCATCATGTTCCCGCTGACGTTCCTGTCCAATGCCTTCGTCCCCGTCGAGACCATGCCGGGCTGGCTCCAGGCGTTCGTCAACATCAATCCGGTCAGCCACCTGGTCACCGCGGTCCGCGAACTCACCGGCAGCGGACATCTCGGCATCCACGCCGTGTGGGCGCTCGTCGGCGCGGTCGTGATCACCGCGGTCTTCGCACCGCTGGCCGTGCGCGCCTACATGCGCAACGCGTAGGGCACGTCAGTACCGCCCGACGATCTCGAGGACCTTCTCGATCGCCCGCTTCCGGGCGTAACCGGCCCATCGCGCGGACAGCTCCGCCCAGGCGGCATCGGTCAACCCCGACGCCGCCTGGGCATTGTCGACGCAGTGATGCAGGGACGGACAGTCCTGCCGGGCACCCAGCCGGACGCCCGCGGCGACGAGCTCGGCACCGTCGGCGGCCGCCGTCGGCCCTCGTCGCTGCCCGGGCGCGATCGGATCGGCACGCAGGATCATGCCCGCGGTGAGGGCCATCGCCCCGGCCTGCGGCAGATCCAGCCAGCCGGTCCGGCCGAAGGTGGCCCGGACGCCGTCGCGCAGCGCGTCGAAGAACTCCGCGGCCCGCCCCACCGCACCGGCCCGCACGAGTCCGGCGACGGCTCCGCTCACCAGCATCACCGCACCCGGATCCTGCGCGACCAACGGATGTTCGCGGCGGATCAGCACTGCCGAACGCGCGAACAGGTCGACGGCGAGATCGGTTCGGCCCCCGGCATACTCGATCTCGGCGGCGGTCAGCATCAACGCCGCCACCACCTCGGGGTTGCCCTGCGGATCCGGATCGCCGACGCGCCAGCCGTCGGCGACGATCTCGAACTCGGCGGCCGCGGCGGCGGTCTCCCCCAGCGCCACGAGCGCGCAGACCAAAAAGCACCGGGCCTGGCGCCCGTCGTCGATCGCCCCTAACCGGTCGAGCGCGGCGATACCGCGCCGGTAGTGGTCGACGGCCGGCCGCCACTGCGCGCGCTGGCCGTATATGCCGGCCACACTCACGTCGGCCATCCCGGCCAGCCACACATCGCCGCCGGTGCGCGCGGTCTCGACCAGCACCAGCCCGTCACGCAGTGCCAGCTCCGGTGCGCCGCTGTTGTCCCGCAGGTTGCTCCGCAGGATCGTGGCGGCCACCTCGACCTCGGCGGAGCCGTGGTCGACGGCCCGGACCAGCAGCCGGAGCGCGGCGGTCGCCGTGTGGCTCAGGACCAGCGCCGCCGCGAACTCGGTGGGTGCGGTGAACGTCCGGTCGGGCCGGTGCAGGCCGCGCAGCAGCCACCGGCCGCGGGCAATCGACCGCAGGTCCCGCCGCATCAGCAGATGCAACATGGCCGCGAGCACCGTGGCCTCCCAGCTGTCACGCTGTGCATCGGCCATCTGTGCGGGCGGCATCGGCAACGCGTCGAGCAGGCGTGGGCTCCAGCCCAGGATCTCCGCATGCAGTCCGCGCACCGACCACAGCCCCGCCAACGCCGGGAAGACCGCCACGATGGTCCCGGCGAAATCGTCGGGGCGGGAATCGACCTCGACCGCGGTGCAGCGCCGCAGCACCCACACGAGGTTGCCCGCCTCGGCTGCCACCTCCGCCAGCAGCCCGACGCGCAGTCCCTCGCGGTGGTAGCGCGCGATGGCGCGTTCGGAAAAGCCGCGGGCCCAGCGGCACATCGCGTCGTCGACGGCGGTCGCGTCGTCGAGCTTCTCCTCCCCGAACTCGCGGACCATCTCCAGCATCCGGTAGCGCACCCGGCCGTTGTTCTCGGCCACCTGCAACAGTGACTGGTTGACGAGCCCGCCGAGGATGTCGTCGAGACGAAAGCCCCGGCACCCCAGCACGATCGACGCCGCCTCGGCGGTGAAGCCGCCGGCGAACCGGCACAACCGGCCCAGCGCGCGCCGCTCGTCGGGACCCAGCAGGTCCCAGCTCCAGTCGATGACCGCGTGCAGGGTCCGGTGCCGATCGGGCGCGGTCCGGTCGGCACCGCGCAGCAGCGCGAACCGCTCGGCGAGCCGTTCGGCGATCTCCTCGATGGTCATCGTCCGGATTCGTGCGGCGGCCAGTTCGATCGCGAGCGGCAGCCCGTCGAGTTCCCGGCACAGCCGGGCCACGGCCTCGCGGGGCAGTTCGGCGCCGGGCCGGATGGCCCGCGCGCGGGCGGTGAACAGGCGTACGGCGGCACCATCGGCGTCGACGTCGAGCACCGGCAGCGGATAGATGTGTTCGGCCGCGAGCTGTAGCGGCGCCCGGCTGGTGGCCAGGACGGCGACGCCGGGCTCGTCGGCCAACAGATCGGCGACCACCCGGGCACACGCGTCGACCACCTGCTCGCAGTTGTCGAGGATGAGCAGCGTCTTCCGGCCGCGCAGCGCATCGGCGAGCCGGTCGGCGAGGTCGCCGACCGAGCGCCGCCTGCGGGTGTTGCCGACCTCCACCTCGCCGACGCCGAGGGCGGCCGCGATCGCCGGGACCACGTCGTGGTCGTCGCGGATCGGTGCGAGCGGGACATAGAAGACGACGGTCCCGCGGTCGGCGACCATCGTGCCCACCCGGTTGGCCACGCGGGTCTTGCCTACCCCACCCGGCCCCTGCACGGTGATGAGCCGGTGCGTCGCGAGGAGGCGGTCGATCGCGGCAACGTCGTGGTCGCGGCCGATCAGCTCGGTGGTCTCCGCGGCGAGTCCGTGGCCGCGACTCCCGCGTGCGGCCGGGCGGGGCGGCCCGGCGAGAAGCTCGGCGTGCAGCGCGCTGATCGCGGCACCCGGATCCACCCCGAGCTCACCGGCGAGCCGGCGGCGCAACCGGCCGAAGAGGGCGATGGCGTCGGCGGTCCGGCCTTCGGCGGCCAGCACCCGCATCAGGTCCAGGTGCGCGGACTCATCCAATGGGTCTGCCCGACACCGCTTTTCGGCGAGTGTTCGCGCCGTGGCGTGATCGCCCGCGGCGACCGCCGCGGCGAATCGGTGACGATCGAGTGTCTCGGTGACCCGAGCCGCGGCCGCGGCCACCTCGTCGACGAGGCCGCCCGGCGCGTCGGCGCCCAGATCGTCGCCGGGCACCCCGCGCCACCACGATTCGGCCACGGCGAGCACCGATTCGTCGGCGCCGGCGACCAGCGCCGCGACGACGTCGAGGTCGGTCCGGCAGTCGACGAGCCGGTACCCGTTGCCCGACGCCACCAGGTGCTGCGGACCGAGGACCTGACGCAGCCGGGAGATCTGTGTGTGCAACGCCGACGCGGGCGACCGGGGCGGATCGGCACCCCAGACGTCGTCGATGAGACGGTCGGCCGATCGGGTCCGTCCGCCGGCGAGGGCCAGCGAGACCAGCAGCCGCTTGGCGCGGACGCCGGCAATCACCGTGATCCGGGCGCGGTCGAGGGTGCCGTCGGGCGCGCTGCCGCCGATCACCGCGATCGGACCCAGCAGCCCGATGATCACCTCACCGTCGTGCGCCACCCCGCCAGGGTATGTGGTGTGGGTCGGTAGGGTCGGGGCATGTCGCGCAGCTACCCACTCAAACCGTTCGGACCGGCGTTCTTCGACGTCGCGCCGATCAGCTACCGGATCGATGTGAACATCCCGGTGTCACCGGCGCGGGCGTGGGCGGAGCTGACCAGACAGAACACCCTCGACTGGTGCCGGGCCATCAAGTCCATCCAGTTCACCTCGGCGGCCCCCTACGGGGAGGGCACCACCCGGGAGGCCGTGCTGGCACCGGGTTTCGCCACTCTCTCGGAGTACTTCTTCGACTGGGTCGAGGACGCCGAGGCAGGCAGCTACCACAATGCCTTCCGCGTCGAGTCCGTCACCATCCCGGGCCTGAGCCGCTTCGGCGAGTACACCGAGGTCACCCCCTCCGACATCGGCTCCCGCCTGGTCTGGGTGTTCGCACTCGAGCTGATCATGGAATGTGCTGAAAATGGAAATTTGTTCAG
>JASGFO010000217.1:0-6803 GCA_047605505.1 Gordonia sp. (in: high G+C Gram-positive bacteria) | reverse complement strand
CCCCCTACGGGATTCGAACCCGCGCTACCGCCTTGAAAGGGCGGCGTCCTAGGCCGCTAGACGAAGGGGGCCGGTTCTCCGTGGTGGAGGCGCTCCGGTGGGAGCTGAATCAGATTAGGACACCCCGCCGCGAAAACACAAATCTACTGGTCAGGGCCGAAAATCGGCCCTTGTGAGGAGGTCCGGGTGGCGCCGAGTCGGCGACGCGGGACCATTGCGGCGAAGCGGGGTACTGCCGGTCCGTTGGCGCTGGGGCATGTAGACTTCGACACTGGCTCCGGACACGGGGCCCGGCCCCTATAGCTCAGTTGGTAGAGCTACGGACTTTTAATCCGCAGGTCCCAGGTTCGAGCCCTGGTGGGGGCACGCACACGCCGCACGGCAGGAAGGCCCATGACCCCCTCACCGAATTCCGACGGGGCCCCGGCATCCCCCGGCGGCGAACCGGTTTCCCGTCGGGGTTGGACCAAGGCCCGACGTCGTTTTGCCGCCGCTGTCTGGGGGGCGCTCGGCGAGCCCGGGATCGCGGATTGGGCCGCATACGGCCCCGAGGTTCGCGAGCGGATGTCGCGGCGCGCCGTCGCGGTGGGGGTCGCCGGCATCGTCGGCACCAACGCGATGATCGGGATCGAGACCTCGGTGCTCGTGCAGCTGGCCTACTCGGGTGGCCGACTGACGGTCGAATCGACCATCGCCGCCCCCAACTTCCCGGGCGTCGTGGTCGCGATCCTCGTGGGCATCGTCGGCAATGTCGTGCTCGGACTGGCGATGCTGCGACCTCAAATCCAGTGGTTCGTCTCCGGGGTGCCCGCCGACTGTGCGCGCCGGGCCGCGATCGCACGCATCCCGTACCTGCAGGTGGCGAGCACGGTGATCGCGTGGGCCGCCGCCGTGCTCAGCTACATCCTGGTGGCCGCGAACTCGCTGACCGTGACCACGGTGGTCGGGGTGATCGGCGCGTTCACCCTGGCCGGCGCCTCGAGCGCATGTCTGACCTATCTGTTCGCCGAGCGGGCCGCGCGCCCGCTGATGATGGTCGCGCTCGCCGCGGACCCGGTTGCCGAGGTCGTGCAGGGTGTTCACACCCGGATGCTCTCGGTCTGGGCGGTCAGTTCGGGGGTGCCGATGGTGGGTCTGCTGGCCGTCAACCTCGGTCGGCACCTCGGCCTGCTCCCGCCCGTCGCCGGCGCCGTCGATTGGGCGTCGGTGCTGTTGGCGGTGGTCGCGTTGGTCGCGGGTGGACGCATCGTCGTCCTCGTCGGACAATCGCTCATCGACCCGCTGACCGAGCTGCGCGACGCGGTGGAGAAGGTGCATGCCGGTGATCTGAGCGCCCACGTCGACGTCTACGACACCTCCGAACTCGGTGTGCTGCAGCAGGGATTCAACGAGATGGTGGCGGGTCTCGACGAGCGTGAACGGATGCGGGAGCTGTTCGCGCGGCACGTCGGTGACACCGTCGCCGAGCTTGCCATCGCCAACGGCATGGGTTTGCACGGCACCAACGCCGAGGTGGGGGTGTTGTTCGTCGACATCGTCGGGTCGACGACGATCGCCCAGCAACGACGCCCCGAGGAGACCGCCGCACTGCTCAACGGCTTCTTCGAGATCGTGGCGCAGGTCGTCGACAAGCATGCCGGGTTCGTGAACAAGTTCGAGGGCGATGCGGCACTGGCGGTCTTCGGCGCACCGGTGGCGATCGGCGATCCGGCCGGCGCCGCCCTGGCCGCCGCGCGGGAGCTCGGGCAACGCCTTCGTGACGATCTCGACATCAGGTGGGGGATCGGGGTGTCGTCGGGGGTGGCCTTCGCCGGCAACATCGGCGCCGAACGCCGCTACGAGTACACCGTCATCGGCGACCCCGTCAACGAATGCGCACGCCTGTCCGAGCTGGCGAAGTCGGCGCAGGTGCCGGTCCTGGGCAGTGGTGTCGCCGTCCGGTCGGCCTGCGACGAGGAGTCGGTGCACTGGACGCTGCTGGATCGCCGGGTGGTCCGGGGCCGCTCCACGGAGACCGAGATCTTCGGCCCCGTCGAGCTGATCCGGGACCGGCCGATGTCGGTCGGAGAGTTCGTCGCCACCTGGTTGCGGCCGTCGGCCTGGCTGGGCACGTCGGGGCCATGACAGCATGGGGGGTGGCCGGGGGGAATCGAGGCAGGGAGCAGGGATGGGCTGGGGTACGAAGGATATCGGGGATCTGAGCGGGCGCACCGTTGTGGTAACCGGCGCGAACAGTGGGCTCGGGGAGGCGACCACCCGCGCCCTGGCCGCCGCGGGGGCGACGGTGATCATGGCGTGCCGCAACACCACCAAGGCCGAGCAGGTTGCCGTTGGTCTGGGTGATCGGGTCTCGGTCGCGGCCCTGGATCTGGCAAGCCTGGAATCGATCCGCGCGTTCGCGGCCGAGTTCACCGGCGCCGACGTGCTGATCAACAATGCGGGCGTGATGGCGTTGCCGCTCCGGCGCACCGCCGACGGCTTCGAGATGCAGATGGGCACCAACCATCTCGGGCACTTTGCGCTGACCGCCTTGGTGCTGCCCGCGATCACCGACCGCGTGGTCACGGTGTCGTCGGGCCTGCACCAGCAGGGCCGGATCGACGTCGACGACCTCAACTGGGAACGCCGCAGCTACCGGCGCTGGCAGGCCTACGCCGACTCCAAGATGGCGAATCTGATGTTCGGGCTCGACCTCGCCGACCGGCTCGACGCCGTGGGTGACACCCGGCTGTCACTGATCGCGCATCCGGGGATCGCGGTCACCAACCTCACCGGCCATACCGAGTCGGTCCAGGACGTCGTCATGCGGTACGGCACGCCCCTCGTCGGGCAGTCCGCGGCCGACGGCGCGCTGCCGAGTCTGTACGCGGCGACGGCGACGGACCTGGTCAACGGCACCTTCTTCGGCCCCACCAGATTCTTCGGCATGCGCGGGGCGCCCGGCGTCGCCCGCTTCAGCGGGCGTGCCAACAACGCGACCCTCCGCGCAGCCCTGTGGCGTCGTTCCGCCGAGCTGACCGGCGTCGACGTCGACCTCTGAGGGCCTGGTTCCGACTCCGCTGTTCGCTCGTCGGCAGTGTCGGCTGGAGATGTGGTGGCTCACCTGCCGTGGCCGGATCCTGGCGCGCGCCGACCCGAGGTGTGGGCGCTCAGCGAGAAGGTCAACGCGCCGGGGCTTACCAGATTGACAGTGAATTATCAGGTTTATCTCATCTATCGTACTCCAGTTCGTTTAGCATGGTGTCGTGCAACACGTCGCCGAAGGAGGACTGATGTGGGTGAACCGGCCGCCGCCTGACCGGCGACAACCGTGAGAGTCGTTGCGAGTAGCTGAGAGTCCCGGTCCGCCAACGAGATCACGCTCGCGGTTGTGCGGGACCTGTCGGTGAGTTCAGATCCGTCGCAAGCGTTGCGCGGCCTCGGCGATGACGTCGTCGCGTTTGGCGAAGGCGAAGCGCACCATGTGTTTCCACGGCTCGGTGTGGTCGGCGAAGACGCTCACGGGAACGGCGGCTACGCCGATCCGGGCCGGTAGCGTCCGGCAGAACGCGACACCGTCGTCGATGCCGAGGGGTCGCGGGTCGGCGCACACGAAATACGTCGCCGCACTGCGATGTACACCGAAGCCGGCGTCGGCCAGGGCCGCCGAGAGTAGGTCCCGCTTGCGTTGGAGTGCAGCGGCATTCGCGGTGACCCAACGGCTTTCGGTGGTCAGGGCGTGGGCGACCGCGGGCTGGAATGGGCCCGAACCGACATAGGACATGAACTGTTTGGCGCTGCGTGCGGCCATCACCAGCTCGGCCGGGCCGCTGATCCAGCCGACCTTCCACCCGGTGCAGTTGAAGGTCTTCGCGGCACTCGAGATCCGCAGGGTGCGCTCGAACATCCCGGGCAGGGTGGCGAGCGGGGTCTGGGTGCGTCCGTCGAACAGCAAATGCTCGTAGACCTCGTCGGTCACCGCGATCACGTCGTGCTCGATGCACAGGCGCGCGATCGCCGCGAGATCGTCGTCGGAGAGCACGGTGCCGGTCGGGTTGTGCGGCGAGTTGATCAGCACCACAGCGGTTTTCGGGTTGAAGGCAGCAGCGAGGGCGGTACGGTCGAGGACAAAGCCGTCGCCGTCGGGCACCAACGGCACGGTACGCCGGACCCCGCCGGCCATCGCGACCGTCGCCGCGTAGGAGTCGTAGTACGGCTCGATCATGATGACCTCGCTGCCCGGCTCGGTCAGTCCCACGATCGCGCCCGCGATGGCCTCGGTGGCGCCGACGGTGATCAGCACCTGGGTGTCGGGGTCGTAATCGAGGCCGTAGTGCAGGCGCTGATGGTCGGCGACGGCCCGGCGCAGCTCGGGGACGCCGGGCCCCGGCGGATACTGGTTGTGGCCGGTGGTGATGGCCTCGACCGCAGCCGCAAGCATCGAGGCAGGACCGTCGGTGTCCGGGAATCCCTGACCGAGGTTGACCGCGTCGTGGGCGACGGCCAGCGCCGACATCTCCGCGAAGATCGTCGTCCCGAACGGCCGGAGCCGGGCAACAGTCATGGAACCAGGGTGTCACACCTGCGTGGGTGCACCCCGCCGCGGCCGCGGAGACCCGCTGGGCCGTCACCGAGCCGCAATCACTGGGATACTGCCTACAGGCGGTCACCGATGCCTGAACGGCGCCGTCGTTCACCCGTGCGCGGTGGGGTGTCCGATGCGGTCGGTAAGGTTCGGGGCAGACCAGACGGGCCAGGTAGATGGCGGCCGCGACCGGCGACGAGGAGGGCTAGGTGGTACTGCACCCCGGCGACTCGTTCGCGGGATACACGATCGAGCGGCAGATCGGTCATGGCGGGATGGGCGAGGTCTACCTCGCCCGCCATCCCACGCTGCCGCGCTACGAGGCGCTGAAGGTGCTCCCGGCCGATCTCTCGCGCGACCCGATGTTCCGGCAGCGGTTCACCCGGGAGGCCGAGCACGCGTCGGCGATCGTGCACCCGGCGATCGTCACCATCTACAACTCCGGTGAGAGTGACTCGCACCTGTGGTTGTCGATGGAGTATATCGACGGCGTCGACGCCAGCGAGCTGGTGCGGAGCCGGCCGCAGGGACTCGATCCGGGGCTCGTCGTCGCGATCGCCACGGCCGTCGGCTCGGCATTGGACGCCGCACATGAGCACGGGCTGCTGCACCGCGACGTCAAACCCGCCAACATCCTGGTCGCCGGGACCGGTGGCAAGGAGGTCAACCCGGCCTCGCTGCGGGTTCTGCTGGCCGATTTCGGCATCGCCAAATCCACGACCGACGTCACCCATCTCACCGCGGCGAACATGTTCCTGGGAACGGTCACCTACGTTGCGCCCGAGCAGCTGCTGAGCACCGACATCGACGGCCGCGCCGACCAATACAGCCTGGCGGCGACGCTGTTCCAGCTCCTGTGCGGTCGGCCGCCGTTCGAGAGCACGACCCAGGCGGCGGTGATCGCGGCGCACCTGAACATGCCGCCGCCACCGCCGTCGCTGCTGCGTCCGGGTCTCCCCCCGGGACTCGATGTGGTCTTCGACCGCGCACTCGCCAAGCGACCCGAGGATCGATACCGCTCATGCGGGGTGTTCGCGGCCGAGGTGGCGCGGGCCCTGGAACCGGGGCCGACGCGGGTCATCGTCTCGAAGGCGAAACAGACCATTGTGCCGGAGCGCGGCGGAACGTCCGGTCCCGGACGGTGGGCCCTGCGGGAACCGGACCGGCAATCGTGGCCGTCGATGCCGGCGGCCGCGCAACCGGTCGGGTCGGGCCCGCCCGCCCGGCCGATGCCGAATCCGGGCAGCCGACCGCTCCCGCAGGCCGCGCCGTCCCAGCAGTTCGCCGCGGTGCCGGTCCCGCAGTACTACGTGCCACCCGTGCCAAGTCAGCCCGGCCTCACCGGTGGTCACCCCGGCGTCAGCGGCGGATATCCGCAGCCGGTACCCCGCCGGTCCGGCCGAAACACGGCCCTCGCCGTGATCGCGGTACTGGTGGCGCTGGTGGGGGTGATCGTCGCGGGGATCTGGGTGGCCGACATGATTGCCGGGTCGTCGGACCGGCCGGGTGCCTCGGTCACACCGGGCGGGGTGACGACGGCAGCCGGGGCGTCGTCGTTCACCCGACAGCCGGTGACCGAGTCGCCGACCGTGGTGACCGCCCCCGGCCAGATCAATGTCGGCAACTGTCTCCAGATCGGCCGGCAGCGCGACTCACGGGGCAACGTGACGACCACCAAGGTCGATTGCGCCACGGCCGCGCTGACGTTCTATGCCACCCAGTTCCTCGACAGTGACGCCGAATGTACCAACGAGCACAACGCGAGCCTGACCTTCGGCGGATCGTCGCAGAAACTGTGCCTGACCCCCAACTTCTTCCCCGGTGACTGTTATCAGATCCCGAGTGCGGGTGGATCGCTCTCGGACTACCACGAGGTCGGCTGCGGCGACGGCCCCGCGGCGAACACGGTGATCCTCCGTGCGGTCAACCGAGGCGAACCCGCCATCGACTGCGCAGCCGGCGAGGTGCGCTGGAGTTTTGAATCACCGTCGCTGGGCTACTGCCTGCAGCAGATCTAGGGCGTGTCTCCCAATCCCCTTTGCGGGTCTTGGCGGCCCCGCTGCACGCCTGGCTGCGTTGTCGTCGGTCACCATAGCTCCGCTATGGCTCCCTTCTCCGCCTTGCCGGCCGCACAGCGGAACCACCAATCCCTCGCAGAAGGATTGGGAGACACGCCCTAGCCTGCCCTAGCCTCGGGCTTTCATGGTTTTTTCGTGTCGTGAATGGAGAATGGTGCTCC
>JASGFO010000216.1:0-6915 GCA_047605505.1 Gordonia sp. (in: high G+C Gram-positive bacteria) | reverse complement strand
CACGGCGAGGTCCCCGACCCATTCGGCGAATTGTGCCCGTGTCACCGTTCCGTTTCGGCGGACCAGCCGCCCGCGACCGGCCGGCTCGCGTTCGAAGTACACCTTCGTGAAGATCTGTCCCTCGGAACGATCCCCGGACAGCAGCACCGTCGACGCGCCGTTGTCGCGCATCGACCCGAGCACGGGATCGAACAGTGCGCGTGACGCGCCGGAGGCGCGGCGCGCGATCACCAGGTGCAAACCGATATCACGGGCCAACGGAATCAACGGTGCGATGGCGATCAGCGGATTCACGGCCATCGTCGAGGGCACCAGAATGTCATAGTCATCGACGATGACCACCATCTCCGGACCCGTCCACCAACTGCGGTCACGCAGCTGCGCGGGCGTGACGTCGGCCGCGGGCACCCGCTTCAGGAGATAGTCGTGCAGCTGCTCGAAAACCACCTGGGCGCGATCGACCGTGTTGGCGTAGACCTTCAACGGCGGTTGCGGTGTGAATTCGAGCAACGCACGTCGCGGATCGATGACCACGAGGTTGAGATCTGTCGGCGCCTGCCGCGTGACCAAGTCGCCGATGACCGTGCGCAGCAGGGCCGTCTTGCCTGCCTCCGTGTCACCGAAGATCAGAAGGTGCGGCTCGCCGCCCAGCAGATCGACGCCGACCGGCGCCAGCGCCGCCTCGTCGACGCCGATGGTGATTGCGGAGTCACGCTCGACCGCAGGGATTTCCGGATATGTGATGTGTCCGGGCAGCATCCGCACCGGTGCCGCTGCGGGGCCGGTCCACGCTTGCGTGAGCACCCCCGCCAGCTCCGCGCATCCGGCCGCGTCAGGATGCATGATCTGGGCGAGTTTGCCATCGGGTGAGAGCACCCGTCCACGTTCGTCCCGCCCGATACGTTCCTGCATGGTGCGGTCGATCGTCGAGTCGATCGCCGCGTTGAGCCGGTGCTCGATGGTGAAGGCGAAATTCGTGTGGAGGTTCATCCGCATATCGCCAAGCCGATTGGCGCCTATCAGTACATGCAGGCCGTAGCCGAGCCCGCGTACCGCGAGATCGGTGACGTCGGCGACGAGGTCCTCGTAGTCGTTCGCGAAAGTGATGAAGCCGTCGATCACCAGGTACCAGTCGGCACTGCTCACCGGGACGTGCTCGGCTGCTGTCAGCGTGCGTAGATGCTCGGCGTCGGAGATCCGGTACTCCGCGAAGATCTCTTCGCGCCGGGCCAGTTCGGCGGTCATCTCCGCGACGGTGCGGCGGATGCGATCGGGATCGAACCGCGTCGCCACCGATCCCACATGCGGCATCGCATCGAGGTCGGCCAGGGCGCTGCCGGCCGCATCGATGAGGTACCACGCGATCTCGCGTGGGGTGTGGGTGATGGCGGAGCCGCAGATCATCGCGCGGAGAGTCGTCGACTTCCCCGTCTGCGGTGCCCCGATGATCAAGATATTGGCGTCCGCGGTGTCGGCGGTGAACGTCCCCTGCCACTGTCGTGCCGGATCGTCGAGGAGGCCGATGGGGAATCGGCGCGTCGACCACAGCGACCGGTCGAGGCATTGCAGCCCCCGCCCGTCGACGGCCATCAGCGGCCCGACAAGGGTCTCGAATCGCAGCTCCGACGGCAAGGGCGGCAGCCAGATCTGAGCAGTGCGGCGTCCGGTGGCGGCCAGGCGGTCCACGGCCGCATGCAGCACAATCTGGTCGAAGGGTGTCCCGGGCTGCGCTGGGGAACCGTTGGCGTCTCGTGAAGGCTGCTGATCGGCAACCAGATCGGCCACGCGGTTGGGTGTGCGGTCGAGAATCGGGCGGCTGGGGGCCTCGCCTGCCTTGGCCGACCGGGCCGCTCCGTAGCGTCCGGAAACATAGGCCGCCTTGAACCGCGTATAGATATCGGGGTCGACCTTCAGATATCCGGAGCCCGGCAATGCCGGCAGGGTGTGGGCGTCGTTGGTGCCGATCACCGTCTTCGACTCCATCGCGGAGAACGTGCGCAGGCCGATGCGGTACGACAGGTGCGACTCGAGCCCGCGGAGCCTGCCTTCCTCCAGACGCTGGGAGGCCAGCAGCAGATGGATACCGATCGAGCGACCGATGCGGCCGATCTGGACGAACAGCTCGACGAAAAGTGGTTTCTGCGCGAGGATCTCACCGAACTCGTCGATGACGACGAACAGGTTGGGCAGTGGCTCGAGCGCCGCACCGGCGTCGCGGCGCTCGTTGTAATCGAAGATGTTCTTCGCCGCTGCCGCCTGTAGGACACGTTGTCTGCGTTGGGTTTCCCCGAACAGGGCGTCATGCAGCCGATCCACCAGACCGTCGTCGTCGGCCAGATTGTCGACGATCGCCGCCGTGTGCGGGAGGCGGTCGAGTCCGTGAAATGCGGCGCCGCCCTTGTAGTCGACGAGCACAAAGGCGAGCCGCTCGGGCGGGTGTGAGATCGCTTGGGCGAGTACCAAGGTGCGCAGGACCTCGGACTTGCCCGAACCTGTCGCGCCAATGCACAGACCGTGCGGTCCGTGGCCGTCCAGCGCTGACTCCTTGAGGTCGAGGAAGACCGGATTCCCTTTCAGATCCACGCCGAACGGCACCCGGAGGAAGTCGCCGATGGCACGAGATTGCCACGCCTGTTCGGGATCGAACGCGCCGATGTCGGCGATGTCGAGGAGTTTCTCAATCGAGATCGTCGACGCCAGTGGCGCTTCGGGAGTGGCCTCCGGTGCCAGGCGGACCGGTGCCAGTTGCCGGGCGACAGTGGCAGCCAGGGACTCGGCGACGCTGTCCAGCGCGCCGCGCCGTGCTCCGGTCGCCAGGCGGCGGGCCCGGGCCGCGGGATTGGTGAGATCGTCCGGCTCGTCGACGTCGGGATGCTCCACGGTGACTCTGCCGTCACCGGAGATCTCCACCCGGCAGGTGATCTCGCTCGGCTCGTCGATGCGACGCCGAACCAGCTGCACGAGGCACAGTCCGAGGTGCTCGGGCAGGGACTGTGGCGGCAGTAGGGCCAGTGGCTGCTGGGTGGCCGCGTCCGCGCGGTCGACCACCACGACGACGAGCGGGCTCGGCATGGGTGGCGCTGCCGCGCTGCTCTTGGTGAGTTCCTCGAATCGTTCGGTCAGTATCGGAGTGAGCGCCGACGCCAACTGGGCCTGGTCAACCGAGATCCGGCGACGATGGACAGGACCGTCGAACTGCTCCGCGTCGTGTAGGTGAGGGGCGGGCAGCAGCCAGCGGTAGTCGGCCAGGTTCTGCTCGACGCACAGATGGATCACCACGTCTTCAGGAGCATGCAGGGCGATCAACTGGGTCAGCGCCGCCCGCAAGACGGCGTGGGTGGCGTCGCGCTCGCCGACCACCGAGACCACCCCGCGCAGTTCGACGGTCAACGGCAATCCGTCGATGTGCTCGGCCAGACGTTGCGTTCGGTCCAGATGGGCCGCGGCGATCGCGTCGGGCTCGGCTGCCGGATCGCTGACCCGCTCAAGCCGCACACCCCGCGCAAGTGGGCCGGGTCCCGTGCCTATCCGGACGACCGCGAAATCCGCGTCGTGGCGCCGCCGTTCATAGATGCGGGCCGGATTGTCGATGAGGTCGAGCAGCGCCAACGGGCGGGGATGGAGGCGCTCCTGCACCTGACGTTGCAGGTCGATCTCGTCGGTGCACTCGGCGGCGGTGCGCGCAAGGAATCGGAGGTAGGCGCGCCGTTTGGACTCGGTTCGCTTGCGGTGCCCGGTCTTCGAGTACACGTACATGCTGATGCCCATGAGCACGGCGACGCCGACGAATCCCGCACCGGCGAGCATCCGCAGCAGGCTGCCCGACGACGCCATCATCAGCATCATTCCGCCGCCGGCCATGATCGGCATCGCCAGCCGCAGGAACACACCTTCCTGTGGTGCCGAACCGTCCTCGATCGTCGGTGGCGCGGAGATCTCAAGCGGCTTCCGCGGCAACGGATCTACCCGTGTCCTTGCCGGTCGGTGAATCACCCGTGCAGGCATATGGTTTCACCTCATTCGTCTCGGGAGCGGGGGCCAGGCCCGTCATGTCGATGTCTCGGCCGATCCCAGTTTTGGCCGATTGCGGTCCCGGCCACGAGGTCGCCCGGCGGCGCCCCGCAGACCTGCTCCCGCGGCAACGGCCTGTCCCGCACCGTTGGTGGGTCGAGGAGCTGCCGTGTGAGTGTCCGGTGGCCCGTCGTCGGTGGCTTCGCCGTTGTCGGCCGGCGTCGCGGCTGCCGCCGGCGATCCGGTCGCGGCCCCGGCGGTCGCATTCGCTGTGGTCCCGGCGGCGCTGTTGAGGGCATTCACTCCACCAGCCACCCGGTTGGCGACCGATTGCGCGACACCGACGACATTTCCCGCCTGCGTGACGACGTCGGGCCGTGACTCCGTCGACTGCCGGGTCGACGATCCCGCCCCGGCAGGCGCCGACTGCCGACGGCGGGCCCCCGGTCGATCGGTAGCCGAACCGATTGCCGCCGCGGCTGCGCCGGCCCGCGCGGCGAGCTCATCCTGGATCCCGTCGGCTTCGGCATTGACCGTGTCCCAATGACCAGTGGCCTGGGCGTGGTTCCCCAGCGCCGCGACGACTTCCGCGCTCGCGCGGGTGGCCTCGGCGGACGCCTGGGTCACGTGGGTCATCGCAGCGGCGATCGCCGGAGACGTCACCCCTCCGGACAGCGCGGCCACCGATATCGCGGAGGCCAGCTCTGCCTGTGCCACCAGCAGAGCCCAAGCCGCCGCGGCGGCCGCGGTCTCGGCGGCGATGACGCGTTGGACGGCGACGAGAAGGTCGCCGTAAGCGGCGGCCGCGGCCGTCTGGACCGGGACCATCTTCGCTGTTGCGATGTCGATCGAGGCCGCCCAGTCGCCCAGCGACTCGCCCGCGACCTGAATGCGTTGCGCCAGATCGCCGACGGTCTCCAACGCGAGAGATCCCGTGTCGCGCCAGGTTTGGGCCTCGACCCCGTGGAAGTCGGCCGTGGCCATCGTCGGTCCGTGGTGACCGATGAGCTGGTACAGGTGATGCGCGAACTCGAGCCAGGCACCGTGGGCCGCGTGGATGGACCGTGGATCACCCTCCACGACGTAGCGCCTCGGATCGAATGGAACTGGCTGCGGGACAGGCATACTCACAGATCCTCGAAGTAGCGCGCCTCGCTCTCGAAGAGATGCGCGCGCGTCCCGGCTCGAGCCGCGACCCTGGCGGCCGCTCCGGCGTCGCCGGCATCGACCGAGCGTGAGATCTCCAACGTGGATTCACCGTGCCTACGGAACTCGACGAGCGCCGCGGCGGTCTGGGGCCGGACCACGGCCTGAAACTCGGCGATGGATTCGGCGACCAGCGCACCTTGCCGGGTTCCATGAAACCCGGAGGTGGCGAGGACGTCCGATAGGGCAAGCGCCGCATCGGCACTACGGACAACCAGGGCGCCCAGCGCTGCCAACTGCCGCGAATCTGCCTGAATCTCAGTCACAGCGAAATCCCATCCTGATTCACCAACCGCGCTTTCACCACCGCGCCCCGGACAACAGATCGGCAACGACACCGCCGAGCAGAATTCCCGCGATGATCGCGAAGGCCAGCACCACCGAGATTATCAGGCACCGCAGGTACCGGCTCTCGGTGCGCGGGGTGCGGTCGCCGTGCACCACCGCCGCCCGGAGGGCAGCCGACCGCAAGTTGTGCGCCTGGATGAGGACGCGCCGCTCATCTGACCCCAACACCCTCACCTACACTTCGCCATATGCGTACTGCCGGGCCATTTTCCGTTCTCCGTAACATCTATCTCGCGGCGCGGCTCAACCGGACTGTCGACACCACCCGATGGCAGCCGGCCCGCGTCGCCGTCATACCCCTCGAGACAGGTGCGCCGACGAGTATCGTCGCGGCACTGACCGCGATCGCGGGAGCCCGACTCCAACCCGACCCGTTGGTTGCCGTCGACACCGGCCCGCAACGCGAACTACGGTTCCTGCTGGGCGCGACGACGGGCGATCTCTCGGAGCTGTGCACCAAGACCGAGAAACTCCTCGAACGACGCCGGCTCCGACGATATGTCGACACCGATACCCGCTCGGGTCCCTCGGTGATTGCGCCACCGGTTCCCGGTGTGGTCATCGGCCCGACGGGACTGGACAAGGCATTGCGGCAACTCGAACGGCATTACCGGAGCATCGTCGTCGACGTCCCCGGCGCGGCCGCTCACCTGACACGCGAGGCGGCTCACCACGCGGACCGCATCGTGGCGGTGACGACCGGTGATCGCATCCCGGACTGGATCACCAGCTCCGATTCCTTGCTGCTGCCGCTCCTCGGTACTGGCAACGCGGCCGTGGTGAGAATCGGCTCCGCCCGGGCGGCCGGTGCGGGCGACGACGGAGCGAAATCGATTCCCTCTTTCGAGATGCGGGTTCCGCGCGACCGTCAGGGCCAATTACGGTTACCCACCAACACTGGCGGCATCGACCTCGACGACGTGCCGGACGACCTGAAACGATCAGCTATCCAGCTCGCCGACTTCGTGTTCGCCGCGCGGTAGCCGGCGCAAGTCCTACTGTCCCAGTGCGATTCGCATATGATGACGCATCTGGTTGTTCTCCTCGCCGGCGTCCGCGAGTGCATTGTGAACCTGCGCGACGATGTTGCGCACTTCGGTGGCGCCGAGCTGAAACCGCGAGAAGATCGCCTCGTAGATCTCGGATTCGTCACCTTCCCAGAACGCCTTCAGACCCATCTTCGCCGTCTCGAACTTCACGAGCTCGGAATCGAACCGGCGAACCTGGTTTTCGATGTCCGTCAGAATCGCCTCGACCTGCTGATCGTTGAACCGGTATTCAGTCATTCTCTCGCCTCCGATGTCAGATGAAGATGGGTTCTTCGGTGGACGCGTCGCGCGTCGCCACGGC
>JASGFO010000215.1:0-6944 GCA_047605505.1 Gordonia sp. (in: high G+C Gram-positive bacteria) | reverse complement strand
TGGAGGCCTCGATCGTCGGCGACGAGCACTTCCGCGTCGCCAACGAGGTCAAGCGGATCCTGCAGAAGTACAAGGAGCTGCAGGACATCATCGCGATCCTCGGTATGGACGAGCTGTCCGAAGAGGACAAGGTCACCGTTGCCCGTGCCCGCCGCATCCAGAAGTTCCTGGGCCAGAACTTCCTCGTCGCCGAGAAGTTCACCGGCCAGGTCGGTTCTGTTGTGCCGCTCGCCGACACCATCGAGGCCTTCGACAAGGTTGCCAAGGGTGAATACGATCACCTGCCCGAGCAGGCATTCAACAGCTGCGGTGGCCTCGACGACGTGGAGGCCGCGGCCGCCAAGATCGCCGGGAAGTAGCGGTAGGCCATGGCAGACAATTCCTTCCATGTGGAGGTGGTCTCCGCGGACCGGCGGCTGTTCTCGGGCGAGGCGACCTTCCTCATCGCGCAGACCACCGTTGGCGAGTTGGGTGTCCTCGCCGGCCACGAGCCGCTGCTCGGTCAACTGGTCCCGGGCGGCTTCGTCGTGATCGACGAGGTCGGCCAGTCCCGTCGGGCCGCGGCGATCGAGGGTGGCTTCCTCTCGGTGACCGGCGAGTCGGTGACCGTACTGGCGGAGTCGGCGCAGTGGGCCGACGACGTCGACGTGGCGGCCGAGAAGGCTGCCCTGGAGTCCGCCGAGGCGGGTAGCCCGGAATTCCATCACGCACACGCGCTGCTGGCAGCGGCCGAATATGTGAACAAGTAGCGACATCTGCCGTTCGCGGCACATGTGACACGGTCGGCCATCCGCATTGGGGTGGCCGACCGTCGCATGTCTGCCAGATGCGACACTATGAATGGAAAGTCCCGCAGCGACTGAGCCCCGTCGACAGCCCCCGACCGGTCGCCACTCGCGGGCCCGACCGACGAGGAGGTACGCCTGGTGCCTGTGGTGGTGGTGGTGCTGACGGTCGTCCTTGTGGTGCTGCTCGCGCTGATCGGCTATTTGCTGTTCCGGGTGCGTCTGCTGCGACGGCGGGGAACCCCGGTCCTGATGCGGGCGATGCCTGCCGAGGTCGACACCGGGTGGCGGCACGGCACCGTCCACTACAGCGACTCGGCAGTGCGCTACTACCGGCTGAGCTCCCTGCGCATCGGCCCCACCTACACGCTGCCGCGGCGCGCGATCGACATCACCGGGCGCCGCCGCCCGATCCAGACCGAGACCGAGATCCTCGAGGGGATGCTCGTCGTCGGGGTGCACCAGAAACCGGGCCCGGGCCGCATCGAGGCGGACTATGAGATTGCCTTCGGCCCGGGCGGGGTCACTGCCTTCCAGTCCTGGCTTGAGGCGCGACGCTCGGCCCGGGCACGTCGTCACTAGTGCGCGGCGCGCCCGACGCGGCGATGCTGGGCTCGCCCGGGTTGCCCGATAGGCTGTCGGGGTGAGTGATCGCTATCTGGTGACCGGTGGCGCCCGACTGGTCGGTGAGGTCGCCGTGGGTGGGGCAAAGAACAGCGTGCTGAAGCTGATGGCGGCAGCGTTGCTCGCCGAGGGGCGGACAACACTGACCAACGCGCCGGAGATCGCGGACGTCCCGCTGATGGCCGACGTTCTGCGTGGTCTCGGGGCCACAGTCAGCATCGACGGTGACACGGTCGTGATCGACTCGCCTGCCGAACCCAAGTACCATGCCGATTTCGACGCGGTGAAGCAGTTCCGGGCCTCGGTCTGTGTCCTGGGACCGCTCGTGGCCCGGTGCGGGCGGGCCGTGGTGGCGTTGCCCGGTGGCGACGCGATCGGTTCCCGGCCGCTGGACATGCATCAATCCGGCCTACGGGCACTGGGTGCGCACAGCTCGATCGAGCACGGCTGCGTGGTCGCCGAGGCCGATACCCTGGCCGGCGCTCCCATCGCACTCATCTTCCCGTCGGTCGGCGCAACGGAGAACATTCTGATGGCGGCCGTCTTGGCGGACGGCGAGACGACCATCGACAACGCGGCCCGGGAACCCGAGATCGTCGACCTGTGCGAGATGCTCATCCAGATGGGAGCGCGGATCGAGGGCGCAGGCACCTCGACCTTGACCGTCGACGGCGTGGACCGGCTGTATCCGACGACACACGCCGTCGTCGGCGATCGGATCGTCGCGGCCACCTGGGGTATCGCCGCCGCCATGACGCAAGGTGACGTCGCGGTGACCGGCGTCGACCCCGGTCACCTCCAGGTGGTGCTGCGAAAGCTTGCCGACGTCGGCGCACACGTGGAGACCGCACCCGACGGATTCCGGGTTCGCCATGATTCGCGTCCGCGTCCGGTCAACGTCTCGACGTTGCCGTTTCCTGGCTTTCCGACCGACCTGCAGCCGATGGCCATTGGCCTCGCGTGCGTTGCCGAGGGCATGTCGGTCATCACCGAGAACGTCTTCGAGGCCCGGTTCCGGTTTGTCGAGGAGATGGTGCGGCTGGGCGCCGACGCCCGGACCGACGGACACCACGCCGTCATCCGGGGTCGGGAGATCCTGTCCTCGGCGCCGGTCTGGTGCTCGGACATCCGTGCCGGTGCCGGCCTCGTCCTCGCGGGGCTGGTGGCCGACGGGGTCACCGACGTCCATGACATCGAACACATCGATCGTGGCTACCCGGACTTCGAGGAGAACCTGCGTCGGCTGGGCGGCGGCATCGAACGGCTCCGGGACTGACCATGGGGTCCGGACACGGTCACTCCCGGGCCGGCGTCGACATCGCCGAGTGGGCGACCCGGTTCGATCTGCTCTCCGACCCGCACCGGTTGGAGATCCTGCTCGTGCTGCACCGACAGCCCGGCATCTTCGTCGGCGACATCGCGGTCGCGGTCGGGCGGACCGAGACCGCCGTCTCCCAGGCGCTGCGGGTGCTCCGGCATCAGGGCTGGGTGTCGTCATCGCGCTCGGGCCGCTCGGTGGGCTATCGCCTCGAAGACGAGACCGTGCACCAACTGCTGCATTGGATCGGCGCCACGCACTAGTGTTTTTGGCGCAGGCTCCGCCTGCGCGTGTGTTTGCGCCCGGAAGCACCGCTCTTCGTCGTCGGTGCGCAAATACCCTCGTATCTCTGATGCGATCGTTCGCTCCGGGGTGGGGGCATTTGCGCCCCTCCTCCTGCATCGCGGCGCGGCGCAAACACTCACGACCACCCCTTATCGAGGTGTCCCTTCTGTGCATACGTACCTTCGTGGCACCTGACATGGATTGCTGTTTGCGCTTCCCGGGGCGCAGACTGCCGCGCAGGCGGAGCCTGCGCCAAAGGCACAGCCTGGCCTCCTGGACAGTCTGCTGACTTCAACATCTGAATATGTAGACAGATGATGGCTGCGCGCCTACCGTTTCCTGCATGGCCACCACGTCGACCGTCGCCATGCACATGAGTGACGGCATCATCAATGCCCCCGCATCGGGGCTGTTCGGACTTGTTGCCGTTGCGGGACTGGGTGTCTGCGCGTGGCGGGCGCGCGCCGATCTGGACGAGAAGACCGTGCCGATGGCGGGCCTGGTGGCCGCGTTCATCTTCGCGGTCCAGATGATCAACTTCCCGATCCTGCCCGGTGTCAGCGGCCACCTCCTCGGCGGGGCCTTGGCCGCGATTCTCGTCGGGCCCGCCACCGGGGCACTGTGTATCGCGATCGTACTGGTGGTGCAGTGCCTGCTCTTCGCCGACGGCGGCGTCACCGCACTCGGCGCGAACATCACGAACATGGCCCTCATCTCGACTGTCGCCGGCTACGGCATCGCCCTGGTGGGCCACCGTCTGATCCGTGGGCGCACGAATGTCCTCGGCGGCCTGGGCGCGGTCGCGTTTGTCTCCGCACTGTGCGGAACGGTGTGTGCGGCCACCGGATTCGTCGTCGAGTATGGGATCGGTGGCGCCGCGTCGTCGTCGTTGGGGACGGTCGCCGCCTACATGTGGGGCACCCATGTCCTGATCGGTGTGGGGGAGGGGCTGATCACGGCGGTGACCGTCGTGGCGGTCGCCCGCGCCCGGCCGGATCTGGTGCATCTGCTTCGCCGGAGCACCTCACCGACCACCAGCCCGTCGATCGGAGCTTCGGTATGACGGCCACCGCGCCCTCGGGCACCGCGTCCCCCCGTGTCCGGCGCCGTACCTTCCTGATCGCCTTCGCCGTCATCGCGCTGGTCATCGCCGGGATCGTCAGCTACTTCGCGAGCTCGTCGCCCGACGGTCTGGACTCGGCCACCCAGCGTGGCTGCGAGACCAGTGCGGTCAACGGCACCGAGCAGCTCACCGGCAACTGCATCGCCCAGCATGCGACCGACCATGCGATGGCCTCGTCACCGCTCGCCGACTACTCGCTGCGGGGGATCGAGTACACCAACGGCATTGCCGGTGTGATCGGCGTGATCGTGACCCTGGCCATCGCGGGCGGACTGTTCTGGGCGATCCGCCGCCGCCCGCCGTACGGATCGGATCGCTGACGATGGGTGCCGGACACGCCCACCCGCTCTACCGGGTCGGTCAGTCCTGCGTTCACACGGCGCCCACCGAGGTCAAGATCGTCGCACTCGTGGTGTTCGTCTTCGCCGTCGTCGCCACTCCTCGCGAGATGTGGTGGCCCTATGCGGGTTTCGCGCTGATCCTGGGTGCGGTCTGGGCGTTGGCGCGCATTCCGCTGCACTGGATCGCGCCCCGCATGCTCATCGAGGCGCCGTTCGTCGTGCTGGCAGTGCTGCTGCCCTTTGCCGATGGCGGGGAGCGTGTGGTCGTGGCCGGGATGTCGCTGTCGGTTGGCGGGCTGTGGGCGGCCTGGGGCATCGTGATCAAGGGCACCGTCGGCGTCGCCGCCTCACTGACCTTCGCGGCCACCACGCAGGCCCGGGAGCTGCCACTGGCACTGTCGCGGCTCGGGGTCCCCGCCACAATCACCCCGATCATCGTGATGATGCTGCGCTACGTCGACCTGCTGTCCTCGGAGATCCGGCGCATGCAGATCGCCCGCCTGGCACGCGGGGATTCACCCCGGCTCATCCACCAGGCCGGGGCGATCGCCAAGGGGGTGGGGGCGCTGTTCCTGCGGTCCTACGAACGCGGTGAGCGTGTTCACCTCGCGATGGCCTCGCGCGGTTTCACCGGCACCATCCCGGACCTGCCGGGAGTCACCGGCGCTGCGCGCGCCACCGGTGGCCAATGGCTCGCGGTGGTCGCCCCGGCCCTGGCTGCCGTGCTCGTCGCCGTCCTCGCCTGGAGCGTGCGGTGACCGAGCGCACCCGGGAGACCGTGGGTGCGCCGGCCGTTGCGGTCAGCGCCCTGCACTTCACCTATCCCGACGGGCAGGTCGCCCTCGACGGTGTCGACCTGGTGATCGCGCCGGGCGAGCGGGTCGCGCTCCTTGGCCCCAACGGCGCGGGCAAGACGACGTTGATGCTGCAGCTCAACGGGGTGCTCCTGCCGAGCTCGGGCCGGGTCGCGATCCACGGCACGGTCGTCGGCAAGGACAGTCTGCGGGAGGTGCGGCGTCGGGTGGGCCTGGTCTTCCAGGATCCCGACGACCAGCTGTTCATGCCCACCCTCCTCGAGGACGTCGCCTTCGGGCCGGCCAACTTCGGGGTCGTCGGCGACGAGCTGGCGGCGCGGGTCGACGAGGCGCTGGCGTCGGTGTCGATGACCGAGCACGCCCACCGCAGCCCGCATCACCTGTCGGGCGGGCAGCGCCGGCGCGGCGCGCTGGCGAGCGTGCTGGCGTGCCGGCCGGATGTCCTCGTGCTCGACGAGCCGTCGGCCAACCTCGACCCCGTCGCCCGGCGCGAGCTCGCCGACACCCTCGGCGGCCTCACCACCACGATGCTGGTGGTGACCCATGACCTGCTCTATGCGGCGCAACTGTGCGACCGCGCGGTGATCATCGACGGCGGCCGCGTCGTCGCCGACGCCCCGGTCGAGGAGATCCTCGCCGACCCCAACCTCCTGGCCGCGCATCGTCTCGAACTGCCGTGGGGCTTCGATCTCGACTCAGTCCAGACGGCGCGCTGCCGCGCGCGCAGCGAGCGGAGGTGAGGGACCGGGCCCCGACGCCGGCGCCTGCTCGACCGGTCAGGTCATGACCTGACCGCTCGGTTCGTGCTCGCGGCGCGGGCGGACGGTTTGGCTACCGAAGGCTTCTCCCCACAACAGTGACCCAACTAGCGTCGACGGCGTTTCCAGAGGGCGGCGACACGCGCGCTGCCACGCCGAGGAGGGCAGGTCACATGCAGGTAGATGAACTACTGAAGCCGTTTCCCATCAAGGAATTTCATCCTTTCCCCCGTGCCATGATGGGCCCGGGCGCACACGAGATGATCGGTCCCGAGGCGCTCAAGCTCGGTTTCGGCAAGACGCTCATCATGACCACCGGGCTGCGCGGCACCGACATCGTCCACAAGATTTCGGAGTCGTGCAAATACCACGGCCTCGAGGTCGTGGTCTTCGACCAGGTGGAGTCGAATCCCAAGGACTACAACGTCATGGATGCCGTGTCGTTGTACAACTCGGAGAAGTGTGACTCGTTCATCTCCATCGGTGGTGGTTCCGCCCACGACGCCTGCAAGGGTGCGCGGATCTCGGTGGCGCACGACGGTCGCAACGTCAACGAGTTCGAGGGTTTCAACAAGAGTGAGAACCCGAAGAACCCGCCGCACATCGCCGTCTCGACCACGGCAGGCACCGGCTCGGAGACCTCGTGGGCCTACGTCATCACCGACACGACCACCGACCCCGAGAAGCCGCACAAGTACGTGGCCTTCGACGACGCCGCGGTGACCACCCTGGCCATCGACGATCCGGTCCTGTACTACGAATGCCCCGTCGCATTCACCGCGCAGTGCGGCTTCGACGTGCTGGCCCACGCCTCCGAACCGTATGTGTCGCGGCTGAACTTCCAGCCGTCGCTGGGCAATGCCCTGCACGCGATTCGCCTCACCGCACGCCACCT
>JASGFO010000214.1:0-7024 GCA_047605505.1 Gordonia sp. (in: high G+C Gram-positive bacteria) | reverse complement strand
ATCGCGACGCTGGTCGGCGTGCCGCACGTGATCGCCGCGATCAACAAGATCGACCTCGTGGGCTTCTCGGCGAGCCGATATGCCGAGTTGCAGGCCGAGCTCGACGAGCTCGCCGTGCAGTTGGGGATCGGCGACGGCGAGGGGATCGTCGCGATCCCGGTGGCCGCCAAACACGGCGACAATGTGGTCCATCGCTCGGCGCAGACCCCCTGGTACACCGGGCCCACGCTGTTGGAATACCTGGAGACGGTGGAACTGGTCGCCCCGTCGCCGCAGCCCCGCGAGCTGCGACTGCCGGTGCAGTGGGTGTCGCGGCCCGGCCCGGACGGTAAGCGCAACTACACCGGGCGCATCGCCGCAGGCACCCTGGCGGTGGGGGATCCGGTCCAGGTGCTGCCGTCGGGCTCGCGCAGCACGGTCTCCGGGCTGGACACCCTCGACGAGGATCGTGCGGTCGCCGTCGCCGGACTGTCGGTGTCGGTGCAGCTGGCCGACGAGATCGATGTCGGCCGTGGCGATGTGATCGTCTCCGGGGCGGCCGATGCGCACCTGCCCACCGCGGCGCGCGAACTGTCGGCGACGCTGTGCTGGCTGGCGGAGCGGCCGCTGCACGCGGGTGATCGCGTCGCCCTGAAGCAGGGGACGACCACCGTCCGGGCGACGGTGCAGTCGCTGGAACGGCGCCTGGACCCGGAGTCGTTGCTTGAGGTCGTCGGCCCCACCGAGCTGACGCTCAACGACATCGGCACGGTCACGTTGCGGACGTCGTCGATCGTGGTGGCCGACCCGTACGCGAGCAATCGCGATACCGGTGCGTTCATCCTGATCGACGAGGCGGGCAACGACACCGTCGGTGCGGGCACGATCCTCGAACCCCGTGAGGTGATCCCGGGGCAGGCGACCCGCAACGACATCAAATGGCATCCGAGTTCGCTCAATCGTGTCGAGCGGTGGACCAAGACCGGCCAGCGCGGCGCCACCGTGTGGCTGACCGGTCTGCCTGCCTCCGGCAAGTCGACGGTGGCCGTGGCGTTGGAGCGCGAGCTCGTCAACCGGGCGCGGGTGGCGTATCTGCTCGACGGCG
Organism: Gordonia sp. (in: high G+C Gram-positive bacteria); assembly: GCA_047605505.1. Taxonomy (GTDB): domain Bacteria; phylum Actinomycetota; class Actinomycetes; order Mycobacteriales; family Mycobacteriaceae; genus Gordonia. The sequence continues at coordinate 5,940 of JASGFO010000214.1, read as the reverse complement.
ACAACATCCGCCACGGCATCTCCGACGATCTCGGTTTCTCCCCGGGCGACCGAGCCGAGAACATCCGCCGGGTGGGGCATCTGGCGCGGCTGTTCGCCGACGCGGGTGTGATCGCGATCGCGTCGCTGGTCTCGCCGCTGCAATCCGACCGGGAGATCGCCCGGCAGCTGCACGATGCCGCCGATCTCGAGTTCATCGAGGTCCACGTGTCGACGCCGGTCGGGGAGTGCGAGCGGCGCGACCCCAAGGGGCTCTACGCCCGCGCCCGCCGCGGCGAGTTGAAGGGACTCACCGGGATCGACGCGCCGTATGAGAAGCCCGTGAACCCCGATCTGCGGTTCGACACCACCGGCGCCGATATCGAGGATCTCGCGGTCCGGGTGCTGGGGCTGCTGATCGAGCGGGGGATCGTCGACGGGTAGTCGGTGGGGGTCCCGCCTCGTCCCGGCCGGCGGGCCCGGCCGGGCGGGACCGCCTCGCCCCTACCGTCCGAACAGGGACTTGCCGTACCAGTCGCCGACCTCGCGCAGCCCCGGCGGAATGGCGAACAGCGAACTGGAGATGTGCGAGACGTACTCGTTCATCCGATCCTGGGCGAGATTGTTCTGGATGCGGACGAATTGTTTGTGGGCATTCTTCTGATAGGCCATGAAGAACAGGCCGGCATTCAATGTGCCGGTGCGCGTGTCGATTCCGTCGGTGAAATTGTAGCCACGGCGGAGGATTCGGGCGCCGCCGTTGGAATCCGGGTGGGACAGCCGCACATGTGAGTGGGCCTCGATGACGGGCATGTTGTCGCTGTCGCGGGCCGCGAAATCGGGTGTGTCGTGTTCGGCATGACCGGTCAACGGTGCCCCGTTGACCTTGCTGCGGCCGAAGATCAGCTCCTGATCGGTGATGTCGTCGGAATCCCAGGCCTCGATGTGCATGCGGATCTTCCGGGTGACCAGATAGCTGCCGCCGACCATCCACGGCTGATCGGTCTCGTCGCCCACCCACACCTGCTCGTGCGCCACCGCGGGATCCTCGGCCTTGATGTTGTTGGTGCCGTCCTTGAAACCGAAGAGATTTCGCGGCGTCACCTGCGACGTCGAGGTTGCCGAGGCGCGCCCGAAACCCTCCTGCAGCCATCGCAGCGTCACCGCTCCGCGGCCGATCCGTGCGAGATTGCGGATCGCGTGAAAAGCCACCTGCGGATCGTCGGAGCAGGCTTGCACACAGAGATCGCCGCCGCTGATCGATGGGTCGATGAGGGTGTCGTTGGCCAACTGCCCCAACGGTTTCAGGGCAGCAGGTTGCTTGCCGCGCAGACCGAAGCGATCGTCGAAGAGGGTCGGCCCGAAGCCGACGGTGACAGTCAGCCTGCTCGGGCCCAGATCAAAGGCCTCACCCGTGTCGACGGGCGGTGCGCCGGCCCGGGTGTCCTTGGGACCCACCGCCTTTCCCTGCGTCATCAAGCTGGCGGCGGCGGCCCACCGTGCGAGGGTGACCTGCAGGTTCTGTGGGAGGACACCGTCGTTGACGTCGAAGGCGGCAAACCAGAGCGAGTTCTGCTGCGGTGTGATGATCCCCGCCTGATGCTCGCCGTAGAACTCGACGGCCGCGTCCTGGCCGTCGGTGGCCGCCGGGGCCGCGGTGTGGCCCACCGCGCCCCCGACGGCGCCGCCGACGACGAGCCCGGCCAGCCCGGTGACCCCGAGGAAGCCGCGGCGCCCGAGGCGGGGCCCACGGTCCGGGTTCTCGGTGCCGGGATCCGGGATCTCGTCGTCGACGGGTGGCATCAGCCGGCTGCCGCGATCTTGCCGCCGGCCTGGGCCAGCGGATCCTTGACGGCGATGATGGCCTCGGCCATCTTGCGCTTGTCGGCGTCGGCGACCTGATCGAACAGCTTGAAGCCGCCCGGCTGGGACGGGTCACGGAAGCCGTCGATCAACTCGTCGACCTTGGCGAAGGCATCGACCAACTGCTGGGTGAGCTGCGGATCGATCTGCTGCAAGGCGGGCCGGACGATGCCGAAGGCCTGCTCGGAGCCCTCGATGTTGGCCTGCATGTCGAGGATGTCGATGTGCGCGTACCGCTCTTCCTCGCCGGTCAGCTTGGTCGTCGACACCTCGTCGAGCAGATCGCCCGCACCGTTGATGATGTCGGCGGGCGCGAAGGTGAAGTCCGGCTTGGACACCAGCGTCTTCAACAGGTTGACATTGCGCATCAGGGTATCGGCCACCGGGCCCATGCCGTCGAGGTTGCCCGCCGAGAACAGCTGCTTCTCGAGCACGTGGAAGCCCTGCCAGGTGCCGCCGGGCGGAACCGAGTCCTCGCGGGCGTCGATTGCGGCATCGAGATTGACCGCGGCATTCTCCGAGCAATCGGTGGAGCCGTCATCACAGAACGATCCGGCGACCGGCTCGATGCGCTCGTAGAACGGGCGGGCCTTGGGATAGGCGTCCTTGGCCTGCTGCAGATTGTTGGCGTGGACGGCGTCGACGAGCACCTTCGTGGCGCCGACCAGCAGATCCACCTGCTCGTTGACATAGGTCTTGTATTCGCCTGCCTCGTCACGCAGCAGATCCGGGACCGCGCCGGTGGCCTGGGTGGTCTCGCCGACGACGGTGAACTCGGTGCGTTCATTGGTCGCGCCGGGACAGTAGAGCGTGTAGGTGCCGCCACCGAGGTTGTGGGAGAACGGCGCCGCCGCGATTCCGGGCGCGATGTTCTCGCGTTCGGCGAGGATGCGGTTGTCCTTGATCAGCTCGACCTCGCTGACCGCGGTCGCATCGGTGTTGGTGATCTCGAAGGTGATCGCACCGGCATTGACCTTGCCGGGGGTGGCCGTACAGCCGTCGTTGGTGATCTTGACCTGCACCGTCTTGGAGTTCGAGGCGGCCTCGTCGGAATCGTCGGAGCACGCCGCGAGACCTGCGATGCTCACCACCACGACGCCCGCCGCGACGAGCGAACCAGCTTTCATTGGGTTATCTCCCTTATATTGTCGGGGCCATCGACCCCAGTCCCCGATTCGGTGATCTCCTCGGGTGGCGGGGCCGGCTCCCGACGACGGCGCCGAAGGCGCCATCGGGGGCCGGCGAGCAGCAATGCGACGAGGGTCGCGAGGACGGCGCACACCAGGAGCGTCTTCGGGATGACGACGGCGCGGTCATGATGGACACGGTGACCGCGGGCGGCGGCGGCCACGGCGGCGACGGCCTCGTCGCCGGTCTCGGCCGCGAACTCGGCGACCTTGCCCAACACGACCGCCGCACCCAGCGCGGGGGTGGCGGTCGCGGTGACGACATAGCGCACCTCGGCCGCCACCGGGCGGTGAATATCGGGGTCAACGTGCACGGTGACGGTCGCGGCCGTCGTATAGAAGACGGGCGCCGAGGCACCGAATCGCGCGGTATCCATGCCGACGGGTATCCGGCCACCGTTACCGGCGATGATCTCGGCCTGGGTCACCTGCGTCGGAGCGCCCGGGAGCAGGGCAGCCAGATCGAGGTCCGGGCTGATCAGCTGCTGATATCCGTCGGCGGTCAGATCGCCGACGTCGGACGCGCCGATGGCCTTGAGTGCAGGCAGCGCGGTCGTGACATGGTCGGTGCGCAGCGTGCCGACGGCCTGATCGGAGCCGGCCGAGGTGATCCGGACCGTCACCGTCCGGGGCGCGACAACCGGGTGCCCGGCGAGAATGCCCGATGCGACCGGTGCGGCGGTCGGCGCGGTCACCGAGTTCGGCGGTCCGTCGGGCGCGCCCGGCGCGGTCGCGAGGAAGACGGCCGCGGCAAAGGCCAGCACACCGCCGAAACCGGCCAGCGCGAGTCCGACGGGGCGACGGGGGAATTTCCGACGTGCCGGCCACAGGACGACCGTCCCGACCACCACCAGATACACCGTCCACGCCGCGACCTCGATGAGCACCGGCTTGGCCGGGATGCCCAGCACGCCGGTCATGATCGACGACCACACCGTGCCCGGCCGCACCAGCCAGGTCAGGTCCACCACCTGCTCCTGGCCGACGTTCACCCAGCCGGCCTCGTGCGCGGTCCGGAACGCGGTCAGCACCAGACCCGCCGCGACGACGGCCAGCACGGCACCGGTGACCGTGAAGAACCTGGCGAGATTGATGCGTACGCCCCCGCGGTAGATGCCATACCCCAGGGCGCACGCGATGGCGATCCCGAGGATCGCACCCGACGCCGACGGGACCGGGTCGTCGCTGGCATTGAACGCGGCAACCAGGAAGACCGACGTCTCCAGTCCCTCCCGCAACACCGCCAGGAACGCCATCACCACGAACGCGTACGCGGAGCCGTCGTCGAGCGCCGCCGACGCCGCGGACTCGAGATCACCCTTGAGATCGCGCGAGTGCCTGCGCATCCAGACGATCATGTAGGTGACCATCACGACCGCGATCGCACCGATGACCGTCTCCAACGCCTCCTGCTGGCGCTGCGGCAGATCACGGGAGAGTGCCTCGAGTCCGATGGCGACCCCGACGCAGATCGCGATGGCCACCCCCACCCCCAGCCACATCCACCGCAGCAGGTCGGAGCGGCTCTGGCGATTGAGGAAGGCGGCGATGATCCCGACGATCAGTGACGCCTCGAGACCTTCACGGAGACCGATGATCAATGTCGCAAGCATCACACCCCCACTCCGTCGGAAATGCCCGAGTTTGGTGGTGTGTGCGAGACCGCGATCCCGACTCGGCCGACGGGCACGCGGCGTTCGCGCACAGCGATCACAGGCATCGACACCCTTCTGTTCAGTGCATTTGCCGCCGAACAACGCAGTTAGGTGAGGCTACGGTTGACCTTAGACCCCGCTCGCCGGAACCGGAATCGCGGGCGGGAAGTTGGCCCCGTCGGACGAACTCCGTGCCGTGAATTGGTGCGAGGGCCATCCGGGATGGGACAGTGTGTCGTCGGCGCGGCGGAGGTCGACGACAACGACACGACGAGAGGGTATGTGGGTGCGAGCGGGTGGACGTCGGACCGGACGGTCGTTCCCTCTGCTGGCGGTACTGCTCGTCGTGGCGACTCTGGCCGGCTGCCTGGATCTGCCCACCCGACCCGACATCCCCGACGGCATCCCCCCCGCACTCGGTGTCCAGCAGCCCTACATCGACGTCAACGCGCACGGCCGCACCGCCGAGCTCATGCGTGACTGGGCCCAGCCCATCGCCGACGAGACCGGCATCCCACTGGTCTCGATGGAGGCCTACGGCAATGCCGCGGAGATCCAGCGCCAACAGCACCCCGAATGCGGGATCGGGTGGACCACCCTCGCCGGTATCGCCGGGGTCGAAAGCAAACACGGCACCTATCGCGGCGCCGATGTCGCCGCCAACGGCGACGTCTCCCCGGATATCCGTGGGGCACCGCTCGACGGCACAAGCGGCAACCTCGAGATCGCCGACACCGACCACGGCAGCCTCGACGGCGACCCCACCCACGACCGGGCCATGGGCCCCTTCCAATTCATCCCCGAGACCTGGCAACGGTTCGGCGTCGACGCCAACGGCGACGGCCGCGTCGACCCCGACAACATCGACGACGCCGCGCTCTCGGCCGCCCGCTACCTCTGCGTCTCCGCCGGCGGCGACATGACCACCGTCGACGGCTGGGAGAAGGCCGTCATGGTCTACAACAACTCCATGGCCTACGTCCTCGACGTGCGCAACCACGCCAACGCCTACTCGGTGAACGTGCGGTATTAGCGCTCGGTTATCTGCGCAGGCTCCGCCTGCGCGTGTGTTTGCGCCCTTCAGCACCGCTCTTCGGTCACTGCGCTTGGTCGCTACGCTCCCGGCGCTGCGCTCCCTGCATCGCGGCGCGGCGCAGTGTTTGTTTGCGCAGGCTCCGCCTGCGCGTGTGTTTGCGCCTTCGAGCACCGCTCTTCGGTCACTGCGCTTGGTCGCTACGCTCCCGGCGCTGCGCTCCC
>JASGFO010000213.1:0-7071 GCA_047605505.1 Gordonia sp. (in: high G+C Gram-positive bacteria) | reverse complement strand
CGGTGTGCCCGCCCATCGCCACCGTCGCCGAGAACGGTTTGAGGTTGACGGTCGGGCCGACGGCACCGGCGACGCCCCGCTGCCGCAGATCACGGACGATGTCCTCACCGCGGTAGCGCGCGTGCGGGCCGAGCGTGCGAATCCGGGCGGTGGCCGCCGCGGCGATCTCGGCGAGGGTGCGGTGAGGGGGCAGCGCCAGTCGCAATGGGACGACGTTGACGACGCTGCACACGCAGTTGGCGGCGGGCGACCCGAACCGGTTCATCATCGGGAAGCCGAGGACGACGTCGTCGGTATCGGCCCACCGGCCGCAGAAGCCGCCGATCGCGGCGGTCAGCCGGCCTGGATCGCGGGTCATCGCGCCCGCGCCGGGGACCACCGTGCGCACGGTGTGGACCGCACCGGCCACCCGGTGGGAGCGTGCATGGGTGCCCAGGGTCAGCGGGCCGTCGATGCCGTCGAGCTCGGCCGCCCAGAACGCGGCGTCGCCGTCACGGGGGGAGTCGAATCCGGTCGGCAGATCGGCGGCCGCGCGCAGTGTGCGTGGGTCGGCCGGATCGTCGTAGAGCTGACCGATCCGCCGCACGAGCAGCCCGAGCCCGTAGGCATCGAGGATGAGATGATGCGCGACGATCAGGGCCGCGACGCGGTGATCGGCGCTCAGGACGGTCACCGTGGCGCACGGCCCGGTGGTGATGTCGATCGTCTGTGACACCGCGTGGCGGGCAACGTCGTCGATCGCGGTGTCGGCGCCGACGGCGCGCCGGGTCACGGTGACCGGGTCGGTGGGAAGAACGGTGACGGTGCCGTCGACGTCGGCGAACCGGGACGCGAGCAGGTCGGCCTCGCCGGTGGCCGCGCGGGTCGCGGTGAGCAGCCGGTCGACGTCGGGCAGACCGGCCTCGGGTGCGGCGGCGAAGTCCACCAGCGCGCCGATGGTGAACACCGGCGAGGGCCCCGTGATCGACTGCGCGAACCAGAGGCCGCGCTGGGCGGGGGATGCCGGGGCCGGCTCATGCATCGTAGTGTAGCCTAACCTTCCTGACCCGTGGTGGCCGCGTGAGTTCCGCTGCGATTCTCGAGTCGGGCTACAGATTAGGTCAGGCTAAGCTCAGTGGCGAAACCGGTATGCACCACATCGCCGTCCGGCAGTGGCATCAGTAGAGAAAGCGAACCCGCATGTCCCCCTCAGGAGCGGTTCTGAACCGCGATCGGATCATCGCCGACATCGCCGAGATCACCCAGATCCCCGTCGCCGAGATCACCGACGACACCAACGTCCTCGACATCGGCCTCGACTCGGTGCGGCTGATGTCGCTGATCGAACGCTGGCGGGCCGACGGCGCCGTCACGGCCGATCTCGTCGGCCTGGCCGCCGATCCCGTCGTCGGGTCGTGGGTCCGCGAACTGACGACGGAGGCGGCGTGATGGGCGGCGCGCCAACCGAGACCGTCGACGTGGTCGTCGTGGGTGGCGGCCCCGGCGGATCGACGACGGCGACGCTGCTGGCCAAGAGCGGCCGTAGCGTGATCCAGCTCGAGAAGGAGACCTTCCCGCGCTACCAGATCGGCGAGTCCCTGCTGCCCTCGACCGTGCACGGCGTCTGCAAGCTCCTCGGCGTCTACGACACGGTGTGCGAGGCCGGATTCATGCGTAAGCGCGGCGGCAGCTTCCGGTGGGGCACCAACCCGGTCCCGTGGAACTTCCTGTTCGCGATCTCACCGGAGTTCGCCGGTGAGGGCTCCTACGCGTTCCAGGTCGAGCGCATGAAGTTCGACCAGATCCTCCTGGAGAACGCGGCCGCAAACGGCGTCGACGTCCGGCAGAACTGCCGCGTGAGCGGCGTGATCCGCGAGGGCGGCGACGCCGGACGCATCACCGGTGTGCGTTACGTCGACGCCGACCGGGTGGAACATCACATCACCGCGAAATACGTCGTCGACGCCTCGGGCAACACCACGCGGCTGTCCAAACACGCCGGCGCCGAACGCATCTACTCCGACTTCTTCCAGAACATCGCGATCTTCGGCTACTTCGAGGGCGGCAAGCGGTTCCCGGCCCCGGACACCGGGAACATCCTGTGCGCGGCCTTCGACGAGGGGTGGTTCTGGTATATCCCGCTCTCGGACACGCTGACCAGCGTCGGTGTGGTGCTGGCCCGCGACAAGGTCCAGCACGTGATCAACACGCAGGAGGAGACGCTCCGGCATTACATCGACCGCTGCGACATCATCGGTGACATGCTGTCCGACGCCACCCGCGTCACCGAGGGCACGTACGGTGAGATCCGGCTCCGGCAGGACTACTCCTACGCCAACACCCGATTCTGGGGCAACGGCATGGTGCTCGTCGGTGACGCCGCCTGCTTCATCGACCCGGTGTTCTCCACCGGTGTGCATCTGGCCACCTACGCCGGCGTCCTCGCCGCGCGGTCGATCAACGCCGTCCTCGACGGCACCGTCTCCGAGGACCGCGCGTTCGGTGAGTTCGAGGGCCGCTACCGGCGCGAGTACGCTGTGTTCTACGAGTTCCTCTCGGCCTTCTACGACATGGAGCAGTCCGAGGACTCCTACTTCTGGAAGGCCCGCAAGGTCACCAACTTCGACCGCACCGACATGACCGCGTTCGTGTCACTGGTCGCGGGCGCCTACTCGGGTGAGGAGGCGCTGACCGATCCCGCCGCGATCGCGGCGCGGTTCCGCGAGTCCTCAGACGCCCTCGCCGACGCCGCCGCGAAGACCGGGGGGATGGACACCGAGTCGGGCCAGCGGATGGGCCACATGTTCAGCGCCCCCGTCGTCCGCGACGTGATGGCGGAGATGAGCGCCCTTCAGGCGCGGACCGTGGTCACCGAACGCTCGATCGAGCCGCCGCTGCTCGACGGTGGCCTCGTGCCGTCGGCCGATGGTCTCTCGTGGGCCGAGCCGGTGACCGTCACGGCCTGACCGCCGACGTACCGCCCGCGCACGAGCGCACCGTTTCCATTTCCCTCGCTGCGCTTGCCCCGGCCGCGGTCAGGCCAGCCCGAAGGTCCGCAGGATCGTCGCGAACTTCGCCTCGGTCTCGCGGACCTCGGCGTCGGGATCGGAGGCCGCGACGATGCCCCCGCCCGCCCACGTCGTCGCCGACCGGCCGTCGGGCGCGATCTCGGCGCACCGGATCGACACCATCCACTCGCCGTCGCCGCCGGTTCCGTCCTCGGCGCGGCGAGCCCAGCCGACCGCGCCCGCGTAGAAGCCCCGCTCGCCCTCGGTGCGCAGGATGTACTCGCGCGCGGCCGCCGTCGGGGTCCCGCAGATCGCCGGTGTCGGATGCACGGCGAGCGCGAGATCCAGTGCGGTGAGCGAGGAATCGGCCACCTCGCCGCGGATCGGGGTGCCCAGATGCCACATCGCGGGCGTGGTCATCACCTGCGGGGAGTCCGGGATGTCGAGGCTCGCGCACAGTGGCCGCAGCGCGGTCCGGAGCGCGTCGACGACGTAGCGGTGTTCGGCGAGGTCCTTCGTCGACGCGCCGAGCTCCCGGCCACGCCGGGCGTCGACGGCGGGGTCGGCGCTGCGGGCGGCCGAGCCGGCGAGGGGATGGGCGCTGATCGTCGTGCCCTGTTTGCGGATCAGGACCTCCGGGCTCGCGCCGACGAACCGGGCGCCCAGGTGCGCACCGCCGGCCGGTGAAAGATCGGTCAGGAACACCGACCCCCTGGGATCGGCCCGACGCAGCGCGGCGGCGAGTTCGGTGCCGGTCACGGCGGCGTCGGTGCGCACGGTCAGGCTGCGGGCCAAGACCACCTTCGCCAGATCGGTCGCCGGGTCCGACAATGCGGTGACGGTGGCCGCGACGCGGGCCCGGTGCTCCTCGGGTGTGGGGTCCCGGTGGGCGATCCGCGCGGTCGGCAGGACCGGCAGCTCGGGGTGCCAGGGGCTGCGGTGGATCGCGATCCGCGCCGGGGTGAACAGGGCCGCCGGATCGGCGGTGTCGAAGGGGATCGCGCCGACGACCGCCGGTACCGCACCCGAGGCCAGGGCCGACGCCGCGGCGGGCGGTGACGAGAACTCGGCGACACGGCCGCCGCCGGTGACGTGATAACGGTGGCGGCAGAGCAGAAAGCCCAGGTCCCGGGCGGATCCGGGGCGGTGGCCGCCGGTGCGGTGGGTGCGCACCGTGGCGCCGGGCGCCGGGGGGTGTGGGGACGGTGTCATCGAGGAACTCCTGGTGGTCGGGGACCGCAACATCCAAGGGCCACCGCAATCCGAGGGCCGACGATTATCGGCGATGGCCTATTTAGGTTAGACTTACCTACTGACGCTCGACGAGGGTGCCACCGCAACACGGCCGACGATACGCGGTCGACGGGTGACGAGTGAAGGAGCAGCGAGTGCGCAGCGAATACCACGATCCGGCCGATCTCGTCGGCATCGGCTTCGGCCCGTCCAACCTGGCCCTGGCCATCGCGATCGAGGAATTCAATGCCACTGCCGAGCGTCGGATGTCCGCGCGATTCCTGGAGCGACGCGAGCGGTTCCAATGGCATCCGGGAATGCTGCTCCCCGGTGCCACGATGCAGGTCTCATTTCTGAAAGACCTTGCCACGCAACGCAATGCGCAGAGCTCCTACAGTTTCCTGAATTATCTCGCGATGCGCGGTCGGCTCGCCGACTTCATCAATCTGCAGACCTTCTTCCCGCTGCGCGCGGAATTCCATGACTATCTGCAATGGGCGGCCGACCGGGTCGAGGTGCCCGTCGACTACGGGACCACGGTGACCTCGGTGCGCTGGCGTGACGGACTGTTCGAGGTCGACACCGCCGACGGCACGCACCGCGGCCGCAACCTCGTCCTCGGTGGCGGCATCCGCGCGAAGCTGCCGGCCGGGGTCGTCGCCGGTCCGCGCGTCTTCCACAACCACGACGTCCTGACGCGGATGGCCGAGCTGCCCTCGGCGACCAACGGCCGCTTCGCGGTCGTCGGTGCGGGGCAGAGCGCCGCCGAGGTGACCGCCTACCTGCACGAGACCACCGATGCCGAGGTGCACGCGGTGTTCGCCAAGTACGGCTACACCCCGGCCGACGACAGCCCGTATGCCAACCGGATCTTCGACGCCTCGGCGGTCGATGAGTACTACCGGGCCGAACCCGCCTGGCGCGAGCGCATCCTGGCCTACCATCGCGGCACCAACTATTCGGCCGTCGACGGCGAGTTGATCACCGACCTCTACCGGCGCGAATACGCCGAGCGGGTCGACGGCGAGCGCCGCTACTTCGTGCGCGGCGCCACCGAGATCCTCGATCTCACCGAGGACGAGGTGGCCGCACACCTGCGAGTGATCAACCGGCTCACCGGCGAGACCGACGAGATCGATTGCGACGCCGTGATCTTCGCCACCGGATTCGAGCCGAACCCAGTGGGCGCGATGCTGGGCGACCTCGGCCGGAGCTGTCACGCCGACGTGCATGGCCGCCCGGTCCTCGACCGGCACTACCGCCTCGAGACCGACCCGGAGATCACCGGGCAGATCTTCGTCCAGGGCAACTCCGAACACACCCACGGCCTCACCTCCACCCTGCTGTCGAACGTGGCCGTCCGGTCCGGCGAGATCGTCGCGGCGATCGTCGGCGCCGACGGTCGGTTGGTCGGCACCGACGACGCCGGGGTCACCGCAGCAGTGGTGTGAGGGTTGCGCCCAACCCATGTCGGCGTGCGGGGCCGTGCGGTCACGCGTCCTCAGCCGACCCGACGGGCGAGCCGGGCCAGCGTGGCAATGAGGTCATCGAAAACCGCGTCGACGTCGGTGGCGGTGCCGATGCGCACGTTGGGGGTGCCGCCCCACATCCCGCGCTCGTCGGCGACGGTGGTGCCGCGGGTCAGCGTGCCGCGCAGCTCGACGTCGACGTGGGCCGGCAGCGTCGTGACCAGCCCCGGGTCGAGGGCGATCATCGCGGCGAGCGGATCGTGCAGATGCGCGAGGTAGCCCTCGTCGTGGGCCTCGTGGAACTCGAGATAGAAGCGCAGCGCGTCCACGAGGTGCCGGATGATCGTGTTCGACGCCACCGACCGCAGGCCGCGCTCGTCGGCCGGATCCGGGCATTCGACGGGGGTACTGCCGGCCGCACCGGCGAGCGTGACGAGGTGATCAGGGGTTAACGCCACCGACTCGGTCAGATCCAGCGGGCACAGGATCGGATCCGGCGCGTCGAGAGGGGAGAACGCGGCAAACACCTCGGCGGCGGCCTCGGGATCCACCGCGACGTTCCACTCCGAGGTGGGCGTGGTGTTGCCGTGAGTGTGAAATGCCCCACCCATCACCACGATTCGGCGCAACCGGTACGGCAGTCCCGGATCGCGCCGGATCGCCGTGGCGAGTGCCGTCAGCGGCCCGGTGACCAGGCCGACGAGTTCACCCGCGTGCCGCCGGCTCGCCTCGATCCATGCGTCGGCCGCGTCGGTGGGTGCCACCGCGACGGTGGCCGGGGGCAGTTCGGCATAGCCGACGCCGAACGGACCGTGGGTCTCCTCGGTGGTCATCAGCTCCGCCACCAGGGGGACCGGGGCACCGAGATGGACCGGGATGTCGGTGCGCCCGCAGAGTTCGAGCCACGCGAGGTTGTTGGCCGCGACCACGTCGGCGGGGACGTTGCCTGCGGTGCTCGCGATCCCCACGAGCTCGACGTCGTCGCGGGCGAGCAGATACAGCAGCGCGAGGGAATCGTCGATGCCGGTGTCACAGTCGAAGAAGACGCGTTGGGTCACGGGAGACATTGTGGCAGGCCGCCGGTGGCGCGAACCGGTGGTCGGGCGAGGTCCTGTTCGCGGTCGGCGGGCCGTCGGTCCGGCGATCAGGGCTTAGTCGGCGCCTCGCTAGACGACCCTGGTTTGGCCGCCGAACGTGCCGACGAACTGGAACGAGTCCGGCGTCTTGAAGCCGATGATGAGGAGTTGCTGCTGGCGCTGCAGTTGGAGCAATTCGCCAGCAAGCTGTGGGAGAGGTCCGCCCGCGAGCTGCCCACCGACCGGAGTCGTGTCGCCGAAAGTGTCCGAGGGGGGACTTGAACCCCCACGCCCGTTAATAGGGCA
>JASGFO010000212.1:0-7081 GCA_047605505.1 Gordonia sp. (in: high G+C Gram-positive bacteria) | reverse complement strand
CTCCTTGGTCGCCTTGTCCTTGACGAGCTCGATCCCGTAAAAGTAGCCCTCGCCGCGGACATCACCGACGATCGGCAGGTCGAGGAGCTTCTCGAGGGTCGACCGGAAGATCGGCGCATTGGTCTTGACACGGTCGTTGAGGCCCTCCCGCTCGAAGAGATCGAGGTTCGCCAGGGCCACCGCCGCCGAGACCGGATGTCCGCCAAAGGTGTAGCCGTGCGCGAAGACGGTCGCGCCGTCGTTGAACGGCTCGAACAGTCGCTCGCTCGCGATCATCGCGCCGAGCGGCGAATAGCCGGAGGTCAGGCCCTTGGCGCAGGTGATGATGTCGGGGACGTAGTCGAAATCCGCGCAGGCGAACATCGATCCGATCCGGCCGAACGCACAGATGACCTCGTCGGAGACGAGCAGGACGTCGTATTCGTCGCAGATCTCGCGGACCCGCTCGAAGTACCCGGGCGGCGGCGGGAAACAGCCGCCCGAATTCTGGACCGGCTCGAGGAAGACCGCGGCGACCGTCTCGGGTCCCTCGAACTCGATGGCCTCGGCGATCCGGTCGGCGGCCCACCGGCCGAACTTCTTGGGATCGGCGGCGAGGGCCGGGTCGGGGGCACGATAGATGTTGGTGTTGGGGACGCGGAATCCACCTGGGGTCAACGGCTCGAACATCTGCTTCAGCCCGGGGACGCCGGTGATCGACAGCGCGCCCTGCGGGGTGCCGTGGTAGGCGATCGACCGGGAGATCACCTTGTGCTTCATCGGCTTTCCGGTGAGCTTGAAGTACTGCTTGGCCAGCTTCCAGGCACTCTCGACGGCCTCGCCGCCACCACTGGTGAAGAAGACCCGGTTGAGGTCACCGGGGGCGTAGGCGGCCAGCCGCTCGGCCAGCTCGATCGTCGGCGGCGTCGCATACGACCACACCGGGAAGAAGGCGATCTCGGTGGCCTGCCGTGCGGCCGCCTCGGCGAGCTCGACGCGCCCGTGCCCGGCCTGGACCACGAAGAGCCCGGCCAGCCCGTCGAGGTAGCTGCGCCCCTGATCGTCGAAGATCCGGATCCCCTCGCCGCGGGTGATCACCGGCGGGGCGATCCCGTCGCCGTGCCGGGCGAAATGGCCCCAGAGGTGGGCGGCGCTGCGTTCGCCGAGGGTGCGTTCTGTGGCGGTCATCGTGTCCCCCAATTGTATTGCTGTTTGACGAGTTTCAGATAGACAAGGGTCTCCGTGCCGGTGACCTCGGGATGTGTCCGGACCGTCCGGTTGATGATCGACAGCAGGTGATCGTCGTTCTCGCACACCACCTCGATGAGGATGTCGAACGAGCCCGCGGTCAGCACCACGTAGTCGATCTCGGGGTTCTTGGCGAGCTGTCGTGCGAGCTCCTCGGTGGAGCCCGTACACCGGATGCCGATCAGCGCCTGGCGGGCGAACCCGAGCTTGAGCGGATCGGTGACGGCCACGATCTGCAGGAGCCCGCTGTCGCTGAGCTTCTGGACCCGATTGCGGACCGCGGCCTCCGAGAGCCCGACGACCTTGCCGATGGACGCATACGAACTGCGGCCGTCGGCCTGGAGGAGCTCGATGATGCGCTTGGCGGTGGCGTCGAGCGGTATCGGTGCATCGGACACCCCCTGATCCTACGGATTCCGTTGTTCGACGCAATATCTGGTGGAGAATTCGTTGTCCCAAGAGGCAGTAAAGTCGCGAATCCGAATAACGGTGGCTACCATCGTGGCGTGTCCTCCCTCAGCGTCCCGTCGGGCTTCATCGACGGTCGGCCGTTCGACGCGGCCGGACCCGAGCACATCGTTGTCAATCCCGCAACAGCGCAGCCCGCGGCCACCCTCGCCCTGGCGACCGCCGCCGACGTCGATACCGCCGTGGCCGCGGCGCGCACCGCCCAGCGGGACTGGGGGGCGGCGACCCCGGCGGAACGCTCCGATGTGCTGCTGGCGCTGGCCGCACTGCTCGACGCCGAAGCGGAGGCGCTCGCCGTCGAGGAGATGACCCACACCGGCAAGGCGATCCGGCTGGCCCGGGAGTTCGACGTCCCCGGCAGCATTGACAACGTGCGGTTCTTCGCCGGGGCCGCGCGAAACCTCGAGGGCAAGGCCAGCGCCGAATACGACGGTGACCACACCTCGTCGATCCGGCGGGAGCCGATGGGGGTGGTCGGTTCGATCACACCGTGGAACTACCCGCTGCAGATGGCGGTCTGGAAGGTCATCCCCGCCCTGGCGGCGGGGTGCGCCGTCGTCCTCAAACCGGCCGAGCTGACTCCGCTGACAACCTTGACCCTGGCCCGGATCGCCAGTGCCGCAGGACTTCCCGACGGTGTCCTCAACGTCGTCGTCGGTACCGGGGCCGAGGTCGGCGCCGCCCTCGCCGGACATCCCGGCCTGGACCTGGTGACCTTCACCGGGTCGACCGCGGTCGGCCGGCTCGTGATGAGCCAGGCCGCCGCCCACGGGACCCGCGTCCAACTCGAGCTCGGCGGCAAGGCGCCGTTCGTGGTGTTCGACGACGCCGATCTCGACGCGGCGATCAACGGCGCCGTCGCCGGCGCGCTCATCAACGGCGGGCAGGACTGCACGGCGGCGACGCGGGCGATCGTGGCGGCCGACCGCTACGACGATTTCGTATCCGGCGTCGCCGACGTGATGAGGTCGGTGATCGTCGGTGACCCGGCCGACCCGGATACCGACATGGGCTCACTGATCTCGCACGCCCACCGCGACAAGGTGGCCGGGATGGTCGAGCGGGCCGGGCAGACCGCGCGGGTGGTGGTCGGCGGTGAGGTGCCGGATTCCCCGGGTGCGTTCTATCCGCCGACGCTGGTGGCCGACGTCGCCGAGGACTCCGAGATCTATCGCGACGAGGTCTTCGGACCCGTGCTGACGGTGTCGTCGTTCACCGACGATGACGACGCGATCCGCCGCGCCAACGACACCGTGTACGGACTGGCGGCGTCGGCGTGGACCCGTGACGTGTACCGGGCGCACCGGGCGTCGCGCGAGATTCACGCCGGCTGTGTGTGGATCAACGATCACATCCCGATCGTCAGCGAGATGCCGCACGGCGGTTTCGGCGCCTCCGGGTTCGGCAAGGACATGTCCATGTATTCGCTCGAGGAGTACCTGGCCATCAAGCACGTCAGTTTCGATATCACCGGGGTGGCCGAGAAGCCCTGGCACCGTACCGTTTTCGCGAAGAGTGGGGGACAGTGATGAGTTGGGCGAGGCGTCCTGGCCGACGCGCCATCGAGATGGTGGCCCAGGCCTCGCGGGAATCGTTCTGGCTGGACCGGCCCGAGCGGCCGGCGCCGCGGCCACGGCTGTCCGACGAGGTGAGCACCGACCTACTCGTCGTCGGCGGTGGCTTCACCGGGTTGTGGACCGCGGTGACCGCCGCCGAACGCGACCCGGGCCGCCGGATCGTGCTCGTCGACCGCGACCGCGTCGCCGAGCAGGCGTCGGGCCGCAACGGCGGGTTCTGCGCGGCGAGCCTGACCCACGGCCTGGGCAACGGGATCGCCCGCTTTCCCGACGAGATGACGACACTGTTGCGAATGGGCACCGAGACCCTCGACGAGATCGAGGCCGCGATGGGCCGCCTGGGCATCGACGCCGACGCCGAGCGAACCGGTGAACTGGAGATCGCGAACTTCGGCTGGCAGATCGACGACCTCGGCGAGATGTCGTCGGAGGCAGCACTGCTGGGCATCGATCTGACCATTTTGCCGGAGGCCCAGGCGCGCGAGCGGGTGAACTCACCGATGGTGCTCGGGGCGCTCTTCGATCCCGACGTGATCATGCTGGACCCGGCCAAACTGGCGTGGGGGCTCGCGGCCGCGGCCGAGCGATTGGGCGTCGAGATCTACGAGAACACCGAGATCACCGGCCTCACCGACGAGGGGGGCCGGATCCGGGCGCAGACCGGCTATGGCGCCGTGGTGGCCGAGAAGGTGGTGCTCGCGACCAACGCGGCACCGTCGTTGTTGAGGAAGCTGCGCCTGTTCACCGTCCCGGTGTGGGACTACGCCATCATGACCGAGCCGCTCAGCGCCGAACAACTCGCCTCGATCGGCTGGCGCGGCCGGGAAGGCCTTGCCGACGTCGGTCCGCGGTTCCACTACTTCCGGCTGACCGCGGACAACCGGATTCTTTTTGGCGGCTGGGATGCGCTGTACCACTACGGTTCCGGAGATTCGCCGCGATACCAATACAATCCCGGTGAGTTCGCCCTGCTCGCCGAGCACCTGTTGCAGTTCTTCCCGCAGCTCGAAGGCATCCGTGCCAGCCACACGTGGGGTGGTGCGATCGACACCTGCTCCCGGTTCTGTGCCTTCTGGGACCGCTCCTTCGGCGGGCGCGTCGTCACCTCGGTGGGATTCACCGGGCTGGGTGTGGGCGCCTCGCACTTTGCCGCCGCGACCGCCTTGGATCTCGTCGACGGCCTCGAGACCGAACGGACCGCGCTGGACATGGTCCGCACCAAACCGATCCCGTTTCCCCCCGAGCCGCTGCGCTGGTTCGGTATCAACATGACCCGGCACCAGATCGCGCGCAGCGAACGCCGAGAGGGCAAACGTGGTGCCTGGCTGACCGCGATGGACAAGGTGGGGCTGGGGTTCGACAGCTAGATCATCCACTGATCGAGTAGCCCGGAGCGCCAGCGGAGGGCGTATCCGCCGGGTCGAGCCTGTCGAGATCGAGACCACCACCCCCAGCGCCAAACGGAGAACCCCACGCCCTAGGGCGTGTCTCCCAATCCCCTTTGCGGGTCTTGGCGGCCCCGCTGCACGCCTGGCTGCGTTGTCGTCGGTCACCATAGCTCCGCTATGCCTCCCTCCTCCGCCTTGCCAGCCGCACAGCGGAACCACCAATCCCACGCAGAAGAATTGGGAGACACGCCCTAGCGCCGCGAGTCGCACGTGACCGAGGCATCGGTGCCCGCCTGTTCGGCCTGGGCGATCGATCGGTCGCCGAGGAACACCTGACAGGCCGCGTACTCACCGCCGGAGACGAGAACGACCCCGACGTCGGGATCGTCGGTGTCGTGGGCGGTCAGCGTGAGCGACGACGACCAGCGGCCACCTGCCGCATCGTGGGTGCTGAGGGGGACGTCGGCCTGATGCCGGAGTCCGCCGGCCGCGTCGTGCCAGATGAGGTGATCGTTGTACTCGCGATCCGAGGTGACCACGACGGTGACGAGGACACCGTCGGACGGGGTCTGCGCCCGCGCGGTGCCGGGTCCGGCGATCAGGGCGAGAACGGACAGGGTGAGGGCCGGCGCGAGAACGCGGAGTGGTCGGTGCATCGGATCTCCAGGTTTGTCGGGAGTGGGGATGCAGAATTGGACGCACCCGCGACGCCGACGGTTCCGTCGGTGACCGGACCGGGCTACTCCGCGATCTGCTCGAGCCAGCGTCGCATCACGGCCGCGGCGGCCGGTGCGGTGAACGATTCGGCGGTGCCTGCGTTGGTGGGGAAGCGGTCGATCGCCGCGTCGCCCACGATCGACCGCAATGCGTCACCGGAGCCGTCACCAAGCCACCGGGTGACGAGTGCGCCCCCGGCCTCCAGGTGGAACTGCACCCCGTAGCTGCGGCCATACCGGTAGAGCTGGTGCGGATACGCCGCGGACGTGGCCAGCAGCGTTGCCCCCGCGGGCAGGTCGAAGGTGTCGAAATGCCATTGGACCGAATCGAACTCGGCGACGTCGAGGCCACCCCAGACCGGATCGGCCCGGCCGGCCGGGGTCAGGGCGACGGTGTACACCCCGATCTCGGGTGTCTCGCCGGTGACGACCCGTGCGCCCAGCGCCGCGGCGAGGAACTGCGATCCCAGGCATACCCCCCACACGGGGACATCAGCGTCGACCGCGCGCCGGAGGAAGGCGATCTCGTCGGCGATCCACGGGAGGCGGTGGGCGTCGCCGACCCCCATCGAGCCGCCCATCGTGACGATGGCGTCGTAGCCGGCCGGATCCGCAGGCAATGGTTCCTGCCACACCCGGACGGTGTCGACGCGGGCAAGCTCGGCCAGGGCCGGACCGTAGGCGGCGGGCGGTTCGAGCTCGGCGTGACGCAGTTCGAGCACGGTCAACGGGCGCATACGCCTTCTCCTCGATCATGGTCGTGAGCTCGGGGTGATACCGCTACAGATGACACGAGAGCGAGGTGTCACGACAATAATTGTCGCGGCACCTCGCTCCCGTGTCATCTATAGCAGGACGGGGCGGTCTCAGCGCGAGAACATCAGCGCGCGCTTGACCTCCTGGATCGCCTGGGTCACCTGGATGCCGCGCGGGCAGGCGTCGGTGCAGTTGAAGGTGGTGCGGCAGCGCCACACACCGTCGACGTCGTTGAGGATGTCGAGGCGTTCGACGGCACCCTCGTCGCGGCTGTCGAAGATGAAGCGGTGTGCGTTGACGATCGCGGCGGGACCGAAGTACGAGCCCTCGTTCCAGAACACCGGGCAACTGGTGGTGCAGCACGCGCACAGGATGCACTTGGTGGTGTCGTCGAAGCGGGCGCGGTCGGTCTGCGACTGGATCCGCTCCCGGGTGGGCTCGTTGCCGGAGGTGATGAGGAACGGTTTGATCGCCCGGTAGGCGTCGAAGAACGGCTCCATGTTGACCACCAGATCCTTCTCCACCGGGAGCCCCTTGATGGGTTCGATGGTGATGGTGATCGACTTGGATTTGTCCTTCGGCAGCAGATCCTTCATCAGCAGCTTGCAGGCCAGCCGGTTGACGCCGTTGACGCGCATCGCGTCCGAGCCGCAGACGCCGTGCGCGCAACTGCGCCGGAAGGTGAGGGTGCCGTCGAGGTAGCCCTTCACGTAGAGCAGGAGATTGAGCAGCCGGTCCGTCGGCAGGGCAGGCACGCGGAAGCTCTCGAATCCCTGGGCGTCGGGGTTCTCCGGGTTGAACCGGTAGATCTTCAGCGTGATCATCGTCGCCTCGTCGGGGACGGGAGGCAGCGGCGGCTCGTCGGAGCCGGGGACGGACTTTTCCAGGGTCGCAGTCATCAGTACTTACGCTCCATCGGCTCGTAGCGGGTCTGGATCACCGGCTTGTA
>JASGFO010000211.1:0-7098 GCA_047605505.1 Gordonia sp. (in: high G+C Gram-positive bacteria) | reverse complement strand
GGGCCGCGCCGCCGCGGGCGTCGCCGTCGAGCTTGGTGAGCACGACACCGGTGAATCCGACGCCCTGGGCGAATGCCTCGGCCGTGTTCACGGCATCCTGGCCGATCATCGCGTCGACGACGAACAACACCTCGTCCGGTGCGGTCGCCGCGCGGATGTCGGCGGCCTGCTGCATCAGTTCGGCGTCGATGCCGAGGCGGCCCGCGGTGTCGATGACGACGACGTCATGCAGTTTGGTCCGTGCCTCGTCGACCCCGGCGCGGGCCACCGACACCGGATCGCCTGCGGACACACCGAGCGGATTGAGACCGGTCGGCGCCGCGACACCGCTGATCGACGTGCCCGCGTGCGGTGCGTACACGGGCACGCCGGCGCGCTCTCCGACGATCTGCAGCTGCGACACGGCACCCGGGCGCTGCAGGTCGCACGCCACCAGGAGCGGCGTGTGTCCCTGCTTCTTCAGCCAGGCACCGAGCTTGCCTGCGAGGGTCGTCTTGCCTGCGCCCTGCAGGCCGGCGAGCATGATCACCGTCGGGGGCGTCTTGGCGAACTGGATTCGCCGCGTCTCGCCGCCGAGGATTCCGATGAGCTCGTCGTTGACGATCTTGACGACCTGCTGCGCCGGGTTCAGCGCCCCGGAGACCTCGGCGCCCTTGGCCCGCGCCTTGATCTTGGCGATGAAGGCGCGCACCACCGGCAGCGAGACGTCCGCCTCGAGCAGGGCGAGCCGGATCTCACGACACGTGCGGTCGATGTCGGCGTCGGAGAGGCGGCCCTTGCCCCGCAGATCCTGGAGGGCGCCGGTCAACCGATCGGAGAGGGAGTCGAACATTGTGCCAGTGTATTTGATGAGCGCCGGGACGTGTCGGCCCGTCCGGGCGTCGACGCATCACCGGCCGGTCGATCCCGCCCTCAGCTCATCGGGACCCCCGACCGCGAGGTCCCGCCCCCGGGCGGGCCGGGATCGTCGTCGGGCGATCGCGGCCGCACGGCCGGGCAGACGGCCATCACCTGCTGCGCCAGTGCGTCCCGGGCCGCGTCGGTGTCCTCGGACAGTTCCAGGCAGAAGGTGTCGACGACGGTGTTGCCGAGCGTGGCGACCCGCGCCCAGCGCACCGACACCCCAGCCGCCTCGAGGACCGCACTGACCCGACTGAGCAGGCCGAGGCGGTCGTCGGTGCGCAGTTCCATCAGCACCTCACCGGGGGTCGACGTCGGCGCCCACAGCACCCGGGTCGGCGCAACGGCGAACAGCGCGGGGACCGCGTTGGCCTTGGTGACGACGGGGTGCTCGTCGGTGTCGGCCGGCGATCGCGTGGCCGCCCCGGGGGCGCCGGCCACGCTCGCGATCGTCGGTACCGGGGATTCGCGTTCGCGCCGGTCGAGCCGGTCGAGGACCTGGATCTTTCCCTCCACCGCGGCAATCAACTGCTGGCGCAGCAGTCCGGCCTCGGGTGGCTCGCCGAAGGCGGGGACGACGACGAAGGTGTCGACGGCCTTGTTCTGGTGGCCACGCACCTCGGCCGAGTGCGAGCGCAGGCCGTTCAGTGCCAGCACCCCGGCCATCTTCGACAGCATCCCGGGGCCGTCGGGGGCGACCATCACGACGGTGTAGGTGTGCGCGCCCTCCCCCGGCCGGATCCGGACCGCATAGTCGCCGCTCTCGGCGAGCCCGATGAGCTCGTCGGACAGCGGTGGCGGCGCGACCAGCTCGTCCCCGTCGAGCAGCCGGTTGGCCCGCCGCACGAGCTCGCCGATCAGTGAGGCCTTCCAGTCGCCCCAGACTCCGGGTCCGGTGGCCAGCGAATCCGCCTCGGCGAGGGCCGCAAGCAGCTCGAGCAGCACCCGGCTGTGGCCGAGCGTCTCCACGACCTCGGCCGCGGTCGCCGGATCGTCGAGGTCACGCCGGGTGGCCACGACCGGCAGCAGCAGGTGATGACGCACCATCGCCGAGAGGATCGCGACGTCCTGCGGCCAGAGCCCGATCCGGTTGCCGACCTGCACGGCGAGCTCGGCGCCGACGATGCTGTGGTCGGCGCCGCGGCCCTTGCCCAGATCGTGGATCAGGGCCCCGAGGACGAGGAGGTCCGGCCGGGAGACACGGGTGGTCAGCGATCCCGCGATCGCGGCCGTCTCCACCAGATGCCGGTCGACGGTCCAGGTGTGGACCGCGTCGCGGGGCGGCAGGTCACGGACCGCACCCCACTCGGGCAGCAGCCGACCCCAGAGCCCGGTCCGGTCGAGTGCCTCGATCGCGGCGACCATGTGGTGGCCCGATCCCAGAAGCACGAGGAGATCGCTACGCGCCTCGGTCGGCCAGGGTTCCCGCAGCTCGGGTGCGAAGTCGGCGAGCCGGGACAGCGTCGACGCGCTGATCGGCAGTCCGGTCTGCGCGGACGCCGCCGCGACCCGGAGGATCAGGCCAGGATCCTTGCTGGGCAGGGCATTGCGGGCCAGGACGATCTCGCCGTTGTGCTCGACGACGCCCTCGTCAAGCGGCCGCCGGATCGGCGGCCGGCGCAGCTTGGCCAGCCCGCGGCGCGGCAACGAGTTGCCCGCGGTGCGGATGCCGACGTCGGTGGAATAGCTGATCGTGCGGGCAGCGTCGCTGATGACCCGGGACAGGTCGAAGCGGTCGCCGATCCGCAGGGCGGCCCCGATCTCGTCGGCGTCCTGGGCGCGCACCTGTTCCCGCGGACGTCCGGCGATGCGGTGCAGCTCGGTCCGGATGTCGAGCAGCCGCTGGTAGGCCACCTGGGGCCCGGCGCCCGGCGAGTCCGGGCGCAGACCGCCCATCCCGTCGGTGAGCTGCGCGATGGCGAGCGCGCCGAGCAGTTGGACGTCGCGGAGGCCACCGCGACCGTTTTTCAGGTCGGGTTCGGCCCGGTGCGCAATGTCCCCGCTGCGCCGCCAGCGGTCCCGCGCATGGTCGACGACGGCCGGGAACCGGTTGCGGATGTCGGTGCGCCACTGCTGGCGAACACCACCGATGAGCAGCGACGAGAGGTCCTCGTCGCCGGCGATGTGGCGCGCCTCGAGCAGGCCGAGCGCGGCGGTGATGTCGTCGGCGGCCACCTGGAGCGCCTGCGCCACGGTCCGCACACTGTGGTCGAGGGGGATGTTGGCGTCCCAGAGTGGGTACCAGATGCCGTCGGCGACCTCGGCCACCCGTTCGGGCGCGAGATCCTCGTGGAGCAGGATCAGGTCGAGATCGGAGTGCGGCAGGAGTTCGCCGCGGCCGAGGCCGCCGACGGCCACGATCGCCAGACCGCTGCCGGGTTTGATCCCCAGCTCGGCGCCTTTGCTGGTCAGCCAGAACTCGTGCAAATCCACCAGCACCTGCCGCAGACCGGCGGCATCGAGGCGTTGCGGCCCGGTGGCCGCGGTGAGCTGCCGCCGGGTCGCGGCCAGATCCTTGGCCGCGCTCGGGGCAGTGGTTCGGGAAGGACGTGGCCCCGCACCCGACTCGTCGTCGGACGCGGGGCCATGACCTGAGCTCACGAAGGGCATCGGCCCTCGTCTACAGCGCGTCCGCGCCGCGCTCGCCGGTGCGGACACGAACAACCGAGTCCACGGGCGAGACCCACACCTTGCCGTCACCGATCTTGCCGGTACGGGCGGCCTCGACGATCACGTCGACGACCTTGTCCACCACGGCGTCATCGACGACGACCTCCACGCGCACCTTCGGGACGAAGTCAACCGAGTATTCCGCGCCCCGGTAGACCTCGGTGTGCCCCTTCTGGCGACCGTAACCCTGTACCTCGCTGACGGTCATGCCCAGGATCCCGTTCTGTTCGAGACCCGCCTTGACATCCTCCAGCGTGAACGGCTTGACGATTGCGGTGATCAGCTTCATGAGTTATCCCTCTCCACAGGATTCAGCGTAGTTGTCGAAGTGTCGTGTTTCACGCCGGCTCATACGCTGTCTCCGCATGTTCGGTCTCATCGATGCCGCGCTTCTCGGCCTCGTCGTCGATGCGCCAGCCCAGCGGCTTGAGCGCAAGGGCGATGGCCACGGTGAGCACGCCGGTGAAGATCAGGGCGAACAGGGCGATGACCACCTGGACGACGAGCTGTTTGCCGTCACCGCCCCAGAACAGTCCGGTGTCCTTGGCGAGGAAGCCGATACCGATGGTGCCCCAGAGACCGGCCACCAGGTGGACGCCGACCACGTCGAGCGAGTCGTCGTACCCGAACTTGTTCTTGAGGCCGATCGCGACCGCCGCGAGCGCACCCGCGATGACGCCGAGGATCAGCGAGCCGACCGGGGTCAGCGCACCACAGGCCGGGGTGATCGCGACCAAGCCGGCGACGATGCCCGAGGCGGCGCCGACGCTGGTGGCGTGCTTGTCGCGCACCCATTCCACGCCCAGCCAGCCGATCATCGCCGCGGCGGTGGCCGCGGTGGTGTTGACCCACACCAGGCCTGCGGTGGCGTCGGCGGCAAGCTCGGAACCCGAGTTGAAGCCGAACCAGCCGAACCACAGGAGTGCGGCACCCAGCATGACGAACGGGATGTTGTGCGGACGGTAGGCGGTCTTGCCGAAGCCGACGCGCTTGCCCACGAGGACCGCCAGGACCAGGCCGGCCATACCGGCGTTGATGTGGACCACGGTGCCACCGGCGAAGTCGATCGGGGCGACCTTGGCCGCGCCATCCTCGCTGCCGAAGATCCAGGAGGCGAAACCGGTCTCGGCACCCGACATGATGCCGCCGCCCCACACCATGTGGGAGAGCGGGAAGTACACGATGGTGGTCCACACAACGGTGAACACGAGCCAGGTGGAGAACTTGACGCGTTCGGCGACCGCACCGGAGATCAGCGCGACGGTGATCACCGCGAACGTCAGCTGGAAGGCAAGGAAGACGATCGACGGGATCGAGCCGCCGCCGGTCACATAGAGTTCGGCGCCTTCCTCGGCCCCGGCCGCGGTGTCGGGAATCGTGTTCAGCAGCTGATCCGACCCGAACAGCGCGAACGGATTGGCAAACAGCCCGCCGATGTCGCCATCACCGGTAATGTTGGTGCTGAACGACATCGAGAAGCCCCAGAGCACATAGATGACGCTCACCGTCGCCAACGAGCCGAACGACATCATCATCATGTTCAGGACGGACTTGCCCCGCGAGAGACCACCGTAGAAGAACGCGAGACCCGGCGTCATCAGGAGCACCAGTGCAGCACTGGTCAGGATCCACGCCGTGTCGCCCGGGTCGAATTCGCCAAACGCTTCGCTTGGCAGTGCAGAAACCACTGTAAGAAACCTCCCTAGATGCGCCGACCGCTCGACGCCTCCCAAGAGACTGTCGGTGCCGGGTTTCAGCCGTGGCACCCTGGCGTTTCAGGCATGTGAACCCGTGGCCACTTGATATTTCTGGCGTGTAACGCCATCCCGACTGTTGCGCAGGACGCAGCGGGCCCGCGACATCGGATCCGATGACACCGTGCCGGCACCCGGCCGGTGACAGCGGAGGTGCGCGCAGCGAGGTCGGCGCAGCGAGGTCGATCAGAGCAGCGCGTCGACGAAGGCCTCGGGTTCAAAGGGGGCGAGGTCGTCGGCGCCTTCACCGAGTCCCACCAGCTTGACCGGAACGCCCAGCTCTTCCTGGACGTGGAAGACGATGCCACCCTTGGCGGTGCCGTCGAGCTTGGTCAGGACCACGCCGGTGATGTCGACGACCTCGGCGAAGACCCGCGCCTGCACGAGGCCGTTCTGCCCGACGGTGGCGTCGAGGACCAGGAGCACCTCATCGACGGGCGCCTTCTTCTCGACGACGCGTTTGACCTTCCCGAGCTCGTCCATGAGACCGGTCTTGGTGTGCAGGCGTCCGGCGGTGTCGATCATGACGACGTCGACCCCGGTGTCGATGCCCTTGGCGACGGCGTCGAAGGCCACCGAGGCCGGATCGGCCTGTTCCTTGCCGCGCACGATGTCGGCGCCGACGCGCTCACCCCACGTCTGGAGCTGGTCGGCGGCGGCGGCGCGGAAGGTGTCGGCGGCGCCGAGGAGCACGCGGCGGCCGTCGGCGACCAGGACGCGCGCGAGTTTACCGGTGGTGGTGGTCTTTCCGGTGCCGTTGACCCCGACGACGAGGACGACGGCGGGGCTGCCCGCGTGCGGGAGGGCCCGCACCGACCGGTCCATCTCGGGCCGCAGTTGCGCGATGAGCACGCGCCGGAGCAGCGCGCGGGCCTCGTCGGCGGTGCGGACGGGGTTGGCGGCCAGCTCGGTACGCAGGGTGTCGACGACCGATGTGGTGGTGGCGGCGCCGAGGTCGGCCATGACCAGGGTGTCCTCGATCTCTTCCCAGCTGTCCTCGTCGAGGTCACCGGCACCGAGCACCGAGAGCATCGACTTGCCGATGGCGCCCTGGGAGCGGGCCAGGCGGCCACGCAGCCGGCCCAGGCGGCCGGCGGTCGGCGCGATCTCGTCGAGTTGCGGGGCGGCGATCTCGGCGACGGTGTCGGGCACGACCACCTCGACCGGCGCGACCGGGGCCGGCGCGGCGTCGGTGACGGTGACGGTGGCCGTCGATTCGGTGACCGGAGGCGCCGGGGCCGGCGGCTCGGTGCTGACCTCGTCGAGGGTCTCGGGCTCGGCGGTCTCGGGCTCGGCCGTTCCGGCCGCCTCGTCGGCGACGTCGGGCAGGCTGACGTCGGTGAGGCCGCGCCGGGCGGAGTCGCGCGGTACCGACGCATCGTCGCCGACGCCGGGCTGGCCATCGGTCTCGGTGCGCTCGGCCACCGGCGGCACGGGTGGTGCCACCGCGTCGTCGTCGGCCACCGCGGTCGGGCCACCCTGGCTGAAGGTGAATCCGGAACCGGTCTGATATCCGCCGGATCGGTCGACCTGCGGTGTCGACCCGTCGGTGACCTGGGTTTCGGGTTTGGTGTCGGTCAGCGAGATCCGGCGGCGCCGGGTGACGACGAGGCCGCCACCCACAAGCGCGGCGACCACGAGGACCGCGACGATGATGCCGATGATGATGCCGATATCCACTTCAAGGTGTCCTGTTCTGGCCGGTGTCCCTGTTCTGGCCGGTGTCGTTGGATCGTGGGTGCGTAATCACGCGTTGCCGAAACCATTGTGACCT
>JASGFO010000210.1:0-7134 GCA_047605505.1 Gordonia sp. (in: high G+C Gram-positive bacteria) | reverse complement strand
CCTCGTTCTCGCGGTCGGCGGTCCCGCTGACCCGGACCGTCGCGTCGTAGTCGTCGCCGAGTCGGCGCGACAGCGGCCGATCCGACGACATCCCGGTGCACGCCGCCAACGCGATCTTGAGCAGCTCGCCGGGTGTGAACACCCCCTCGACGTCCTCTGACCCGATCAGCACCTGCGCGCCGCGGGAGCTGAGCCCGGTGTAGCGGCGGGTTCCGGTGCGCTGCACCCAGAGTTCGGTGTGCGGGGCGTCCTGCTCATCCGTCATTGACATCTCCTGTTGCTTCCGTGCCGTCCACGAACCACCAACAAACAAACCGTGCACACCCATGAACACACAAATGGGGCGGTTTGCTCCGGGAGCGGACAGCGCTCTGTGTTCAGAGTGCCGTGCCGGGTTCCTGCGCCATCAAGAAATCACAATCCCGGGTCTGCTGGTGATTCCTGTGGTAACCCTGAGACGGAAATCGCACGCTTGCTTCTTCTTGGGGTGCGGATTGATCTGACCTCGAGGAGTTGCCGTACCATGCGACCGGCCGCGCGTACTGTTCTGCGTCGTCTGCTGATCTCGCTCGTCGTTCCGGTGCTCGCCATCGTGGGAACGTCGATGTTTCCGCTCACGCAGGCGCCGGCACAGGCAGCGGTGTACGGAACCCTGGGCGCGCAGTGGACCCGTACCCACGATGGGCCACAGCGCTACCCGGGATACGCGATCACACCCGATGTCGGGATCACCATGAGCGACGGTGTGACACTGCGCGGAAACCTGATCCGGCCTGCCGACGCCCACGGCAGACCGGTGAACACGAAGATGCCGGTCATCGTCAACATGACGCCGTACACCAAGATGATCAGTTCGCTGCTGTCGCAGGTGACGAACTTTCCGGTCCTGATGCCGCAACTTCTGTCGCTGCTCAACGCCATCAACCTTCGGGGCACCGCGCTGGGTGGCTACAACGAGCTCGCCGGGATCGCCGAAGGCGGTCTGGTCGACACGTTCTCATTCGATCCGAAACTCATCCGCTCCGGTTACGCGATGCTCGTCGTCGACGTCCGCGGCACCGGCTTCTCACAGGGACAATGGGGAGTGTTCGGCGACCGCGAGGCTCGCGACACCGTCGAGGTCATCCGCTGGGCCAAGCGGCAGCACTGGGCGAACGGCAAGATCGGCATGGCCGGCGTCTCCTACTCCGGCATCAACCAATTGAAGGCCGCGGCGAACGCGCCCGGTGAACTGGACGCGATCTTCCCGGTCGTTCCCGGCTTCGACGTGATCAACGATATCATCGCACCGGGCGGCGGCATCGGATTCGGCTTCCTCACCCCATGGCTGACCATTGTCAACTCGACCAAGGCGATCCCGAACGTGGCCTCCATGCTCAACGGGACATTCGACTGGGCATGGCTGGCCAGCCGAGTACGCGATCCGCTGACCTACTACGACGTCCTCATCGAGGCGATCACCACGCGCGACGTCAGCCAATTCCACGGGAACACCCGCGCGATGCTCGATGCGAACTCCCAGCGACGGAGATCCCTCTACACCGACATCGGCCGGATCACCACCCCGACCTTTGCCGTGGGTGGCTGGAACGATCTGCTCACCTACAGCCAGAGTCGCTTGCTGACGGGCCTCACCCAGCTCCCGGGCACCAAGAAGAAGCTGATCATGGACGACGGCTACCACCTCACGGTCGGATCCGAGTTCGGCCGTCCGGGGCAGCCGCCCCGACTCGACGTCCTGGCCCGGGCCTGGTACGACCACTGGCTCAAGGGCATCGACAACGGTATCGATCGGTACGCCCCGGCCACGTTGGCGTCGCAACCGGCAGGCAACTACCTGCAAGGTTCCGGTTTCCCGCTTCCGGGGTACACCTACCAACGCCACTATCTGTCCGGGCGGGCATCGGGCACCACGCACACCCCGGTCGCCGGTGACGGTTCCCTGTCATCGCAGGCACCGGCGCAGCACGCCACCCGGGAGGTGAAGCCTGGGTTATCGCCACTGTGCAGCCGCGACAACGTGCAGTCGACCGCCGGGATCACCGCACTGTTCGACTTCTGTGCCCGGGACAGCCGGATCTCCGAAGTCGCCGCACAGACGTTCACCTCACCCAGGGCGAGCAGCCTGACGCGGATCAGCGGCTCTCCGGTGATCCATCTCCGCCAGCGTCTGCAGACCACCGACGGATACTGGCACGCCACCGTCAACGTCGTCTCTCCCGACGGCCGGTCCCAGGTGATCTCAATGGGACAGTTGGTGGTGTCGCTCCGCGAGGTCGACCGGAGCCGTAGTGGCTACGCCCCGAACGGCGATCTCACCGATCCCGTCCTGTACCTGTCCCTCGACCACCACCGGCCAGTGCAGCCTGGACAGACGGTGGAGATCGACATCCCGATGTCGGCGACGCAGGCGGCCCTGAAACCCGGTGACCGGATCCGCGTGGACCTCTATGCCTTCAACTTCACCAAGGCACTGCCCATCGGACCGGCGATGTGGTCCTCACAGTTGCGCCCGCAATACATCGACATCGATCCGAGGAACCCGAGCTGGGTCAACCTGCCGACCGATCGGATGCTGCGCTGACCGCACGATCGAAGTCCCGCACCGTGACAGCATGATCCCTCCCAACCAAATTAGGTCTCGGGCATCGTGATCATGAACCGAAGGCCAGACCCTGGCGGTGTCAATTCGTCGAAGCAACGGTGTTGTCGCGGAGGAGTTGCTCGAACTTTTCCCGGGGTGTGTAGTAGCCCAGGCATGCGCGGGGGCGTTCATTGAGTTCACGGGCAATGGAGTCGAGGTACGGCTGGTGGTCGGTGATCTCGGTGCCCTTGGGTAGGTATTCCCGGATGAGGCCGTTCGTGTTCTCGTTCGTGGGGCGTTCCCAGGGGGAGCGGGGGTGCGCGAAGTAGATCGGCAGATCCGCGGCGACGGTGACGGAGGCGTGGTCGGCCATCTCGGTGCCCTGGTCCCAGGTCAGGCCCTGGCGCATGAAGTCGGGCAGGCCGTGCAGGTGGTCGATCAGCACGTCGGCGACGCCGGTGGCCTTTTTCCCCTCCGGCAGACCCAGGATCAGCGTGTAACGGCTGGTCCGCTCGACGAGGGTCACCGCCGCCGACCCGCCGTTCTTGCCCACGATCAAGTCTCCTTCCCACCAACCGGGGACCCGCCGATCCGTCGCCTCCTCGGGGCGGTCGTCGATACTGATCATGCCGACGATCCGCGCGGAGCGTTCCCCCACCGTCTTGCGTGGACGGCGGCGTGTGCGTTTGCTGCGCAACATGATCGCCTGCCGATCCAGCTCGCCTTTCGGGAGCGCGTAGATCCAGCGATAGATCGCCTCGTGCGAAACGGTCCGGCCCAGGGCGTCAGGGGAACGGTTCACCGTACCCACTGTCGTGTCCCGGGCTTCCAGACGCAACCGGCCGGCGATCTGCCGCGGGGTCCGCGACGCCCGCAGATCAGCAAGTACCCGCTCTTTCAGGGCTGGGTCCGCGTCGATCCTGCGGTCCTGGGGCCGGGCCCGACGCACGGTAGCGAGCTTGTTCGCGGTCGCCACCCGGTACTGCCCCGACGCGCACCGGTTCCGGCGGATCTCACGCGAGACCACCGACTTATCCCGCCCGATCCGCACAGCGATCGCCGTCACGGACTCCTTCGCCCGCACCCCGGCCGCGATCTCCAACCTGTCCTCAATCGTCAACCACATCCGACCCCGACCCACCGGTCACCCCGGCTCACACCCGCACCAACCCCCACTGGCCAGCACTGTTGCTACGACGCTATGACACCGCGCCCACAGAGTCGCGCCCGCCAGACGGGGCGCGACGAAGAAGCACGCTGATAACGCACAAATTCAGGGCGATTCACCACCGACAGGTTTCGAGGGGCGACTCGTGCTAGGATTGCCAGATCATGATCAGCCCGTTGCCGCAAGGCGCGGGCTGATTTTCTTTCCGGGAGAGGCGCATGGCGGAGTACGCGAAGCCGTGGCTGTCTGTCGACGAACAGATCGATCGGCTGGCTGGGCACGGGGTCGAGATAGAGGACCGCGGCCGAGCGACGTCAGTCCTGCAAGCGGTCGGCTACTACCGTCTCACCGGATACCTGTACCCGTTCCGCGAGTCGCAGCAGGTCAGCGACGAAGGCCGTGCACAGATCCGAGTACTCAGCGACTACCGGGCAGGCACGACGCTGCGGCACGCCGAGGACATCATCGACTTCGACCGGCGCCTGCGCATGCTGGTCATGGACGGCGTCGAGCGCATCGAGGTCGCGGTCCGCATGCGGGTCGGCTATGTGCTCGGCAGTAGGTCCCCGTTCGCCTACGAGGATCCGGCTTGCTTCACCGAAGCCTTCACAGCCGAGAGCACCGACGTCAGGGCCCCAGCACCGAGCAGGCACATCCAATGGCTGCAGCGCGTCAACTCCAGGAAGGCCAGTTCGGACGAGCAGTTCGTTGAGCACTTCCGGGAGAAGTACGACGACCGGATGCCGATCTGGGCACTCACTGAAATCCTCGAGCTTGGCCACCTCTCGGTCCTCTACCGCGGCATGCACCAACAGGACGCCGAGGAGATCGCCCTGGCCTTCGGCGTCCCGACGAAGAAGATCATGACCAGCTGGCTTGCCAGCCTGAACTACGTCCGCAACGTCGCGGCCCACCACTCCCGGCTGTTCAACCGGAAACTCCAAAATGCGCCGTCCCGCCCGAAGGTCGGGCAGATCCCGGTCCTCGATCACCTGCGGGACGAGGAGACGGCGAAGGTCGTCTTCGGCACCTACAACGCCCTCGCCATCATCGCTTACGTCCTGCCGGCCATTGATCCCGACACCGATTGGGCGAAGCAACTCGCCGCGCTACTGCGGGAGTTTCCGACTTCGCACGCCCTGACGATCAAGTCCATGGGCGCGCCTCAGGCATGGGAGACACTCGACCTCTGGCGACGGTGACTCTAGTCACTCACCCACGAGGCGCAGCACGGGGCGTTCGTCGTGCTCCCCCAGCAGATCCCGCACCTGGGCGGCGCTGATCTTCAGCGCTTCGGCGAGCGCGGGCACAGGTGCGCCGTGGTCGCCGGCGAGCTCCGAGGCCTTCCGCAGCAGCGTCGGCAGCTCTCCCGGGTAGGCGCTGGTCGGGTCGGCGAGCGGGTCGTTGACCAGCGCCAGGCGCTGGTAGGCACGCCGCGCCGACGACTCGGTGGTACGCCCGCGCTCGACCATCCGGCGAACCAACGAGTGCGGCGAGACGCCCCACGTCCGACCGAGCCGGTCGAGCGCGGCGAGGTCGAGCCGCTGCGGCAGCACCGCGTCCATCGACGACGCTGGCGTCAGGAACGCCGCGGCGAACTCGTCAGCCTCCTTCTCGATGGCAGCACTGTGCTCGGCGGAGTCAGCGTGCAGCAGCAGGTGCCCGATCTCGTGCGCGATGGAGAACCGGTGCCTGAACACGTTCTCCGTCCGGCGCGGCGTCGTGACAACGATCGGCCGGTCGACGATCACGACCGAGAACGCCTCCACGTCGTCGATCTCGCCGCGCGGACGGACCGCCACGACAATGCCGCGTGACTCGGCCGTGGCAACCAGGTGCTTGACCGGGCCATCGGGCAGGCCCCAGTGCCGGCGCAGGAGGGCCGCCGCCTCGGCGGGCGAGCTGCCGGCAGGAGCGTCGGGGAGATCAACCTCGGGGAGCCTGACGTGCCGCTCGAGCGCGAAGGTCAGCTCCCACACCAAAGTCGCCGTCGCCAGCGCCTTCTGGCGGTCGCTGACGCGGGCCGAGCGCAGGCTGCGGAAATGCGCGTTGACCATGTCGATGCGCACCAGCGGGCGACCGACCCCGAAGAAGTCCGGGCGGACGTCAAGCGCCTTGGCCAAACGATCGAGCACGTCGGTGCGCGGAGAGTTGACACCGGCCTCGTACTGGCCGATCGCAGCGGCGGACACGCCGACCTCGGCGGCAAGGTCCGACTTGGTCACCGAGCGCCGGACGCGAGCCTGGGTCAGTCGCGCGGGCTCGAACCGACCGTGCGCCTGGCCGGAACCCGCGACGTCGAACAGGTGCGGGGGGTCATCGCGCATCCGGATCAGTGCCCTCCTGCTCGCGCGGTTCGACGGCGGGCGGAATCGGCGTGCCGCTGTCGAACGATTCGACGCCGGTGGCGTCCGACTCCACAACGGGCTCCGGCTGCCAGATGGTTTCCTGTCCGTGGAAGCCGACCTCGCCGCTCTCCCGATCCAACTCGGCGACCGCCCAGCCGATCGACCGCAGCTGTTGCGGCGACGAGTCGACCATGACCAGCACGACCGGCACGGTGCCGTCCACCGAGCTCACCACCGCGCTGAGATCGACCTCCTGCTCGGGCTCGTCGACAGAATCGCCGGCAGGGACGCTCGATGCACCGACGAAGGCGGCATCGAAGAGTGCGGGCTCCGGAACCACCGCATCGAAACAGCTCATCTTCGTCGGGCTCGTCGCGAAGTGTGCGGGGTCGTTCGAGACCGGGATCCGCCACACATACAAGATGCAGCCATTGACGATCGGAACCTTGTACCCGGCCGGAGCAAGCTTGTAGAGGTCGCATCCTCGACCACCGAACGCTTCCTGCACATCGACCAACAGATCGTGCCACAGCGTCGAGTAGCCACGTGTGGTCCGAGTATGCGCGGCCTGGTGGGCTTCGGCAGCGTACCTGTGTCGTGTAAGCACCACGTCGATGACGATATCTCGGACGATGGCCGCGTGCGGGCCGAGAGCGTCGCGTGGTGATGACGGAACCATTGTGGCCCTCCTGAATCCGCGTCCAGAGCCGCGAGTTCAGCTAGGACTAGAACTTCAGTATTGCACACAATTCGCGCACCATCGCTTTAGTATATCTATCATCGTGTCGCCGACTCGATAGAGCAATCAAGCAGAACTCTGGCCGGACGCCCCGGTTGGCGGTCCTGCCCTATACATCGTGCGCACGAAGCCGTGGTCGGCAGGTCGTTGCGATGACGGCGCAATGTACTCGTGTCGCAGTTGCTTGACCTGCGCGAACTCCAGCACCTGCGGCGGACAGGTGACGAACAGGTCCGCCGGGGCCCGCTCGATGGCCCGCAGCCGCGCGGTGATCGCCGGGTCCCCGGTGGCGAGC
>JASGFO010000209.1:0-7162 GCA_047605505.1 Gordonia sp. (in: high G+C Gram-positive bacteria) | reverse complement strand
CATTCGAGCGGATTGCCGCCCTTCGCCTGCAGCTCGCGCAAGGCGTTGGCCTCGCCGACGTGGATCTCGTGATCCTGATGGGCGTTGCGGTTCTGCTCCTCGGGCGGATCGGCAAGCAGGATCGATCCGGTACCGGGAGAGCCCGCCGAACCGAGCTTGTTCATCCGCTTCGGGATCGCGGCGCCCTCGTACGGCAACGGGATGGCGTGGCCATGGCTGTCGACCGGACCCAGCGGCTGATGCAGCTCGATGTACTCACCCTGGGGCAGTCGCTTGATGATGCCGGTCTCGATGCCGTGGGCGAGCACCGCACGGTCGCTGCGCTGCAACGACAGCGCCCACCGATAGGCGATGAAGTACGCGAGCGGCGGGATCACGATCATGCCGATACGGCCGAACCAGGTGGTCGCGTTGAGTGACACGTGGAACTTGAGCGCGATGATGTCGTTCATGCACGACAGCGTGAGCAGGATGTAGAACGAGAACGCCATCGCGCCGATCGCGGTCCGCACCGGGGTGTCGCGGGGACGCTGCAACAGATTGTGGTGCGCATCGTCGCCGGTCAGCCGCTTCTCGATCCACGGATAGGCGAACATCAGCATGAACATCAGCGAGATGATCACGACGCACCAGAAGATCGCCGGAATCGTGTAGTGGCCCAGATACAGCTCCCACGCCGGCATCAGACGCACAAGACCGTCGGTCCACATCATGTAGATGTCGGGCTGCGAACCCGCCGACACCTGTGCGGCGTTGTAGGGACCCAGCACCCACACCGGGTTGACCTGGAAGATACCCGCCATGATCGCGAGCACGCCCGCGGTCATCGCGAACATCGCGCCGCCCTTGGCCGCGAACACCGGCATGATGCGAACGCCGACGACGTTCTTCTCGGTGCGGCCCGGGCCGGGGAACTGGGTGTGCTTCTGATACCAGACCAGTGCCAGGTGCGCGCCGATCAACGCCAGGATGATGCCCGGGAACAGCAGGATGTGCATGACGTACAGCCGCGGGATGATGATGTCGCCGGGGAACTGGCCACCGAACAGCGCCCAGTGCACCCAGGTGCCCACCAGCGGGATACCGAGCACGATGCCGCTCATGGCGGCGCGGACGCCGGTACCCGAGAGCAGGTCGTCGGGCAGCGAGTAGCCGAAGAAGCCCTCGAACATCGCCAGGATCAGCAGGACGCAGCCGATGATCCAGTTGGCCTCGCGGGGCCGGCGGAAAGCACCGGTGAAGAAGATGCGCGCCATGTGGATGATGATCGACGCGGCGAACAACAGCGCGGCCCAGTGGTGGATCTGGCGGACGAACAGACCACCGCGCACCTCGAACGAGATGTCAAGGGTGGTCTCGTAGGCCCGGCTCATCGTGACACCGTTGAGTGGCTGATAGGCACCGTGATAGGTGACGTGCGCCATCGACGGGTCGAAGAAGAACGTCAGATAGACACCGGAGACCAGCAGGATGAGGAAGCTGTAGAGCGCAACCTCACCGAGCATGAACGACCAGTGGGTGGGGAAGACCTTGTTCACCTGGCGGCGCATGCCGGCGGCGAGGTGATACCGCGAGTCCACCTCTTCCAGCTGCGTTCCGATGCGGTCGGAGATCGTCATGAGTTGCGCTCCCAGAATGCTGGACCGACAGGTTCGATGAAGTTGCCCTGAT
The DNA here is from genome assembly GCA_047605505.1 of Gordonia sp. (in: high G+C Gram-positive bacteria). Lineage (GTDB taxonomy): Bacteria > Actinomycetota > Actinomycetes > Mycobacteriales > Mycobacteriaceae > Gordonia. Next base: position 5,491 of record JASGFO010000209.1, on the reverse strand, counting down.
TATGCTCGCGATTGGCGACGAGATAACCCTGCTGGTTGACCGTGATCGGCAACTGTGCCAGTGCGCGCGCCGCGGGACCGAAGACCGGTTTGGCCGAGTCCAGGGCGTTGAACTGTGACTGGTGGCACGGGCACAGGATTCGGTTGGTGCGCTGTTCGTAGAGCGACGTCGGGCAGCCCAGGTGACTGCACACCTTTGTGTAGGCGAAGTAGTCGCCGTAGTTGAAGCTCTCCTGGCCCTTGCGTTTGACGACCGCGGCGGCGTCGGCGGGACGCAGGCGGATCAGCATCACCGGGTTGCTGACGGTCCGCAGCCCTTCGAGGAGCTTGTGCCGGGATTCCTCGGTCTCACCGGTGCCGTCGGAGGCACGCCACGGGAAGACGGTCTCCATGGCGCCGGCGTCGAGATCCTCGGGCCGGACCAGCGCCACCCGGTACGGGTCACCGACGTCGCGGCGCAGGAAGACGGTCTCGTCGGCGGGGCTGTTGTGGATCGGGGACCACCCCGAGTTCCAGAGTTCGGAGTCCTCGCGCTTGGCCCACGGGTTCTTGATGATGCCGCCGAGTGCGGCGACGAGACCGGTGAACGCGAGGGCACCAAAGGCGAAGAGGCCGGTGCCGATGATCATCTTGCGACGACCGAGCGTCGAGGTGACGCCGGTGTCCTTGAACTCGGCGATGATGGTCGCCTTGTCGACCTCGGCGGAGCCCCCGTCGTGGCGGTCCTGCACGGCGATCTCCGACGGCAGGAACTTCTTGGTGATCAGGATCAGCGCGATGCCGATCGAGAGGATCGACAAGCCGAAGGTGATGCCAAGCAACGGGGTGTTGAGGGTGTACCACCAGTAGTAGGGTTCATCGGGTTTGACGAAGCGCCAATGATTCCAGCCGAAGATCACGAAGCACGCGATCGCCGAGAGGCCCGCGATGGTCAGCCAGATCGCGACCTGACGCTCGGCCCGCTTCTCCACCCCCGAACCCGGCTCGGGGTAGCGCTCGGCCCGGTGGATGATCTCCACCCCGTCGAGATTGGTGCCGAGCTTGACCAGCTCGTCGTTGCTCATTGCCTCAAGTTCGTCCGTCGACGGAACGTCCTTGTCACTGGCGCTCATGTTCGAGATCCCATCCACATCGCGGCGGCAACAATCGCCACAACCCCGACAAACCACATCACCATGCCCTCGCTGACCGGGCCGAAACCGCCGATTCCGAAACCGCCCTGCGGCTTGGACTCGGTGACGTACTTGACGAATCCGATGATGTCTTCCTTCTCCTGCAGCGACAGCTGGCGGTTGGAGAACTTCGGCATGTTCTGCGGGCCCGTCAGCATGGCCGCATAGATCTGCTGCTCGTCGACGCCGTCGAGGGTCGGCGCGAACTTGCCGCCCGACAGCGCACCGCCACGGCCGGTGAAGTTATGGCACGACGCGCAGTTGAGCCGGAAGAGCTCACCGCCACGCCCGAGGTTCTCACCGCGCAGCGAACCCTGCCGGATCACCCGGACCCCGTTCTCGGTCTTGATCGAGCCGTCCGGGTTGGTTTCGTACTGCACCGTCGGACCACCGCCGCGCGACTGGATGTAGGCGCCGAGCTGGTCGATCTGGGCGGTGGTGAACTTCGGTGGCTTCCGCTGGGCCTGGGCCTCACCGCGGGCGGCGGGCATACGGCCGGAGGACACCTGGAAGTAGACGGCGGCGTCACCGACGCCGAGCAACGACGGCCCGCGGTCCGGCACACCTTCCAGGTTGCGGCCGTGACAGGTCACACACGAGGTCTCGTAGAGCTTTTTGCCGTCCCGGATCAGGGCGGCGCTCTCGGTGGCGTCGGCGGAGGCGACCTGCGGTTTCGGGGTCAGCAGTGAGGCGATCACGCCCGAGAGGAGAAGAGCGGCCAGCAGCAGCAGTGTGCCACCGGCCCGGCGGCGGAGCTTGCGCCGGGCCTTCGCCTTACGGGCTGCGCCCGATGGCGACGACGCCTGCGGGCGGGCTGTGTCGACCGCGGCGGCTGCGTCGCTATCCGACGATCGCGGTGGAGATGAACTCATCTGTATCTCTCTACTAGCGGACGGACTGGTGTATGGGTGCGCACAGGTGGGAGACCTGCGCGAAGTCTGCGGTGTCGGGGTCGGCCGTGTCGGCGACGGTCGCGGTGACCCGCGAGGTGGTCATCGGATGAAGTAGATCGTCACGAACAGGCCGATCCAGACGATGTCGACGAAATGCCAGTAATAGGAGACGACGATCGCGGCCGTGGCCTGCGCGGGGGTGAACTTCGACAGCTTCGTGCGGACGAGCAGGAAGATGAAGCCGACGAGACCGCCGATGACGTGCAGACCGTGGAATCCGGTGGCCATGTAGAAGACCGAGCCGTAGACGGTCGAGGCGAGGGTGGTGCCCTCATGGACCAGGTGGACGTACTCGTAGGCCTGTCCCCCGACGAAGAAGGCGCCCATCAGGAAGGTCAGCACGTACCAGCGACGCAGGCCGAAGACGTCGCCGCGCTCAGCGGCGAAGACGCCCATCTGGCAGGTGACCGAGGACAGGACGAGGACGGTCGTCACCGGTATGGCCAGGCCCAGATTGAGCTTGGTCGGCTCCATCGGCCAGCCGAGGCTGGGATCGGAATTGGCTCGCGCGACAAAATACATCGCGAAGAGGCCAGCGAAGAACATGAGCTCACTGGACAGCCAGACGATCGTGCCGACACTCACCATGTTGGGGCGGTTGAGCGAGTGCACGCGCGAGGTGATGGCCGTTCCCGAAGTACCTACAGCGCTAGTCACAGGTTGAAGTATGACGGTTCGTAGTACGCGGTGACCACTCGGGTCCGAGATTGGTCGGAACTTTTTCTGTTCCCGCTGCTCGGAGGCCATCGCGGGGTACCCGGCGAGCGGCTGTGTCGAGGGTTTCGGCCGGTCCTGAGGCCGTGTCGGGGCCGAACTGGCGTACGGTGGCGGCCGTGATGGCCGACGATCCGCACACCTGTGACCTCAATGGGCGTCCGGTCGGGCGATCCCGCCGGGAACGGCTGGCGGCCCGACTGGGCCGGCGCCGCGTGGCGACCGGCCTGACCGTCGACGACCCGGCGCTGACGTTGATCGTGCAGTCCACCGACGACGCCGTCTCGAGTGCGACGGCACTGGCGTCGTCGACGTGGCGGCCCGGGCTCCAGATCGTGTTGCGGCACGTGTTGTCCCTGCCGCCGGCCCGGGTGGCGGCCGCCGTCGAGGTGGCGGCGCTGGACCGCTACACGCAGCTGCCGGCGCAGACCGGTCCGAAATTTCCCGGTGTGCACGCGGGCTTGGGGCGCGAGCTCGTGGTGCTGGCGCGGGTCCAGGAGCTCGACGCGCTGCATCTGTCGCAGGAGCGGTCACGGATGGCGAGCCTGGGCTCGCGACACGGCGGAAGCGCGCTCGGATGGCAGGTCCTCGGCCGGGACGGTTGACGCCGGAATACAGTTCTCTGCGTGAGCAGCGCACAGTCGTATACATGGCCGCAGATCCTCGGCCGGGTCACCGATGGCATCGACCTGGGGCTCGAGGAGGTCACCTGGGCCATGAACGAGATCATGACCGACGGGGCGACCGGCGCCCAGATCGCCGCGTTCGGTGTCGCGGTGAAGATGAAGGGCGCCTCGCCCACCGAGCTGCGGGGGCTCTCGTCGGCGATGCTCGCGCACGCCGTGCCGGTGACGGTGGACCGGCCTGCGATCGACATCGTGGGTACCGGCGGCGACCGGTCCCACACGGTGAACATCTCGACGATGACCGCGGTGGTGGTCGCGGCCGCGGACGTGCCGGTGGTCAAGCACGGCAACCGGGCGGCGTCGTCGAAGAGCGGTGGCGCGGACGTTCTCGAGGCGTTGGGCGTGGCGATCGGGCTCGGCGCCGAGAAGGTGGCGCGCTGTGTCGACGAGGTGGGGATCGGGTTCTGCTTCGCCCCGGTGTTCCACCCGGCGTTCCGGTTCACCGGTCCGCCGCGCCGCGAGATCGGCGTGCCGACGGTGTTCAACGTGCTGGGCCCGCTGACGAACCCGGCCCGTCCCGCGCGCGGGTTGATCGGTTGTGCCTTCGCCGATCTGGCGCCGGTGCTCGCGCGGGCCTTCGCCGACCGGGGACCGGGCAGTGCGGTGCTCGTGGTGCGCGGCGACGACGGCCTCGACGAACTGACGACCACGACCACCTCCACCGTGTGGCAGGTGATCGACGGTGCGGTGATCGAGCTGCACCTCGATCCCCGCGGGCTCGGGATCGAGCCGGTCGAGCTCTCGGCGTTGCAGGGCGGCGACGCCACCGTGAACGCCGCGATCGCCCGCGACCTGTTCGCCGGGGCGGGTGGGCCGGTGCGCGACGCGGTCCTGCTCAACGCGGCCGCGGCCCTGGTGGCGGCGCAGATGAGCGAACGACTTGACGACGCCGGCCTGCTGGCGGCCGTAGCCGCTGCCCGGGAGCAGGCGGCGGCGGCGATCGACTCGGGCGCGGCGGCCGATCTCCTCGACCGTTGGGCCGCGCTGTCGACACAGCTCGCGTGACCGATCGCCCGGCGGTACCGGCCGTCGGGCGTCCCCAACTCTTCCTCGCCGATGGCGACGCCACCCCCGGCCGCCGGGAATCTGGTCGTCGTCACCGGCCTGCGGCCTGCCGTGCGGCCCGGGCCGTCGACGCCCAGTCGGCGCGGCCGGCCGCCGATCGTGCCGGCAGGGCGAATCCGTCGCTCGTGGCAACGATCCGGGTGCCCGGTCCGGTGATCCACCGATACAGCAGACCGGCCTCCTCGGCGGGCGCGCCGGCCAGTGGTCCGGGCCCGGGCAGCACCGTCTCGGCCGTCGCGATCAGGGCGTCGACGACGGGCATCGGTGCCACGCCACGACGGGCGACGCCCGCCGACGCGAGCCGACCGTGCCGGATCACGGCGAGCTCCCACCCGCCACGTCCGTCGGGGCGGGCGACGACGAGCTCGGCGAGCCGGCACAACGCCGCGAGACGATGCGCGCGCGTCAGACACTCGATCGTCGCCGAGACCCGATCACGGTGGCGTGCGGCCGTCTCGAACATCTCCGCTGCCACCAGCCGGTCGAGCTCGCCGATCAGTGCGTCGATCAGTGCGTCGCCGCGGCCCTCGAACAGCTCGGTGGCGGCCTGGACATGCGCCGCATAGTCGGTGCGCGTCTGCGGGCGATCGGCAGCCGCCGCGCACGCCCCGACGAGCTGGCCACCCGCGGCCGGGGTGGGACACCAGTGATGGGTCGCGGCGGCAGGCAAGCGGGCCCGGCAGGTGCGCAGGCGTGCGACCCGCGAGATCACCTCCGCGATCTCGATGGCCTCGGTCCGCCCGGAGACCGGACCGACCGCGTGGTCGTCGGGGGTACGGCTGACCACCAGGCGGGGAAACCGCTCGCCCGAGAAGGTGATCCACCAACCGCGGTGCGGGTGCCGGGACCGGCGGTTGTACGCGGGCTGATGTGCACCGATCAGCCGGAGCTCCCGGACCCCG
>JASGFO010000208.1:0-7201 GCA_047605505.1 Gordonia sp. (in: high G+C Gram-positive bacteria) | reverse complement strand
CCGACCGCCGCGAGGACACGGCCCCAGTTGGCGTCGGAACCGAACAGCGCGGTCTTGACCAGCGAGTCCCGCGCAACGGTCCGGGCGACCGCGACGGCGTCATCGTCGGTCACCGCGCCCGTCACGGTGATGACGATCCGTTTCGTGACACCTTCGGCGTCGGCCATCAGCTGGGTGGCGAGATCGTCACACACGGCGAAGACCGCGGCATCGAGCTCGTCCTGCTGGACGGGGATCTGGCTGGCACCCGAACTCAGCAGCAGCACCGTGTCATTGGTCGATGTCGAGCCGTCGATGTCGAGCCGGTCGAAGGTCTGCGCCGTGGCACGACGCAACGCGGTGTCGAGCTGGTCGGCGCTCGCCCGCGCGTCGGTGGTCAGCACCACGAGCATCGTCGCCAGCGAGGGTGCCATCATCCCGGCGCCCTTGGCCATCCCGCCGACGTTCCACCCCTCCGGGTGATGCAGCGCGGCCTGTTTGGGCACCGTGTCGGTGGTCATGATCGCGTGGGCGGCATCGGTCCCCCCGGACAATCCGCCACCCATCTCGTGCACGATCTCGGTGACGCCGGCCAACACCTTGTCCATCGGGAGCCGGTCACCGATCAGCCCCGTCGAGCAGACCGCCACCTCCACCGCGCCGGTCTCGGTGCCCCAGTTGCTCAGCTCCTTCGCGACCGCCTCCGCCGTCGCGTGGGTGTCCTGGAAGCCACCGGTCCCGGTGCACGCGTTGGCGCCGCCGGAGTTCAGGATCACCGCCCGCAACCGGCCGGTGGTCAGCACCTGCCGACTCCACAGCACCGGCGCGGCCTTGACCTGGTTGCGGGTGAAGACGCCCGCGGCCGAATAGTCCGGGCCTTCGTTGAAGACGAGCGCGAGGTCTTCCTTGCCGCTGGCCTTGATACCCGCGGCGATGCCGGCCGCCCGGAATCCGAGTGGTGCGGTGACGCCCTGATTGCGCAGCAACCGCGGTGCGCGCTGCGGAGCCCCGCCGACGATCCGATCGTCACCCGCCTCGTCGACGCCCTGCGTGGTCTCGTCCTGCGCGGTCACGGCGCCACTCCCACTGTGCTCAGTCCTTCTGCTTCGTCCCAGCCGAGTGCCAGGTTCATCGATTGCACGGCGGCGCCGCCGGTGCCCTTGGTCAGGTTGTCGACGGCGCCAATGACCACCAGCGTGCCCGTTCGTTCGTCGACGGTGACGCCGAGTTGCACTGCGTTGGAGCCGATCACCGACCCTGTCGCCGGCCAGGCCCCGGCCGGCAGAACATGCACGAATTGTTCATCGGCATAAGCCTTGTCATAGATCGCCCGGGCGTCGGCGGCGGTGGCCGTGGTGCGCCCGGAACAGGTGGCGAGGATACCCCGCGACATCGGTGCGAGCACCGGGGTGAACGACACGCTCACCGGGGTGCCCGCGGCCGCCGAGAGCGCCTGCGAGATCTCCGGGGTGTGCCGGTGCACGCCGCCGACTCCGTAGGCGCGGGCCGAGCCGATGACCTCGGAGGCGAGCAGATCCACCTTCGGCGACCGGCCGGCGCCCGAGGTGCCGCTCACCGCGACCACGGTCACCGCCGGCTCGATGAGTCCGGCCGCGACGGCGGGCAGCAACGACAGGATCGACACCGTCGGATAACAGCCGGGCACCGCGATCCGGGCGGCGTCGGCGAGCACCTCCCGGTTGCCCGGCAGCTCGGGCAGACCGTACGGCCAGGTCCCCGCGTGCTCGCCGCCGTAGTACGCGGCCCAGTCCGCAGGATCCTGGAGCCGGAAATCGGCGCCGCAGTCGATGATCAGCGTGGTCGGCGGCAAGGCGTCGGCGATCACGGCCGACGTGCCGTGCGGCAGACCGAGAAAGACGACGTCATGCCCGGCGAGCACGTCCGGGGTGGTCTCGGACAGGACGCGGTCGGCGAGCGGGAGCAGGTGCGGATGATGGGTGCCGAGCGTGGTGCCCGCATTGCCACCCGCCGTCAGTGCACCGATTTCGAGCTCACCGGATCGCAGGCGTGGATGTCCGCAGAGCAGGCGCAGGATTTCCCCACCCGCGTAGCCACTGGCACCGGCGACAGCGATGGTGATCGTCATGCGATCATTATGCACAGTGCTGCAAGTTGATTCAGGGGGTGGGTGGTGTTTGAGCGCTGTCACGCTCGGGGGATCCCAGCGGCGATGAGGGCGTTGGCCGCCAGCCAGACGGATTCCTGCGTGCCGTCGTCGATGAGGCGAGCCTGGGTCACGTGGAGTCCCGGGTGGTCGGGTCGTTCTGGAAGTGAACGATGACCGGCCACGCCACACCGTCCCTACCGCAATCGCGCCCCGACCCGCTCGCCGGCCGCCGCGACCGCGGCCAGTTTCACCGCGCTCGCCTCGTCCTCGGTGAGGGTGCGGTCGTCGGCACGGAACCGCAACGCGAAGGTCAGCGACTTGTTGCCGGCACCCACCTGTTCACCGGTGAACACGTCGAACAGCTCGATCGACTCGAGCAGCTCGCCTGCCCCGACGCGCAGCGACTCCTGCACGTCGGCTGCCGGAACCGTCTCGGCCACAACCACGTTCACGTCCTGGAGGACGGCCGGGAACACCGAAACGTGCGGCGACGGCAGTGGTACGCGCAGCGGCAGGGCATCGACGTCGATCTCCACCGCACACAACCGCTTGGGCAGGCCGGCGCGTTCGAGCACCGCCGGATGCAGCTCGCCGGCATGGCCGACGACCACACCGTCGACGGTCACCGCGGCGCACCGGCCCGGATGCCAGGGTGCGTAGTCGGCGGCCACCAGGTCCACGTCGACCGCGGCGGCCCGGCCGATCACGCGCGCGGCCTCGAAGGCATCCAGGTAGTCCGCGGCCCGACCCGGTCCCCAGGGCCCCGCGGGATCCCGCAGGCCCGTCAGGACCGCGGCGACGTGCAACGGCTGGGCCGGCAGCGACGCGTCGAGCGTGGCGATCTCGTCGGCACTCGGACGCCGCGTGACGTCGAGGGCCGCGACCGCGGTCACGTGATCGCCGGCCAGGACCACCTGCCCGATGGTGAACAGCGACAGATCGCGCTGGCCGCGCGCGATGTTGCGGGCGGCCATCTCCAGCAGACCGGGCAACAGCGTCGAATTGAGTTGCGGCCGATCAGCTTCCAACGGATTGAGCACTGCCACCGTGCGTCGGCGCGGGTCGTCGGCGGGCAGTTCCCACTGGTCGAAAACCCCAGCGGGCAGGAATGGGTACGGCAGGACCTCGACGTATCCGTCGAGTGCGAGGGTCTTGCCGAGGCTGCGGCGACGCCGCTGGGCCGCGGTCAGGCCACGGCCGCCAGGCGCGCTCGGTACGACGGCGGGGATGTCTTCGAGCCCTTCCAGGCGCAGCACCTCCTCGACGAGATCGGCGCGCTGCCGCAGGTCGGGGCGCCAGGACGGCGGGGTCACCGTCAACGGATCGGTACCGGTCACGGTGCACCCGACCTCGGCGAGGCGGGTCGCGGTGGTGCCGGCCGGGTAGTCAATGCCGGCCGTGCGGTCGGCCTGATCGGCGGCGATGGTGATGGGTGCGGGTGCGGGCACCGGCACGCGGGCCTCCGACACCGGACTCGCGAGGTGGCCGCCGGCGATCTCGATGATCAACTGCGCACCCCGATCGGAGGCCACCGCGGTGACCTCCGGATCGACCGTGCGCTCGAAGCGTTTGCTTGCCTCCGAGGTCAGCTTGTGCCGCTTGCCGGTGCGGAAGACGCGGACCGGGTCGAAGGTCGCCGACTCCAGCAGCACCCGCGTGGTCTGCGCGCCGACTTCCGTCGACGCGCCGCCCATCACGCCGGCGAGCGCGATCGGCCCGGTCTCGTCGGCGATCACGACGTCCTCGGGGTCGAGGACACGCTCGACGTCGTCGAGCGTGGTGATTCTCTCCCCCGCGCGCGCGTTGCGGACGGTGATGGTGCCGGTGATCTTGTCCGCGTCGAAGGCATGCAGCGGCTGACCGAGTTCGAGCATCACGTAGTTGGTGACGTCGACGATCCCCGAGATCGGCCGGACGCCGGCCACCATCAGGCGCTTCTGCATCCACCACGGCGAGATCGACGTGGCGTCAACGCCGTCGATGACGCGTGCGGTGTAGCGGGTGGATCCGCTGGCCGCCTCGATGGCGACGGGCCATTCCTCGCCGACCACGCGCTCACCGCGCTCCGCGGCGAGCGCCTCGGCCGTGACCACACTCGACGCGGGATCCACGAAGGGCACCCCGAAGCTGCCGGCGAGCTCGCGGCCGAGTCCGCGGACCGAGAACGCGTAGCCACGGTCGGGAGTGACGTTGAGATCGATGGCGACGTCGTCGAGGCCGAGCACCTCGCGGGCGTCGGCGCCCGGTTCGGCGGTCCCCGGTGCGAGCACGAGGATGCCGGCGTGATCGGTGCCGATGCCGAGCTCGGACACCGAGCAGATCATGCCGTCGGAGATCTTGCCGTAGGTCTTGCGGGCCGCGATCTCGAACGGGCCGGGCAGCACGGTGCCCGGCAGCGCCGCGACGATGAGATCACCCTCGGCGAAGTTCCGTGCGCCGCAGACGATGCCGCGCGGCTCGTCCTCACCGACCGCGACCTGGCAGAACCGGATCGGCTTCTTGAACCCGGTGAGCTCGGTGATGGACTCGACGCGGCCGATCACGAGCGGGCCGGTGATCTCCGGGAACGGCTCGATGTCCTCGATCTCGAATCCGACGCGGACGAAGCCCGCGTCGATGTCCTCGGTCGACGCCGACCATTGGGGGTCGCTGCGTCGCAGTACCTCGGTGTACCAGGACTGTGGGGCACGCACGTCAATCAGCTCTTTCGTCGAGAAGTTTTGGTGGCCAGGAGATTCCGGAGGTCAGACGGCCGGCCCGAAGGGCAGCGAGAACCGGATGTCGCCCTCGACCATGTCCCGCATGTCGGGGAGGTCGTTGCGGAACTGCAAGGTGCGCTCGAGCCCCATCCCGAAGGCGAAGCCGGAGTAGACGTCGGGGTCGATCCCGCTGGCGCGCAACACATTCGGGTTGACCATGCCGCAACCACCCCATTCCACCCAGCCGGCTCCGCCCTTCTTGCCGGTGAACCAGACGTCGACTTCGGCGGACGGCTCGGTGAACGGGAAGTAGCTCGGCCGCATGCGGGTGGTGGTCTCGGGCCCGAACAGTGCCTTGGCGAACGCCTCAAGTGTCCCCCGCAGGTGCGCGAGGGTGAGGCCCTTGTCCACGGCCAGACCCTCGATCTGGTGGAACACCGGGGTGTGCGTGGCGTCGAGCTCGTCGGTCCGGAAGGTCCGGCCCGGGCAGGCGACGTAGATCGGGACCTCACGCGTCAACATCGATCGCACCTGCACGGGCGAGGTGTGGGTGCGCAGCACCTGCCGGGAACCCTCGGGCGCAATGTAGAAGGTGTCCTGCATCGACCGCGCAGGATGGTCGGGCAGGAAGTTGAGGGCGTCGAAGTTGTGGTGCTCGGTCTCGACCTCGGGACCTTCGGCGATCTCCCAGCCGAGACCGACGAAGACATCGGCAACCTGCTCGGCGATGACCGTGATGGGGTGCCGCGCGCCGGCCGGGCGCCGCCGCGACGGCAGCGTGACGTCGACGGTCTCGGCGACCAGCACCGCGGCGTCGCGTTCGGCGTGCAGCAGTGCGGTGCGTGCGTCCAACGCTGCCGAGACCGTGCCGCGGACCTGGTTTACCAGCTTGCCGCCGCGCGACCGCTGATCCTTGGGCAGCGATCCGAGGGCGCGGCGCGCGAGCGCGATCGGCGACCGGTCACCGAGGTGGGTGGTCTTGGCGACGGCCAGCGCGTCGAGGTCGCCGGCGGACTCGAAGGCCGCGATCGCGGCGGTGGCGGCCGCGTCGAGCTCCTCAGGCGTCGGGAAGGTCGGTGCCTGGTCGGTGGACGCGTCGGCGTTGGCCACGGTGGGCGATCTCCTCGTCTCGAATGCTTCTGCCCTGCTCAGGGCTCTGCGTGCCCGCCGATGGTCGCCGAACGGGCACGCGAACGACGATGATCAGGTTAGTCGACGCCGCCGCGCGGTCTCGCCGCAGTACCTGCCGCCGCTATCCGCGGTGATCCCGCCGCACCTGTGCCCGCGCGCTCTCGTAGAGGCAGATCGCCGCGGCCGCGGCCACGTTGAGGCTTTCCGCGCGGCCGCGGATCGGGATCGACACCCGATGGTCGGCGGCCGACAGCACGTCGGCGCCCAGGCCGTGTGCCTCGTTGCCCAGCAGCCAGGCGGTCGGGGCGGCAAGGAGCTCGGCGGCGTCGTCGAGGGAAATCTCACCGTCGGCGGCGGTGGCGAGCAGAGTCAGGCCGGCACCTCGCATGCTCGTGAGCCCCTCGATGATCGAGCGCTCGCGCACCACGGGCAGATGGAAGACGCTGCCGGCGCTGGCCCGGACGCATTTCCCGTTGTGCGGGTCAACCGAATCTCCCAGCAGCACAACGGCGTCGGCGCCCATCGCGTCGGCACAGCGGATGATGGTCCCGGCATTGCCGGGTTCGCGGGCCTCCACGGCCACGGCGAGCAGGGTCGCGCCCTCGGCCAGTACGTCGCGCAATGCGGCGTCGAGCACCGTGCACACCGCGAAGATCCCGGGTGGGGTGGTGGCATCGGCGAGTTTCGCCACTGCCCGGTCGGTGAGTCCGACGACGTCGACTCCTCGCGAACGAGCCAGCGCAACAACGGGTTCATGGCGCTCGACGCCGGACTCGCGCACCAGGACCGTGACCGCGTGGCCGCTCGTGAGTGCTGCGGTGACCGAGTTCTCCCCCTCGACGACAAACCGTCCCTCGGCACGACGGACCGAGGGACGGGTCAGCTTCGCATACGACACGACCCGCGCGGAGCGTTCGGTGAGCACGTCCAGCGCGGGTCGGGTCATCGGCGTCGATCAGCGGAGCGGAATCACTCAGGCGGCCGGGGCGTTCACATCGGCCGGCAGGGCCTTGCGGGCCACCTCGACGAGGCCGGTGAATGCCACCGGATCGGTGACGGCGATGTCGGCAAGCACCTTGCGGTCCACCTCGACACCAGCGGCCTTGAGGCCCTGGATAAAGCGGTTGTAGGTGATGTCGTTGGCGCGCGCGGCGGCGTTGATGCGCGCGATCCACAGCTTGCGGAACTCACCCTTGCGGGCGCGACGGTCCCGGTAGGCGTAGGTCATCGAGTGGAGCTGCTGCTCCTTGGCCTTGCGGTACAG
>JASGFO010000207.1:0-7216 GCA_047605505.1 Gordonia sp. (in: high G+C Gram-positive bacteria) | reverse complement strand
GGGGGGGGGGGGGCGCCGCGGCCCCCCCCCCCCCCCCCCGCCGCGCCGATTGCGGCGTGGGTGGCGGCAAACCCCTCGATCGCCGCCGGTGTCACCGAAACCTGCTCCACGTCTACCCCCTGGTGTTGCCGTCAAGAATGTCGAGCCGGGCGCCGTTGCCCGAATGGATCCCCACCATTTCACCGAAGCTCCCGGCGAATTCCTCGATGAGCGCGGCCTGTCGGGTCATGGCACGGTGTGCCGCGACATGCGCGGTGGCCACGATCTCGGTTCCGAGTCGGTGTCCGCCGAGCCGATCGACCGCGTCGGCAAACCACAGTCCGGTCATCGCGCCACGGCTGTCGACCTCGACGGTGATCAGATCATCCGGCGACGTGGCCCGCTCCCGAATCGCGCTGAGCCCCTCGGCGAAATCTGACAGCAGGCCGAACTGCGTCGTCGCGCGCGCCTGGAGCTCGTCCATCGCCCACGTCATCGCACACCCCGCGACATCGTGCGCAGCCACGTCGTCGGTTGGTCTCCGTCGTCGGCCAGATGCTCGGCTCGGACGAGATCATCGGTGGTCGGCAGACCCAGCGCATCAATCACCTCACCGGGTGTTCCATTGTCACCAAGGTTGGCGCGCAACCGAATTCCCGCAGCCATCGCCGACTGTCGGCAGAGCTGCACGATTTCCTCGGCAAGCATTCCGGGCGCCTTGCCCAACTCGCGGTCATCGATGCGCACGGCCAGCGGCAAGCCCTGTTCGGTGGTCACCACCGCCAGTCCGCCCGAGCGGGAACGTGCCGACGACGTCCGCGCCGACGACTCAGACCTCGCTTCCCCACTGTCGAAATCCCCCATGATCATCCCCCGTCAGAGTGTGACTTGCATCTCAGTGGTTTCTGATGATGCCACAGATCGGGCACGCCGGCCGGTCGCCATCCACAACCCGCATTCCCTGTTGGGAATTCCTCCACAGAGGCCACCGGCCCCCGCCGATCGATGGGCATTCCCGCCGAGCAGAAATCACCATCGCGAGTACACTTCGCCCGGTAAAGACGCCCGTATGACCGCGGACGTGTTTCACAATCTATCGGGGGTTTGGCGATGCCATACGACACCACACATTCCGCAACACCTGCGCTCCCGCCGTGGTTGAACTTTCCGGCCGCCGACCCGGCACCGGCCGACCCCCTACCGGCCGCGCCACCACCGGCCGGACCCCCACCGAGCGGACCACCGCCGGCCGACCCGCCGCCCATCGGTCCGCCCCTCCTCGATTCAGCACCGGGCATGCCGGTCATCGCCGAGCCGCACACCTCGGCGCACCCCGGCACCGTGCCACCACCAGCGGCTGCGGCGCCGGTACATCCGCTGCCGCCGCCACCCGTCGGGGACGGCCCCGCCACCGGCTCCCGACACGCCGCGGTGCCCCTTCCGGGACCCCCGATCGGCGCGCCACCGCCGGCTGTCGCGCCGGCCCCGCCACCACCGTTCCCGGGGTATCCCCCGGCCCCGGAACCGTCGGCCGCCCGCGGATCGCTTCGACCGGGTCCGGGTCTCGACGAGGTCGCGGTGCGGCGCCGGACCCGCCGGTCACCGAGTCGCGGCTGGCGCCGGGCCGTGCACACGTTGTCGGCGGGCACCATCAATCCCGGGGAGGCACCGGCCGACCTCCGCCATCAGCAGCTCCTCGATCGGCTCCGCCGACCCGTTCGGGGTGACTATCGCATTGCGGTCCTGTCCCTCAAGGGCGGTGTCGGAAAGACCACCACGACCGTCGGTCTGGGATCGACGTTCGCCTCGCTCCGCGGCGATCGGGTGATCGCCGTCGACGCCAACCCCGATCTCGGCACCCTCGCCCAGCGCATCCCGCAGCAGACCACGTCGACGGTCCGCGACCTGCTCGCCGACGGCAACGTCTACCGCTACAGCGATGTGCGGGCACACACCTCGCAGGCCCCGAGCCGGCTGGAGGTGCTTGCCTCCGAGCGGGATCCGGCGGTGGCCGAGGCCTTCAGCGAGGAGGAGTACCGCGGCGTGTGCACGATTCTGCAGAAGTTCTACAACCTGATCATCACCGACTGCGGCACCGGTTTGAGTCATTCGGCCATGCGCGGCGTCCTCGACCTCGCCAATGCGATCATCCTGGTCTCCTCACCCGCACTCGACGGGGCGCGCTCGGCGTCGGCCACGCTCGACTGGCTCACCGCCCACGGGTTCGGCCATCTCGTATCGCGGGCCGTCGTGGTGCTCAGCGCGTCGCGACCGGGCGCGTCGACCATCGACCTCGATCAGCTCGCGGCGCATTTCCTCACCCGATGTCGGGCGGTCGCGTCCATCCCGTTCGACGACCACCTCGCCGAGGGCGCCGACATCGACCTTGAGCTCGTCGGCAAACCTGCCCGGATGGCATTCGTCGAACTCGCCGCCATCATGGCCGACGGCTTCGCCGCCCCGGCGCCGCGGACCGAGCAGCCGTTCCTCGGATAGGCGCTATTGCTCGCCCGCAGACTGTTCGGCCCGCCGGGTCCGCCACCGGCGGCCGACTGTGATGCCCATCGGCACCACGACGGTCAGTACCGAACCGATGATGAAGATCTCGAGATTGTCGCGGATGAGGGCGACCTGGCCGAGGAAGTAGCCCAGGAGGATGAGGCCGGCCGCCCAGAACACCGAGCCGAGCATGCTGTAGAGCGTGAACAGCGTGCGGGGCATCCCGGAGAACCCGGCGATCAACGGCACGAGCGTGCGGACGACCCCGATGAACCGACCGAAGAACACCGTCAGCGGGCCATAGCGCTCGAAGTAGCGGTGGGTGCGCTCGAGATACTCCGGCCCGACCGCCTTGAGCATCCGGCCTTCGACGACACCGCGGCCGACGCGTTTGCCGATCACATACCCGCACTGATCACCGAGCGCCGCCGCCGGCGGCACCAGGAGGCACAGCCACCACACGTCGGCAAAGGCATGTGGTTGGGCCGCAAGCACACCCGCGGTGAACAGCAGCGAATCGCCGGGAAACACGAAGCCGATCAGCAGACCGGTCTCGACAAAGATCAGCACGCAGATGCCGATCAGTCCGGCGGTGGCGAGGAAGCTGTCGACGTCGAAGGGGTTCATCACCGTCCAGACTAGGACCCCCGGACGGACGCGCGGTGGCGGGATTGTCGCGTTCGACGGCACACCATCCACCCGGCAGGATCTGCTCACCTGCGGTTTACTCATCGGTAGACAGAGTGCAGCCCACATCACACGCCGTGATCGCCAGAGGAGTCTGATCATGTCCGGACCACACACCCTGACGCCGCCGTCGAATGCCAAGGCACCGACGCTGCGGCCGGTGTCCGATGCCGAGGTGCGGGTCGAGTTCCTGACGATCCACGGCTATCGGCGCGCCTACCGGATCGCCGGCGCGGACAGCGGGCGGCCCGCACTGTTGCTGATCCACGGTATCGGCGACGACGCATCCACCTGGGACGAGGTGATCCCGATGCTCGCGCAGCACTACACGGTGATCGCCCCCGACCTGCTCGGACACGGGCTCTCGGACAAGCCGCGCGCCGACTACTCGGTGGCCGCCTTCGCCAACGGTATGCGTGACCTGCTGGTCGTCCTGGGCATCCCGAAGGTGACCGTCGTCGGCCATTCCCTCGGCGGCGGCGTCGCCATGCAGTTCTGCTACCAATTTCCCCGCTTTGCCGAGCGACTGGTCCTCGTCGCGGCGGGCGGCGTGACCCGAGAGGTCAATCCGGCACTGCGCCTGGTGTCACTGCCGGTGGTCAACCAGGTATTGACCCTCGTGCGGCTGCCCGGGGTCATCCCGGCGCTGCGCGCGGCGGCGGCCACCGTCGTGTCACTGCCGCGCGTGCCGGGTGTCCCCGACGCGCTCTCCCCCAAGCGCGCGCTGATCGATCACGAGGATCTGGTGCGGGTGCTCGGTCACCTGACCCATCCGCATGCGCAGGCCGCGTTCCTGCGGACGCTGCGCGCTGTCGTCGACTGGCGCGGGCAGTCGGTCACGATGCTCGATCGCTGCTACCTCACCGCCAACCTGCCGGTGCAGTTCGTCTGGGGCGACCGCGACTCGGTGATCCCGTACGACCACGCACTCATCGCCCACGCGGCCATCCCGCATTCGGAGCTGGAAACCTTCCACGGCTCGGGGCATTTCCCCTACCACGATGATCCCGAGCGGTTCGTGCAGGTGGTCATGAGCTTCCTCGACCGCACCGAGCCGACGGAGTTCGATCCGGTCCGGTGGCGCACCCTGATGTCGACGGGCGCGTCCAGTCCGGCCGAAATCGTCGGCGACGAGCACACCGTCGGGGCGGTGCTCGACGCCCTGGAGGATCAGCGCAGCGCGACCTGAACGCGGGTGGCCGAGGCCGGAGATGGGGCGCCAGGGACGGTCGGTGCAACACCCACAGCGACCCTCAGCAGCACCCCTTCGCGTCCCGCACATCGCGGGTGACCGCGTTGCGGGCGGCGAGGGCAGCGTCGTCGGGGTAGTCCACGCCCACCAGGCAGAGTCCGCGCGCCTCGGCGACGGGTACCTGGCTGCTGCGTTCGCGGACGTCGAGCAGGCCCCGGCACCAGTCGATGTCGCGGCGGCCGTCGCCGACGCTCGCCACCGCGCCAACCAGCGAACGCACCATCGACCAGCAGAAGGCGTCGGCGCTCACGGCCCCGATCAGCACCCCGTCGTCGTCCCGGTGCCAGGAGAACCGCTGCAGATCGCGGATCGTGGTGGCGCCCTCGCGCCTGCGGCAGAAGGCCGCGAAGTCGTGCAGCCCCAGCAGGGTGGCCGATGCCGCGTTCATCGCCTCGACGTCGAGGGGTCGACGCCAGGCGGCGGTGGTCCGGGCGGCGATCGCGTCGGCGCCCCACCGCGCATCGGTCAGCCGGTAACGGTAGTGCCGGCGCAACGCCGAGAACCGGGCATCGAAATCGTCGGAGACGATGCGGATGTGTGTGACACGGACATCGTCGGGGCACATCTTGGCCAGCCGCGGCACCAGCGTCGCGGGATCGCCTCCGATGGATCGGGTGGCCAGCGCGGCCCGCGGGATGTCGGTGTGCGCGACCTGCCCGGTGGCGTGCACCCCGGCGTCGGTGCGGCCGGCGACAGTCAGCCGGACCGGGACACGCAGGATCGTCGAGAGTCGGTCCGCCAGGACCCCGCACACCGTTCGCTGATCGATCTGGGTGGCCCAGCCGGCGAAGTCGGTGCCGTCGTAGCCGAGGTCGAGGCGCAGACGAACGAACCCGCCCACACGGGTGTGGGCGGGTTCGGCCGAATCGGTGGCGTTCAGTCCTCGGACTCCCGCTGGCTCTTGGGCAGCGAGTAGCCCGCAGCCTCGGCATCGGCCTCGGTGGCGAACCAGATCTCGGCGACGGTCGAGTCGTAGAAGCGGGTCCCGGGCCGGTGGTAGAGCTTGGAGCCCTCGTTGCCCTTGATCGGGAAGCCCGCCGGCTGCGAGCCGTCCTCGAGCGGTGCGTGCGAGCCGGTGGCGGTCTCGCCGACGAGGCCGACCGGGGCGGCGGTCTCGTCGGTGCCGGTGGCGGTGGTCGCCGGGGCGTCGGCGGGTGCCGCGGCCTCGGCGGCAGGTGCCGCGTCGGTGGCTGCCTCGGCCGCCTTCTTGGAGGCCGCGACGCGGGTGGCCCGGTTGGCCTCGCCGGTGACGGTGGATCCGGTGACCAGCTCGATCACGGCCATGGGGGCGTTGTCGCCCTTGCGCGGCAGCGTCTTGATGATCCGGGTGTAGCCGCCGTTGCGGTCGGCGAAGGACGGACCGATGTTCGCGAACAGCTCGTGAACGATGTCCTTGTCGCGGATCACCTTCTGCACCTCACGCCGGTTGGCCAGCTTGCCGGCCTTGGCGTGGGTGATCAGCTTCTCCGCGTAGGGACGCAGGCGCTTGGCCTTCGATTCGGTGGTGGTGATGCGGCCGTGCTCGAAGAGCGAGGTGGCGAGATTCGCCAGGATCACCTTCTGGTGGCTGGCCGACCCGCCGAGGCGGGCACCCTTGGTGGGCTTGGGCATTGGTGTTCTCCTAGGAGCGACTCGCGATCATCGCGACCGGGAGTCTGGAATGGGCGAGCGTCGCTTAAAACTGCTCGGTCTCGGCGTAGTCCTCACCGGAGTCGGCGTCGAGGTGCACCTCGTCCGACCACGTGCCGGTCGCCGGGTCGTAACCGGCGACCTGCGAGGGATCAAAGCTCGCCGGGCTGTCTTTGAGCGACAGGCCCAGCGCGTGCAGCTTCACCTTCACCTCGTCGATCGACTTCTGCCCGAAATTACGGATGTCGAGCAGATCCGACTCGGTGCGCGCGACGAGCTCACCGACGGTGTGCACACCCTCACGCTTGAGGCAGTTGTACGACCGCACCGTCAGGTCGAGATCCTCGATGGGCAGGCTGAACGAGGCGATGTGGTCGGCCTCGGCCGGGCTGGGCCCGATCTCGATGCCCTCGGCCTCGACATTGAGCTCCCGGGCCAGCCCGAACAGCTCGACGAGGGTCTTGCCCGCCGACGCCAGCGCATCACGGGCACTGATGGAGTTCTTGGTCTCCACGTCGAGCACCAGCCGGTCGAAGTCGGTGCGCTGCTCGACGCGGGTGGCCTCCACCTTGTAGGTGACCTTGAGCACCGGCGAGTAGATCGAGTCGACCGGGATCCGGCCGATCTCGGCGCCCGACGCCTTGTTCTGCACGGCCGGCACGTAGCCGCGACCCCGTTCGACGACGAGCTCGATCTCGAGTTTGCCCTTGTCGTTGAGGGTCGCGATGTGCAGATCGGGATTGTGCACGGTGACACCGGCCGGCGGCACGATGTCGGCGCCGGTGACGGCACCCGGCCCCTGCTTGCGGACGTACATGGTGACCGGCTCGTCCTCTTCGGAGCTCACGACCAGGCCCTTGAGGTTCAGGATGATGTCGGTGACGTCTTCCTTGACCCCGGGGACGGTGGTGAACTCGTGCAGGACACCGTCGATGCGGATGCTGGTGATCGCAGCCCCGGGAATCGACGAGAGCAGGGTGCGGCGCAGTGAGTTGCCCAGGGTGTAGCCGAAGCCGGGTTCGAGCGGCTCGATGACGAACTTCGACCGGTTGTCGGCGATGATCTCTTCGGTCAGCGTGGGTCGCTGTGAGATGAGCATGTCGTGATTTCTCCTTGTGGCCAACCACTATTTGAAGGCCGGTAGGGGCCGAGCACGCAGCTGTGGGTGCG
>JASGFO010000206.1:0-7237 GCA_047605505.1 Gordonia sp. (in: high G+C Gram-positive bacteria) | reverse complement strand
CCTCGCCCTCGAGTTCGGCCAGGGTGCGCTCGGGTGCCACGTAACGCCCCTCGCCGGACTTGAGCGGGATGAGGATCTCCGCGCCCGGCTCGTACCGGGACGTCCAGGCGGTGGTCGTGGACTCGACGCGCAACCATTGATCACGGCAGATGAAGTGCAGGCCCGCGTTGCGGGTGAGGGCGCCCGGCAACAGGCCGGACTCGCAGAGCACCTGGAAGCCGTTGCAGATGCCGAGGACCGGCAGCCCCGTGCCGGCCGCGGCGATGACCGAACCCATGACGGGCGCGAAGCGCGCGATCGCGCCCGCACGCAGATAGTCGCCGTAGGAGAAGCCGCCGGGCACGACGACCGCGTCAACGCCCTTGAGGTCGGCATCGCCGTGCCAGAGTTCGACGGCCTCGGCGCCGGCGAGCCGGACGGCGCGGGCGGCGTCGACGTCGTCGAGGGTGCCCGGGAAGGTGATGACCCCGATCCGTGCGGTCACCGGATCACTCCGCGATCCGGGAGACGTGGAAGTTCTCGATCACCGTGTTGGTCAGCAGTTCCTCGGCGATCCGCTCGAGCGTCGCGTCGTCGACGGAATCGTCGACGATGAGCTCGAAGCGCTTGCCCTGCCGCACATCGCCGATCCCGGCGAACCCGAGCCGGCCCAGCGCACCGACGATCGCCTGCCCCTGCGGGTCGAGGATCTCGGCCTTGGGCATCACGTCGACCACCACTCGTGCCATCGGCAAACAGCTCCTTGTGAAAAGACTTCGACCCGCGCCGGGTCCGGCAGCGATCACCTTACCGGCCGGCTGCGAGCGCAGCCGACTCCGCGGTTACCCGGCCAACGCCGACTCGATGGCCGTGATGACCTCGGGGGCGTCGGGCTCGGTCCGCGGCCGAATCCGGGCGAGCACCGCGCCGTCGGCACCGACGACGAACTTCTCGAAGTTCCACTGGACATCGCCGGCCTCACCGGAGCCGTCAGCGGTCTTGGTCAGCTCGGCGTACAGCGGATGCCGGCCTTCCCCGTTGACCTCGGTCTTGGCGAGCAGCGGGAACGTGACGCCGTAGGTCGTCGAGCAGAAGGTGGCGATCTCCTCCGGGGTCCCGGGCTCCTGACCCCGGAACTGGTTGCACGGCACACCGACGACGGTGAGGCCACGATCGGCATAGGTCTGGGCCAGCTCTTCGAGCTTGGCGTATTGCGGGGTCAGCCCACACTTGCTGGCGACGTTGACGATCAGCAGCGGTCCGGAGAAGTCGGCGAGGCTCAGCGGCGAGCCGTCGAGCGCGGTCACGGGAATGTCCTTGATGGTCATACGTTGAGGGTAGTGGTCCGCCGTCGGCGGCCGAGCGTTTCTCCCGACCCGCCGCCGACTATGGCCCACATCACCAATAATTGCGTTGAAGAAATAGTTGCATGGGCGCTAGCATCGTCGAAGTGTCCACCCCTACATCCGATCGAACCGCGTGCGCAGCCATCTTGAGCACGTTCTTGGATCGGCTGACGTGCCTGGCCAAGGCCCGGACCATCGACGCCTTGACCGCCACCGATCTCACCGTCTCCCAGCTTCGGGCGCTGGTGGTGATCGGTGAGGCAAGCGCACCACTGTCGGTGCATCAGGTGGCCACGGCGATCAATCTGTCGCTCGCCGCGACCGGCCGCAGCCTCGACCGGCTCGTCCGGGTCGGCCTGATCGACCGGCGCGAAGACCCGGCAGACCGCCGGGTCAAACGGGTCAGCCTGACACCCGAGGGACAGCACCTCATCACCACAAAGCTGTCGGTCCACACCGAGATCATCGACTGTTTCATCGATGGTCTCCCGTTCGAGTATGCGGACGCACTCGCCGACGCCCTCCGCCCGATCCTCGACGCCGACGTCGACTACTTCGATGTCGATATCGATGTCCATCTCAGCCCTACCCCCGAAGACATCTCCACCCACCAGCAGAAAGCCTCATCGTGAGCGATTCAACTGCCGGGACACCGACCCCCGACACCACCAAACTCGACCGGCGGGTGCTGGTCATCGCCGGCGTGGTCGTGCTGGGCGCGATCATGTCCATTCTCGACGTCACTGTCGTCGCGGTAGCCCAGAACACCTTCCAGCAGGAGTTCAACACCGACGCCGCCGGCGCCGCCTGGACCGCGACCGGATACACTCTCGCCCTCGCCGCGGTGATCCCGTTGTCGAGCTGGGCCGCGGCCCGGTTCGGCACCAAGAAGGTCTATCTGACCTCACTGCTCCTGTTCCTGATGGGCTCGGCGCTGTGCGCGACGGCCACCAGCATCGGCATGCTCGTCGCCTTCCGCGTCGTGCAGGGCCTCGGCGGTGGCCTGCTGATGCCGATCGGCATGATGATCCTGACCAAGGCGGCCGGCCCCGAGCGCGTCGGCTCGGTCATGGCCGTCCTCGGCATCCCGATGCTCCTGGGCCCCATCGGCGGCCCGATCCTGGGCGGCCTGCTGATCGAGAAGGCCAGCTGGCACTGGGTGTTCCTGATCAACATCCCGATCGGTGTGATCGCGCTGGTCTACGCCTGGTTCGCGCTGGACAACGACGACGACACGTCGCGCCCATCCATCGACTTCCTCGGCCTGCTGATGCTCTCGCCGGGTCTCGCGCTGTTCCTGTACGGCATCTCCTCGAGCACGGAGTCCGGGACCTTCCTCGACACCACGGTGCTGACCACCTCGATCATCGGCGCCGTCCTGATCATCGCGTTCATCGTCCATGCCCTGCGCACCGACAATCCACTCCTGGATCTGCGGCTGTTCAAGAATCGGACCCTGACCATCGCGATGATCTCGATGACCACCTTCATGATCGCCTTCTTCGGCGCGTCGCTGCTCTACCCGCAATACTTCATCGGGGTGCGCGGTGAGTCGACGCTGATGGCCGGCCTGTTGTTGGCGCCGCAGGGCATCGGCGCGATGCTGACCATGCCGATCGCGGGTCAGATGACCGACCGGATGGGACCCGGAAAGTTCGTTCTCGGCGGTATCGTGCTGATCTTCCTCGGCATGGGATCGTTCGTCTTCCTCGGTCCGGACACGTCGTACTGGCTGATCGGCGGCGCCCTGTTCGTGCAGGGGCTCGGCATGGGCATGACGATGATGCCGATCATGTCGGCGGCGCTGGCCACCCTGCGCGGCCCGCAGGTTCCCGACGGCTCGACGCTGACCAACGTGGTGCAGCAGACCGCCTCGTCGATCGGTACCGCGGTGATCTCGGTGATCCTGGCCAACATGTTCACCAAGCACCCGGAGTCGCTGCTGGCCATCACCAGCAATGCCGCCCCCGACAAGTGGGACCAGGCGGTCAAGTCCGCAGGCGGCCAGTTGCCGGCGAACCCGCCCGGACAGTGGTTCGACTGGGCCGCGACGGCCTTCGGCCACACGTTCATCATCGCGACCGTCCTCGTCGCGGTGACGATCATCCCGGCTTTCTTCCTGCCGCGGACGAAGATCACCACGATCGAGGATGAAGACGCCGATCGCGCGCCCATCGTGATGCACTGAGCGACCACGCGAGACCTGCGCAAGCCCCGCCCGGACCACGTATCCGGGCGGGGCTTTTGCCTACCTAGCCAGCCTCGATATCAGAACTCGGGGGACTTCACCACGACGACGGGCATCGGCGCATCCAGCACGACCTGCCGCACGGTGCTGCCCATGATCAGTTTGCTCACCGCCGAACGGCGTCGACTGCCGATGACCAGGATGTCGACGTCGTTGGCCTCGGCCAGGTCGATCAGTGCGGCGGCCAGACTACCCTGATTCGCCTCCGTCACCACCGACCACGAAACCGTTTGCCCCGCAGGTACTTCCGCGAGCGATTCGGACACCTCGGCGCGGACCGTCGCGAGCTGCTCCGGGTTCTCGACGCGCTCGGGAGACTCCGCCAGAGTGAGAACCACCAAATTGGTCTGGTGAATCACCGCCTCCTGCGCGGCCAGCTGTAACGCCGCATGTCCGGCGGGAGTGGTGCTGAATGCAACGCCGATTGCCATGTGTCAAACCTACCTTTTGTCGCATTGTTGTGACAACACTCACATCAACGTGGCACGATCTGCGCAGTGACGATGAGGAGGTGCACCGATGGCCAAACGTGCGGTGGTGGTCCGGGCGATCGGAGTGGTGGTGGTGTTGGTGTTGGCGACCTTCGCCGTCATCGAGGCGCGCGGCGCCTCCGACGGCGGCGGGCCTCGGGCCAAACTGACCCTGATCGCCCCGGCGGCGGTCGGTGGCGGCTGGGACCTGGTGGCCAGGGAAGCACAGAAGGCGCTGCGCGGCGACGGCATCGTGAATTCGGTGAATGTGGTCAACATTCCGGGTGCCGGCGGCACGATCGGACTCAGCCAGCTCACCGGCATGACCGGCGACGGCCAGACCATGATGATCACGGGCACGGTCATGCTGGGCGGTATCGCACAGGCCGGGGGCACGACAACCCTCGCCGACACCACCCCGATCGCCCGGGTCGCCGAGGACTTCGAGGTGATCGCGGTGCCCGCGAGCTCGCCCTACCGGAGTTTCGCCGATTTCCTCACCGCGTGGAAGCAGGACCCGCAGGCGTTGCCGATCGGCGGTGGATCCGCGGGCGGTATCGACCATCTGGTGGCCGCGCAGTTGGCCCGGGCGGCCGGCATCAACGCCTCCGACCTCCACTACACACCGCACAGCGGTGGCGGTGAGCTCACACAGTCGCTGACCTCGGTGGCCAGTGGCACCGTCAATGTCGGCATCAGCGGATACAACGATTTCCGGGATCTCATCGACGGCGGACGCCTCCGCGCGCTTGCCGTGGTGGCACCGCAACGACTGCCCGGCATCGACGTTCCGACGATGACCGAACTGGGCTACCCGGCAGTCGATCTGGTCAACTGGCGCGGTTTTGTGGCACCGCCCGGCATCGACGACGCCACGCGCCGCGCATTGGTGGACGTCGTCAAGGAAATGATCGCCACCGACAGCTGGCAGGAGGCCGTCACACTCAACCGGTGGGTCGAGAGTTACGCCGACGGCCGGGAGTTCGACGACTTCGTCGCCGCCGAACAGACACGGATCACCGATCTCATGAAGGAGTTGGGGCTGGTATGAGTGACAAGAGCGAATCACCGACCACGGGTGCGCCCGCCCGCGATCTCGGCGCGCTGGTGATTCCCGCGGTCCTGGTGGTCGTCGGGGTACTTCTCGTCTCGGGAATCGTGACGATGGATGTCGCGGGTGAGGGCGGACTGTTCGGTCCCCAGATGTTTCCCTGGGTGGTCGCCGTGCTGTGCTTCGTGGTCGCGGCCGCGATGACCGTGACCATCGTGCGGCCCGCACCGCCACCTGAAACCGCCGACCCCGGCGATGAGGTGGACGCCATCCTCGACGCCGAACCTGAACAGGTGGCCAGTAATTGGCGATCGGTCGGCATCGTCGTCGGCGGCGTCGTGCTGTTCATCGTCCTGCTGGAACCCGTGGGCTGGTTGATCTCGGCCACCCTCCTCTTCGCGATCGTCGCCTTCGGGCTCGGCGCCCGCAACCACCTCGCGAGCCTCCTCGGTGGCCTGGGCATGGCGTCGGTCATCCAGCTCGCGTTCAGCGGTTTCCTCGGCATTCACGTCCCGCCCGGAATCCTGGGGTGATCAGACCATGGACCAGATCAACAATCTCCTCACCGGATTCGGTGACGTCTTCTCGCCGAGCAATCTGCTGTTCGTGCTCATCGGGGCCGTTCTCGGCACCGCCGTCGGCGTGCTGCCCGGCCTGGGGTCGGCGATGGCGGTGGCGCTGCTGCTCCCGCTGACTGCAAGCCTGGATCCGCTTGCCGCACTGGCGATGTTCGCCGGCATCTATTTCGGCGGACTGTTCGGCGATTCGATCGCCGGGATCCTGATGAACACCCCCGGCAACAGCACCGCCATCGCGTCGTCGTTGGAAGGGCACCGGATGGCGCTGTCGGGGCGAGCGCCCCAGGCACTCGCCACCGCCGCGATCGGCGCCTTCCTCGGCGGGATCATCGCGACGATCCTGGTGGTGTTCTTCGCACCGACCATGGCCGACATGGCCACCCGGTTCGGCCCCGCCGAGTTCTTCGCACTTGCGGTCTTCGCCTTCGTCGCCATCTCCACGGTCGTCTCGGATTCCGCGATTCGCGGACTGGCCGGTCTCTGCGTCGGTCTCGCGATCGCCATGGTCGGCATCGACCAGCCGACCGGTACCGAACGCCTCACGTTCGGGTTGCGGACACTGTTCGACGGCATCGACATCGTGGTCATCACCGTGGCATTGCTCGCCCTGGGTGAGGTGCTCCATCAGGCCTCGCGCATCGGGCGCCCCGACGAGGCCAAGCTGCTCGCGGTCCGTGGCCAGCCCTTCCTGAGCCGTGCCGAATTTCGGAAGGCACTGCCGGCGTGGCTGCGCGGCACCGGATTCGGGGTGCCGTTCGGCGTGATCCCGGTGGGCGGCGCGGAGGTCCCGACGTTCCTGGCATACGGTACCGAACGCACCCTGGCCCGACGCCGCAACGACAGCGAGTTCGGTCACGGCGCCATCCAGGGTGTCGCAGGCCCCGAGGCCGCCGGGAACGCGACCGCAGGCACCGCAATGGGAGCGCTGCTGTCGTTGGGCCTGCCGACCTCGGCGACCGCCGCGGTTCTCCTGATCGCCTTCCGCCAGTACGGAATGCAACCCGGACCACTGCTCTTCGAACGCAACGGACCGATCGTGTGGGCATTGCTCGCGAGCCTGTTCATCGCGATGGTCGCACTGCTGATCCTCAATCTGCCGATGGCACCGCTGTGGGCCCAACTGCTGAAGGTGCCCAAGGCCTACCTGTACGCCGGCATCAGCCTGCTCGCCGCGTTCGGCGTGTACGCCGCGGCGTCGAGCACCACCGACCTCTGGATCATGCTGGGGCTCGGTCTGCTCGGGCTCGCGATGCGGCGCTACGACGTGCCGATCGCCCCCGTCCTCATCGCCGTGATCCTCGGCCCACTCGCCGAATACTCGCTGCGCGACGCCATGGGCAATTCCGGCAACAACGCCGCAGTGCTGGTGAGCAGCCCGATCACCGTCACGCTGTACGTGGTGCTCGCGCTCGGCGTGGTGTGGGGGCTGATCCGCCGTCGCCGGTCGGTGCAGGCGGACTTCTAGCCTCCGCGCTCACCGAGCCATCTGACCACGCTGGGTTTGGTGTGCCGGCCCGATTGCCGCGTGACCCCCGTGGCCGCGCTCATCGTCGGGTGCACACCCT
>JASGFO010000205.1:0-7275 GCA_047605505.1 Gordonia sp. (in: high G+C Gram-positive bacteria) | reverse complement strand
CGACAGCTACGCGGCGGGGACCGGGGTGGATCCGCTGGTCGCGGGATCGAAGTACCTGTGCCAGCAGTCGGCGCGCAACCTCGCGCACCTCATCGCGCAGCGCCGCTCGCTGCCGCTCACCGACGTCAGTTGCGCGGGCGCACAGACCGCACATCTGAGCAGCGAGCAGTACTACGGCGTCGGCCCGCAACTCGACGCGCTCGGCAGCGCCACCCGGCTGGTCACCCTCATGCTCGGCGGCAACGACGCGCGACTGTTCGGCGGGGCCGTCGCGCAGTGCAGCGACGCCGGGCGCACCGACCCCACCGGCTCGCCGTGCCGGACCCGCTACGGCGACGCGCTCGCCGCGCCGATCCGCAGCGACGTCGAACCCGCGCTGGTCGACGCGTTGCGCGCCGTGCGCGCCCGGGCGCCGCGGGCCCGGGTGTTCATCATCGGCTATCCGTGGATCCTGCCGCGCACCGGCGGCTGCTATCCGGCCATGCAGATCGCCGC
Organism: Gordonia sp. (in: high G+C Gram-positive bacteria); assembly: GCA_047605505.1. GTDB lineage: Bacteria > Actinomycetota > Actinomycetes > Mycobacteriales > Mycobacteriaceae > Gordonia. The sequence continues at coordinate 6,780 of JASGFO010000205.1, read as the reverse complement.
CGGCGACGTCGGCTACCTGCGGGATCTGCAGGCGCAGCTCAACGCCGCGATCCGGCGCGCCGCCCAGACGACCGGCGTCACCTACGTCGACATGTCCCGGCGCTCCGACGGCCACGATGCGTGCGCGGGCCCGGACCGCTGGATCGAGCCGCAGATCGGCAGCACCTCGCGCATCACCGTCCACCCCAATGCGCGCGGCCAGCAGGCACTCGCCGACGCGGTGCTCGCGCGGCGGTGACCGGGCTCGCGCCACCCCCATGCCCCTGACCTGGGCGGATTTGGGTCACCCGCGGCCATTTGGAACACTGGTCCCCGTGAGTTCATCCGTCGATGCCGCCGTGAGGTCCAGCGAGTTGTTTTCTCGTGCCCAGCTGGCCATCCCCGGTGGCGTCAACTCGCCGGTGCGGGCCTTTTCCGCCGTCGGCGGCCACCCGCGGTTCATCGCGTCGGCGCAGGGGTGCAGGCTGACCGACGTCGACGGCAACACCTACGTCGACCTCGTCTCCTCCTGGGGGCCGATGATCCTGGGACATGCGCACCCCGCCGTCGTCGACGCGGTCTGCCGGGCCGCGGCCGGCGGCCTGTCCTTCGGTGCGCCCACCGCCGCCGAGATCGAGCTGGCCGAGGAGATCATCGACCGGGTCGATCCGGTCGAGCTGGTCCGTCTGGTCAACTCGGGCACCGAGGCCACCATGTCGGCGATCCGGCTGGCCCGTGGCCATACCGGCCGCGCCAAGATCATCAAGTTCTCCGGGTGCTACCACGGCCACGTCGACGCCCTGCTCGCCGACGCCGGGTCGGGGATCGCCACCCTGGGCCTGCCGACCAGCCCCGGCGTCACGGGCGCATCCGCGCACGACACCCTGGTGCTGCCGTACAACGACCTCACGGCCGTCGCCAACGCCTTCGCGGAGTTCGGCGGCGACATCGCGGCCGTGATCACCGAGGCTGCGGCCGGCAACATGGGCGCGGTCGCGCCGCACGACGGATTCAACGCGGGCCTGCGCGAGCTCACCCACCGGCACGGGGCGCTGCTCATCATCGACGAGGTGATGACCGGATTCCGGGTCAGCCCGGCCGGCTGGTACGGCCTCGAAGGCGTCGGCGCCGACCTCTACACGTTCGGCAAGGTCATGAGTGGTGGTCTGCCGGCCGCGGCGTTCGGCGGTCGCGCCGACGTCATGGAATGCCTCGCACCCACCGGCCCGGTCTATCAGGCCGGTACCCTCTCCGGTAATCCGGTGGCGGTCGCGGCCGGTCTGGCGACCCTGCGCCACGCCGACGCCAACGTTTACACCGCCCTCGACGCCAACGCCGATCGGCTGGCCGGGGTGTTCACGGCAGCCCTCACCGACGCCTCGGTCAACCACCGTGTCCAACGTGCAGGCAATCTCCTGAGCGTGTTCTTCCTCGACGACCACGCCGACCCGGCCACCCCGATCGCCGACTATGCGGCGGTCAAGGCCACCCAGACCTGGCGTTTCGCCCCCTTCTTCCATGCCCTGCTCGACGCCGGCGTCTACCCGCCGCCGAGCGCATTCGAGGCCTGGTTTGTGTCGGCGGCCCTGGACGAGGATGCTTTCTCTGCAATTGCCGACGCCATGCCGGCGGCCGCCCGCGCTGCTGCGGCCGCACCGACACCGGGGGAGAACACCTGATGACGCACACAATCGTTCATATGATGCGCCACGGCGAGGTGTACAACCCCGACGGCATCCTCTACGGCCGGCTGCCGGGCTTTCATCTTTCCGATGCCGGCCGGTCGCAGGCCCGCAAGGTTGCCGAGACCCTCGCCGACCACGACATCACCGCCGTCTTCGCCTCGCCGCTGCAGCGGGCGCAGGAGACCGCGGGCCCGGTCGCCGCCGCGCACGATCTGCCGATCCGTACCAACGACGAGCTCATCGAGGCTGACAACATCTTCGAGGGGCTGCGTGTCTCCGTCGGCGGCGGTGCCCTGCGCAAGCCCCGGCACTGGCCCAAGCTGCGCGATCCGTTCACCCCGTCGTGGGGCGAGCCCTACATCCAGCTGGCACATCGGATGCTCGCGGCCGCGAACACCGCACGTGACGCCGCGCGCGGCCACGAGGCGGTCTGTGTCAGCCACCAGCTGCCCGTCTACACGCTGCGCCGCTTCCTCGAAGGTCAGCGGCTGTGGCACGACCCGCGTCGGCGGCAGTGCTCGCTCGCCTCCCTGACCAGTCTGGTCTACGACGACGACGCGCTCGTCGACATCATCTACTCCGAGCCCGCCGGCGCCTCGGATCCGCTCGCCGCGGGGGCCTGAGCAGACTGTGGGCGTAGGCCGGGCGGCGGGGCGTATCGGGGGCGGGGCCTGGGTGCGGTTGTTCGCGTGTCTCGGCCTGGTTGCGGTGATCGTCGGGGTCGGCGCCTGCGGTACCGGCGACGACGCGGTGGTGCAGGGGGACACCTTCCAGTTCGTCTCGCCGGGCGGGCAGACCGTCATCACCTATGCCCCGGCCGACCGGGCGCCCGTCGCGCCGATCTCCGGCGAAGACCTGGTTTCCGGGAATCCATTGTCGCTCACCGATTCCCGATTCGCAGGCAAGGCCGTCGTGATCAACGTCTGGGGGAGCTGGTGCGCGCCCTGCCGGGCCGAGTCGCCCGCCCTGGAGCAGATCTACGAGAAGTACCGCGACGCCGGGGCTGCATTCCTCGGCATCAATCTGCGGGACAACCGCCAGTCGGCGCAGGACTTCATCGCCGACCGCAATGTCGGCTATCCGTCGCTCTACGACTTCCCGGGCGCGACACTCGCGGCGCTGACGACACCCACGTCGGTGGTTCCGACGACGATCGTCCTCGACCGCGCGCACCGCCCGGCGGTGGTCTATCTCCGCGCGATCACCGCCGACGAGCTCGGTGCCGCCGTCCAGCGCGTCCTCGATGAGACACCGGGCGGCTCGGACCCAGTCACGTCCTCACCGGTCACGTCCTCGGCGGCCACGTCCTCGGCGGCCACATCCTCGCCGGCCACCGGGACGCCGCGATGAGCGGGATCGGGCAGACCTTCGCCGACACCGTGTCGTCGGGACCGTTGCTGCTGGGCCTGGCCGCGGCCGGGGTCGCCGGGCTGGTCTCGTTCGCGTCGCCGTGCGTCGTGCCGCTGGTGCCGGGGTACCTGTCCTACCTCGCCGGACTCGTCGGCGCGGAGGCGCCCGCGGTGACCGTCGGGGAACCCGCCCGCCGCGGCCGCTCCCGCGTCGCCGCCGCGGCCGCCCTGTTCGTCCTCGGATTCACCGGCGTCTTTGTCGCCGCCACCGCGACCGTCCTCGGTATCACCAGTACCTTTGTTCTCAATCACGAACTGCTGCAACGGATCGGCGGGGTCGTGACCATCGTGATGGGTCTCGTGTTCCTCGGCCTCATCCCGATGATGCAGCACGAGGTGCGTTTCGCCCCGCGCCGATGGTCCACCCTGATCGGCGCGCCCCTGCTGGGTGCGGTGTTCGCGCTCGGCTGGACACCGTGCCTGGGGCCGACCCTCGCCGCGGTCGTCGCCACCGCCAGCGGTACCGAGGGCGCGACCGCCGCCAAGGGCGTCGCCCTGATCATCGCCTACTGCGCCGGCCTCGGCATCCCGTTCGTCGTGCTCGCGTTCTCGTCGGCGTGGGCGCTGCGCAGCCTCGGTTGGCTGCGTGCGAATGCCCGCGCCATCCAGGTGTTCGGCGGCATCATGCTGATCGCCGTCGGGGTCGCACTGGTCACCGGCCTCTGGGATCACGTCATCGGGTGGGTGCGCGACGCCTTCATCGTCGATCAGGAGTTGCCCGTATGACGCGCGGTGATCTGTCCCGACGCCCCGATACGGCCGTCGCCGAGCCGCCTGCCCGCACCCGGCCGGCCCGGCCGCACTGGGCCGTGCGGCGGCTGTGGTGGCCCGTACGCAACCTGTGGCGCTCGCTCACCTCGATGCGCACCGCACTGGTCCTGCTGTTCCTGCTCGCCCTCGCCGCGATCCCGGGTGCCCTGCTGCCGCAACGCGTGCTCAACGAACAGAAGACGCTGACCTACATCGCCGATCACGGCACGCTCGGGCAGTGGATGGACCGCCTGCAGCTCTTCGACGTCTTCGCCAGCGCCTGGTTCACCGCGATCTACGTCCTGCTGTTCGTGTCCCTCGTAGGCTGTCTCACCCCCCGGATGGTCGAACACGCCCAGGTTCTGCGCGCCAAACCCGTTGCCGCGCCCCGCAATCTGGCCCGCCTCCCGCGACACCTGACGGTGACGGTCGACGGTGAACCCCGTGAGATCGCCGACCGCATCGCCGGCGGACTCCGCGGCTGGCGCCGTGAGGTGGTCGACCGCGAGCCGTCGGCGGCGTACCCCGACGGCTGCGTCGAGGTGTCCGGCGAGAAGGGATATCTGCGCGAGTTCGGGAACCTCGTCTTCCACTTCGCGCTGCTCGCGCTGCTCGTGTCGATCGCGCTCGGCAAGGTGTACGGCTACGAGGGCACCCGCACCCTCATCGCCGACGGCGAAAGCCTCTGCAACACCTCCACGGCCGTCTACGACTCCTTCCGGGCCGGCGCCATGGTCGACGGCACCGGCCTCGCACCGTTCTGCATTCGCGTCGACGACTTCTCCGCGACCTTCCTGCCCAACGGTCAGCCCGAGGAGTACAACGCCTCGGTCAGTTACACCGAGAGCACCGACATCAGCCACTGGGAACACACGTCGATCCGGGTCAACGAGCCGCTGCGCCTGTCCGGTGACCGCGTCTACGTGCTCGGCAACGGCTTCGCGCCGACGTTCACCGTCACCTTCCCCAACGGCGAGAAGCGCACCCAGTCGGCGATCTTCGCCCCCGACGTGCCGTCAACCATGCTCTCCTCCGGCGCCGCCCGCTTCGACACCCCGGCCGGGCTCTACCCCGACGAGGACGTCCGCCGCAAGAACCAGATCGCCCTCGAGGGCCTGTTCGCGCCGACCGCCGCCTACACCGGAACCCTGCTCGACTCGGCGTCGCCGGTCCCCAAGGATCCGCAGGTCGCCATCCGGATCTACCAGGGCGACACCGGCCTGGACACCGGGCTCGCGCAGAACGCCTTCACCCTCGACACCAACCTGATCCACCAGGGCCGGCTCTCCCGGCAGGGACAGGCGAACCTCGCGCAAGGGCAGAGCACCCGGCTCGCCGATGGCACGACCGTCACCTTCGACGGCTACCAGCGGTGGGTATCGGTGCAGGTCTCCCACGATCCCGCGCAGAAATGGGTGCTGGTGTCGGCGATCGCGATGCTCGCCGGACTCCTCGTGTCCCTGCTCGTCCGGCGCCGTCGGATCTGGGCACGTCTGGTGCCCGAGGCGTCGCCCGAGCGCGCCGACACCGGGGCACGACGTACTGTAGTAGACATCGCGGGTCTGGCCCGGACCGATCAGGCCGGCTGGGGCGAGGGCTTCGACGAGCAGGCCGCGGCCCTGCTCGACCCCGACCCGAACGCCACCCGCCGTGGCGGACTGCGCCGGCTCTGACGCCGGCAAGGCACGAACCGAGGTGAAAAACATGAATGTAGACGAGGGCTTGGCGCGCTGGTCCGACCTGCTGTTCGGGACCGCGATCACCGTGTACGTGCTCACGATGTTCCTGTTCCTGGCCGCCCTCGCCGGCGTCCGCACCCGACGACTCGCCGGCAGGGAACTCGTCGCCGTCGGGGCCGCCGCGGGCACTCCCACCGGCATCTCGTCGGGCGCGGCACCCGCCGACCGCGTCCCCGGCAAGGTCGCCGGACCCGACACCCGCACCCTGTCCGACCGGCTCGGTGCCATGGCCTTTCCCGTGGTGTTCGTGGGGCTTGCCGCGCACCTCGCGTCCATCGTCACCCGCGGCATCGCCACCGATCGCGCGCCCTGGGGCAACATGTACGAGTTCATCTCGCTGACCTGCGCGGCCTGCGTCGTCGCCGGCGTCGTCGTCCTGCGCAAACCCGTCAACCGGCCGCTGCTGTCCTTCGTGCTGGTGCCCGTCACCCTGCTGATGTTCATCGCAGGCAAATGGCTCTACACCCAGGCCGCGCCGGTCGTGCCCGCACTGAAGTCGTACTGGCTGGCCATCCACGTCTCGATCATCTCGATCAGCTCCGGTGTCCTCCTCGTCTCCGGCGTCGCGAGTCTGCTCTACCTCGCCAAACGTGCCTGGGGCCCCGCCGCCGAAACCGCCGACACCCCCGGCGGTGGTGTCGTCGGCGGAGTACGACGACTCGTCGCACACCTCCCCGCCACCGAATCCCTCGACCGCCTCGCCTATAAGTGCGTCGTCTTCGGCTTCCCGCTGTTCGGCCTCGGCGTCATCTGCGGCGCCATTTGGGCCGAATCGGCCTGGGGCCGCTTCTGGGGCTGGGATCCCAAAGAGACCGTGTCCTTCATCGGCTGGGTGATCTACGCCGCCTACCTGCACGCCCGCGCCACCGCGGGCTGGCGCAACGTCTCCGCCGCCTGGATCAACGTGGCCGGGTTCGTCGCACTCCTGTTCAACCTGTTCATCATCAACCTGGTGGTCTCCGGCCTGCACTCCTACGCCGGGATGTGAGTTGTGCTTGTCTGCGCACTGCTTGTCTGCGCGGACTCCGTCCGCGCGGTGTGTGCGCCTTCGAGCGCCGCTCTTCGTCGTCGGTGCGCAAATGCCCTCGCACCTCTGACGCGATTGTCCGCGTTCGATGGGGCATTCGCGCCCCTCCTCCTGCATCGCGGCGCGGCGCAAACAGTGCTTGTCTGCGCGGACTCCGTCCGCGCGGTGTGTGCGCCTTCGAGCGCCGCTCT
>JASGFO010000204.1:0-7287 GCA_047605505.1 Gordonia sp. (in: high G+C Gram-positive bacteria) | reverse complement strand
CGGACCGGAAGAGGCCCGTCCCGGGCCGGATCAGGCCGCGCTGCGCCGCGCCGCGCAGGCGCACCTGGTCACGGCCCGGCTGGCCGAGACCACGGCCCGGCGGCGGGTCGCCGCCGCCGAGAAGGCCGCCGCCGTGGCGCAGCGCTCGGTGGACGCGCTGCGCGCCGAGGTGGCGCGGCTCACCACCGAACTCGCGCAGGCCGAGGACGGACTGGCGACCGCGCACCGCCGCCGCACCGATGCCGATACGGAAAGGGATTCCGCGGCAACCGAACTGGCCGATGCGGCGGAGGCGGTCGCCGTGGCGCGGGCGGCGCTGGCGGCACTTGGCGAGACGTGAGGCCACGGTCCGGCCCTACTCCCGATGACATCGCCAGGGGCGGGTCAGCCCGCGTACCGCGCGTCCACGATGCCCAGCCGGACCACCTCACGCAGCCAGTCCGGGAACTCCGAGAGCAGCAGCTCGTAGAGGGCACCGTCGTCGATGGCGTCGATGTCGGCGATGGGGAAGAAACCCGCATTGTCGACGATGCGGCCGGCGAGTGTATCGAGCTGGGTGAGGACACCGAAGTTGTTGTGCCCCAACCCGATGAACTGCCAGAACACCGGTCGTGCGGCGGCGTCGCCGATGAACTGGCGGATCTGTGGCACCTTGCTGTGGAAGCCGCCGTCGGTGAAGAACAGCACCAGGACGGGCTGCCGGTCGCCGGCGTCCCCGAGGACCGCGCTCATGATGGGCAGTTCCTCGTTGATCCCGCCGATCTCGCGGTCGTAGTCGATCTGCGGCCCGAGTGGCGGCCCGTGCTTGCCCCGCAGGTGCACGTAGGTGGCAATCCACTCATCGGCGCCGGCCACCGTCACGTCGGGCAGCTTGGCGTAACGCTTGCCGTAGAGGTAGGCCTCCAGGTTGCCGTCGCTGTCGAGTTGGGTGGCCACGGGCACGATCCGCTCGACCACCCGGTGCACGGTCTGCTTCTTGTAGAGCCGGCTCATCGACAGGGTCTTGTCGATCACCAGGATCACCCGTGCCGTCGCACCCGCGGCGCCCTTGGTGAGCAGCACCCGGTGCACCTGCTCCTTGCGCAGGTTCAGGGTCTGCCGCTTTTCGAGCGAGAGTTTCTCCTCGCCCTTGACCATCCGAATACCCGGCCGCTGCGGAGTGGGGGCGGGCGGTGCCGGTGGGAGCGGTGCTGGCGGGGGAGGTGCGGCCGGCGTGGGTGCGGGCGGCTCGTCGTCGACGATCACGCCGTGCGCGCGGACGAGCGCGGCGAAACCGGCTTCCCAACCGGCGGATTCGCTGCGCACCTTCCAGCTCCCGCCGCGGCGATACACCTCGACGAGCACCGCCGCGCGCTCGACGGTCAGTCCCTCCGCGGGCGCGACGATGGTCTGGCCGCCCGCGGTCACGGTGGTCTCGATGCGGGCGGCGCCGAGCGTTGCGGGCGCGTCGACGGACACCCCGACGGCGATACGGTCGATGGTGGCGGGGAGCGCGGCCGGCTCCACCGTCAGCGTCGACGCCGAGGTCAGCACCACCGCGCCCTCGGGGCTGCGGGGATTGTTGTAGAAGACGAAGTCGTCGTCGGAGCGCACGCGCCGGCTCGCGTCGAGCTGGAAGGCGACGACGTCCACGGGTGTTCCGGATACGGCGATGGTGACGGTGCCGGTGGGCAATGCGGCGTTGGCGCCACGCCCAAGCGTCGAGGTCATCGGGTCCCCTTTCGGTGTGTCCAGTTTAGTGGTCTCGCCCGGAAGTTCGTCCGGTCGGCGCGGGAATGCCCGCACCGTCGCCCGGCGTTGGGGTCGGTATGGCCGACAACGACCTCCGCACGTCCCGCTACGATCCGCGCGATCTCATCGCCGACACCACGATCGGCGTCCTGGCAACACTCAAATCCAATGGGCTGCCACAGCTTTCGCCGGTGACCGCGGTGTACGACCGCACCGCCGACGTCATCTACATCTCGATGACCGCCGACCGCGCCAAGACCAAAAACCTGCGCCGCGATCCGCGCGCGGCCATCGAGTACACGAGCCCGGACGGTTACACCTGGGCCACCGCCGAGGGCAGCGTGACCCTGACCGGCCCGGCGACCGACTCCAACGGACCCGAGGTGGATGCCCTCGTCGAGTACTACCGTCTCGGTGCGGGCGAGCACCCGGACTGGGCGGAGTACCGCGAGGTCATGGTCACCGACCGGCGTGTTCTGGCGGCCCTGCACATCAGCCGCGTCTACGGCCAGAAGCTCCGCTGACCGTCTCGGCGCCGGCCGGTGCTGCGCGTCTCACCCGGCCCCGGTGATGGTGGTGCGCGCCGGCCGAACACCCGCCCACTACTATGTTTTCCGGCGAGCACGGGTGACCGGCGGCAAGGCTTCGGTGACCACGTACCGACGAGGATTTGGAGACGATGGACATGACCCAGTTGGGCGTAATCGGCGGCGGCACGATGGGCGCGGGGATCGCGGAGGTCGCGGCAAAGGCCGGCGACGCCGTCCTGGTTCTCGAACGCGATCAGGAGGCGGCCGATGCTGCCACCGCCCGCATCGAGAAGTCCCTGGCCCGCGGTGTCAAGTCGGGCAAGATCAGCCGTGAGGACGCCGACGCGGCCCTGGCCCGCATCCAGACCACCACCACGATCGACGATTTCGCCGATCGCGACCTCGTGATCGAAGCACTCCCGGAGATCGAGTCGCTCAAGGTCGGCTTCTTCGCCGAGCTGGACCGGGTCACCAAGCCCGGCACCATCCTGGCCACCAACACCTCGTCGATCCCGATCATCAAGGTTGCCAAGGAGGTCGCCGACAAGTCCCGCGTCGTCGGCGTGCACTTCTTCAATCCGGTGCCGGTGATGCCGCTCGTCGAGATCATCTCGAGTCTCGCCACCTCACCGGAGGCGGCCGCAGCGGTCACCGAATATGCCGGAGCTCACCTGGGCAAGAAGACAATTCAGTGTGGTGACCGGGGTGGCTTCGTGGTCAACGCGCTGCTCATCCCATACCTCACGAGCGCGGTCCGGATGTATGAGAGCGGTTACGCCTCCAAGGAGGACATCGACGCGGGCATGGTCAACGGGTGTGCCCACCCGATGGGTCCGCTGACCCTCGCCGACACCGTCGGCCTCGACATCCTGCTCGATGCCGCGCAGTCGCTCTACGACGAGTTCGCTGAGCCGCACTACGCGCCGCCGCCACTGCTCAAGCGGATGGTGGAGGCCGGTTACCTGGGCCGCAAGAGCGGCAAGGGGTTCTACGACTACAGCACGTAGTCGGGAGCTTCTCGGACCCGTGCAATCATCGCCCAGTGCGTTCCCGACGTCGCCCGACGACGTGGCGTCCGGCCGGGATGCGCAGCGGGGGGTGTCCCGGGTGCACGAGGTGGGTCACCGCGTGCGTCTCGAGGATGCCGAGTGCCACCGGGCCGTGGACGTCGTCGGTCCACCGGGCGTGTTCGTCGAAGGCGATCAGACGGTGCGCCGGCCCGCCGAAACTCCCGGGCAACGCCAACCCCGCTCGTCCGACCGGCACCGGCCGGGCCTTGGCGGGCACGGCGACGTCGGGACGCAGGCGCTGCGGGACGACGACGAGATCGCCCTGGATTCCGGCCGCGCCGGCCGCGCGGTAGGCGGAATCGGTGAGGCCGTAGGTCCACGCTGCCGCCTCGACGGCCGAGGCGAGGTCCGGGACACGCAGGCACCACCGCAACCCGCCGTCGGGTGATCCATTGTCGGTCACCAGGATCCGTCCCCGTCCTCGCGATCCGCGTGGCGCCGTGTACAACGCGAGCACGCCACCGGGTAGCGCCGGATTCTCGGCCTTGTCGATCAACCGGACCCCGGCGGCGTCGAGGTAGGCGTCCCACCCGATCCGGTCGATGGCGCGGCTGCGGATCGCGGGATGGGGTTCGGCGCTGATCCGATCCACCGAGGGCGCCGTCACCACCCACTCGGGGACTCGTGTGCCGTGGAGAGCGAAAACCCCTCGCAGATCGGGGAATTCGACCGCCCGGCCGGTGGGATGGTGCAGCCGGCGCTCGCCGCGGGCCGCGGCAGGGAAGGGTTCGGTCCGCAGTGTCGACGGTCGCTCCGCGAACACGCAGACGTCGTCGAACGCCCACCACCAGCCGGTGGCTGCCACGAGCGTGGACTGGATCTCGAGCAGTTCGGTGTCGTCGTCGCGGTATTCGGCGACCCCGAGATCGCGGGCGATCGCATGGAATCCGACGCGATCCGCCTCCTGCTGACCGTAGGCGGTCACCAGATTGCGCAGCGCTGGGCACAGTTCCCGGAGAGGTCCGGCCACGCCGTCGATCAGACTGGTGCGCAAGGAATCCCGGATCTGAGTGCGGAGCACCGCACCCGGCGACACCCCCTGACGCAGGGCGTCGTGAGCGCCGAGCAGTGCGCTCCACGGATCGGTGAGGCCCTCGCCGTCGGGTCCGGCACCGCAGGCCGCATCCATGCGGTGACGAGACGCGGCCAGCATGGTCGCGATCCGCCCGGCGGGGCGGTCGAGGAGATCTCGGGTCAACGGGGCGGACAACCCGTGCGCGGCAATATGCTCCAGCGCGGCGGGAGGGGATGGCGCCCAGTGGAACTCGGGTTCCGGGCGGCGGATGCGCCGATAGAGTTCGGCGAGGGCGGATTCGGCGGCCGAGCGATCGGCGGGCCGGGCGTGGAGTCCCCGCGCGAGCCACTCGTCACGGAGTGTTTCGATGTGCGGCGAGTCGATAGGGGAGGGGGAGAAATGCGAATGATTGGGCACGGCGCTCACCCGAGGGTGGCGGCGGCCGCCTTTCCGGTCGATGTCATCACGATTGACGAGGATGGCACGGATACCCGCCACCGCGCAAGCGGCCGGCGGCGTTGGGCCAGCAGTATCCTCCTGGTGATCCCTTGTCGCACAACGGTTCTCTTGCCGCTTCTCGCACGGTATTCGCGCAGTTTGCGCAGCCGAAACTGGCTGGGCTTGCCGAACCGCTGGTAGTTTCGGCGCCTCACCTCGCGAGGCGACGCACCGACTCCGGCACATCCGCGTCGCTGCCGGTGTAGGTGATCGGCTCGTCGTAGACGGTGCGCACGGGCACCACGCCCGTCCACGCGTCGGTCTCCACACCCGGCCCACCGCTGCGCGCTTTGACGAGCCATTCGCCGTCGATGATGGGCAGCCGTAACGTCAATGTCGCCGCCTGTTCCTTGCGTGTGATTACCGGCGTTTCCTTGGACCGATCAGGTATCAGCTTGTCGGACAGTACTTCTAGTACTCGGATCGGATCGTCGGCGACTGTTTCGAGCCGGCCGCGTACCACGGCAGAACGGTAATTCGCGGAATGGTCGAAGAGGGTGTGGGCCACCACGATGCCGTCGAGCAGAAAGACGGTGAAACTCACCGGTGCACCCGCGGCGACCTGCCGGAGGGCTCCCGCCCCGGTGGAGCCGTGCAGCAGGATGTGGTCATCGTCGCGAGCGAAGAGCATCGGCACAGACCATGGCCAGCCGTCGACCACTGTCGACAGGACTCCGACCTGGGTGGAATCGAGGATCTCGTCGAGCAGGTCTCGATCGCCCCGGCGTTCGGGCTTCCGGGTGAAATCCGCGAGGACGTCGGGTCTGGCGGTATTTGGTGAGGGCATGCAGCCATCGTTGACGAGCACCGACTCCACCGCAACGCGTGTATTTCCGCGCCCAGGTCAGTGTCGTCGCAGGCGGGCGTACCGCGGCACTCCTGACCGCAGCTCCGCGCACAGCCTGCCCGCGATGTCCGTTTTGGGTCACATTGTCCCTAACAGTATTTGTACGGCCGATTCCCAGTTTCGCTTCCTACCCTCGGCTTGGTGACGATGACGCCTCCTTCTTCCCGCATCCGGCTCCCGCTCGGACCTACGAGTCGCCGGCTGCTGGTGGTGACGCTCGCAGCGGCGGCCGTCTACGTCGGGGCGGTGTGGACATCGACGGGCCAGCTTTTTGATCAGGTCCTCTTCGCCATGTGCCGCGGATTGACCGCGGTGACCACAGTTCCTGCCATCGTGGTGCCGGACACCCTCGACACCCCGATCTTCTGGCTCGTCGCCGCAACGGCAATGGCAGTGCTGATCGTCGCGGTTGTTGCCACCCGTCCCGATCGCGTGCGTGGTCTCGGCCTCGGTGAAGTCGCTCGCCTCGCCGTGTTGCCCGCTGTCATACCGGCGTCGGTGTACGTGGTCGAAACGCTTCGTGATCACGTGCTGATACGTCCGGTACTCCACGAATGGATCAGTCTGACAACAAATTCCGCGCCCAGTGGCCACGCCGCCGGGGCGACCGCGCTGGTGGTGGTCTTCGTCTTGTTGACGCCACCGCCGTGTCGACCGTGGGTCGCCGCCATCGGTGGGACATGGGCCACGGTGGTCGAATTCGGGTTGATCACTGCCGGGTGGCATCGGCTCAGCGATGTGCTCCTCTCAACGATCCTGATCGCGGGATTCTCCGTGCTGCTGCCCGATCCGTACCAGGGCGTTCGCACTCGAGCATCAACAGTCACTCCGCGGGTGTACTGGTCGATTCCGGTGATCGCCTCGCTTGTCGTGCTCGTCTACTATCCGACCGGTATTGCCCTGTGTACGACGTTGCTCATCGGGTCGGTCATGGCAGCCACCCTCGCGGCATGGGGTGTCCGGGACAATGATGCTGCGGATTCCCCTTTGCCGATCGCCGACGACCAGCGGGGGTCTCACCACCCCGAGTTCGGCGACCCGGACCCGCGTGCACGTACGCCCATCGGTTGACCATGACACGGTGGCAAGGTCGTGAGTGGGGTGGTGGAGGTGATCGCGATGACCGCGAAACAACACGACAATGACAGCATGAGGACCGACCGGCTGATCGCAACTCGACGCCGCCGGATCGCAGGCCAGAAGTCAAGCGCTGCACACCCTCTCGAAGATCGGTGCCCAGCCGGGGTGGCAGGAGACGTCGCCGGAGCGGCCGGTGTGGTCGCGGGTCTTTCCGGCGATGCTGCACGACGCCGACGACGAGGTGGCCCGCGCGGCCTGGCGGGCAGCCGTCGTACTCGTGCCACCCGGTGCGGAGGCGGCGCTCGCCGCAGCGTTGAGCGTCGCGCCCCTGCGGTCGCACCACCGCGGCGACGCAGAGTCCACTGGCGTAGACCCTGTCTACGCGGCACCGGGGCGGCGGGGGTAGGTGATGTCGGTGCCGCGGGGCACCCGCGTGTTGTCGACGATGAGGATCGTCGGGTGGTGGTGGCCGGTATCGGCTGGTTGGTGAAGGTCGTTGCGGACGTCGGCGAGGTG
>JASGFO010000203.1:0-7343 GCA_047605505.1 Gordonia sp. (in: high G+C Gram-positive bacteria) | reverse complement strand
TACGGCAAGCAGTTGCTGTACACGCAGGTGCTGCGGGAGAAGATCGCCCAGGTGGTCGCCGACGCCGCGACGCTCGCGGAGGCCGTGGACCGCATCGGCGCGGAGGAGAGCGTGTTCTTCTCCGAGCGCTTCCTCGCCCCCCGGCCGCTGCTGGAGGCCGTGCGGTCGGAGACACCGGTGGTCCTGCTGATCGACGAGGTGGACCGCGCCGATGAGGCGCTCGAGGCGGTACTGCTCGAGCTACTCGCCGAATTCCAGGTGTCGGTGCCCGAGATCGGCACCTTCATCGCCAAGCATCCGCCGCTGGTGATCCTGACGTCCAACAACACCCGTGATCTTTCGGCCGCGCTCAAGCGTCGCTGCCTGCACCTCTCGCTGGACTATCCGGCCGCCGACCGGGAGCTCGAGATCATCAAATCCAAGAAGACGGGGCTCTCGGAGACGCTGGCTGCCAAGCTCGTCGAGATCGTCCGTGGGCTGCGTGAACTCGATCTCCGCAAGGCGCCGAGCATCTCCGAGGCCATCGACTGGGCGCGCACGCTCGCGGTGCTCGGTGCCTCCGAGCTCACTGCCGAGGTCCTCGCCGACACCGCCAACGTCGTCGTCAAGTACGACCGCGACCTGTCACGGGCCATCGACGCGCTGCCGCGGCTCGTCGATCCCAACGCCGAGGTGCCCACGCATCGGCATTCCCACGGCCACGGGCACTCACACGGACACGCCCATGATCACGACCACGATCACGACCATGCCGACCACAGCGGTGCAGCCAAGCGGGCGTCGAAGGACGAGCCCGGCCGGCACGGCGACGACTACTACGGCGCGCCCGGCCACAGCCACGACATCGGTACCCGCACGGTCAGCGCCGGGCAGGGCAGCCGCTCGTTCGCGGCCCGTGGCGGCAGCGCGCGCAAGCGTCCGTTCTGACCGGGTCGCCGGCGCGGGACGGAATTGCGGGAAGAGGAACGATGGAAGACGCGATTCACCGCTTTGTCCGTCTGCTCCGTCTGCACGGACTCCGGATCGGGGTGTCCGAGGCGATGGACGCGATGTCGGCGACCGCGACCGCCGAGATCCTGGGTGACCGGGATCTGCTGCGGTCGGCGCTCGAGGTCTGCCTGGTCAAGGACCGGCGCGACGAGGACACCTTTCACGAGGTTTTCGACCAGTTCTTTCATCTGCGCCCGGTCCTGGCCGGGGCTGACGGCGCCGGGCATGCACACACCCACGACGATCTCTCCGACGGTGGCGAGCTGACCGAGTACAGCCTGTCCGACGAGGTCAGCGAGACCCCGCAGCAGGGGCACAGTCACGGCAAGCCGTCGAATCTCAAGGACTACTTCGATCCCGAGGATCTCGCCGAGCAGTACAACCTGCATCAGGAGGCCAACCGCCTGGACATGTCGTCGCTGACCGAGGAGATCGTGCTCTCGTCCGATGAGGTGCCCAACTCCGAACAGGCGGCCCGGGTGCAGCTCACCGTGTCGCGGCTGACGAATCCGGGCAAGCCGGGTGACCTGGTGACCGACGACCGGACCACTCTCGACGTCGAGTTGTCGGTGGCGCAGGAAATGGCGTTGCTGCGGTGGCTCGACGACGATTCCGACGACGCGGCGCAACCCGATCCCGAGGAGCTCGCGGCGTTGCGCAGCGCACTCGCGGGGCTGCTCGACGGGCTGCCCGAGAAGCTGCGGGATCATCTCGAACAGTTGATGGCCACCGATCACAAGATCGAGGAACGCGAGGTCTCCGCCGAGGTCCGGGATGTCATCAGGGAGCACGAGCGGGCGAGTCTCGAGGATTCGATCCGGCGGCTGATCCGCAGCCTGGACGGGGCGCCGCGGTCGCGGCGCAAGGTCGCGGCGCGTGGCTCCGTCGACGCCGCCCGCACCATGCGCGCGAACCTCCGCTACGACGGGGTGCCGTTCCGGCCGATCACGGTGGCGAAGGTCGAGGACCGGCCGAGCCTGCTGATCCTCGCCGACGTGTCGCTGTCGGTGCGGGCGGCCGCCCGGTTCACCCTGCAGCTCGTGCACGGACTGCAGTCGATGGTCGCGCACGTGCGGTCGTTCGCGTTCGTGGCCGATCTGGTGGAGATCACCGACCTGTTCGCCGAGCATCCGATCGAGGACGCATTGTCGCTGGTCGTGACGGGTTTGACGAACGGTGGGGTGCTCGACACCGATGCCGACTCCGACTACGGCGCGGCGCTGGGGACGTTCCTGGAGGAATATGGAGGTGGCGTGAGCCGGCGGACCACGGTCATCGTGCTCGGCGACGGCCGCAACAACGGCCGCGACCCGAACCTGGCCGCGTTCGCCGAGATCTCGCGGCGTGCGCGCGAGGTCATCTGGATCACGCCGGAACCCAAGTACTCCTGGGGGCTGGGTTCGTGTGATCTGCCCGGATACGCCGCCTACTGCGACCGCGTGCACATCATCCATGACCTCGCCGCGTTGGAGCAGGTGTCGGTTGACGCAACGACGGTGTGACGGCCACCCGACCCCGATCGGATCGCCCCGCCGAGGTCGGTGCAACGCCGGTGCATCGTCGGCGCCTGTAAGATGCATCACAGTGACAGTGAATGAGGCGGTAGATCATCGACGTGCCGTGTTGGGCGTGGACGCCCCGGTGCGGAACTCGCCGCGTGTGACGAAGTTCCATGTACCGGAGGTCATCATCGGTGCCGGGGCGCTGGCGGAGATCCCCCGGGCCACGGCGGGTCTGGGCCTGGGTCGACCGCTCATCGTCTCCGATCGCGGCATCGTCGCGACGCCGTGGTTCGGCGAGCTGAGCGATCGCCTGCGCGCGGCGGGCATCCACGCCTCGTCGTACACCGACGTCAGCCCCAACCCGCGGGCCGGTGAGGTGGTCGCCGGACTTCATCGCTACGACGCCGGACGCTGCGACGGCATCGTCGCGCTCGGCGGCGGGTCGGTGATCGACGCGGCCAAGGGCATCGCGATCCTCGCGGCCAACAGCGGCCACATCCTCGAATACGTCGGCATCGACAAGGCACGCCAGCCGTTGCCGCCGCTGCTCGCGGCCCCCACCACCGCGGGCAGCGGATCGGACGTGTCCCAGTTCTGCATCATCAACGACTCCGACCGGATGACCAAGGTGACGATCATCGGCCGCGGGCTGATGCCCAACGTCTCGGTGATCGACCCGCGGGTCTTCGCGACGATGCCGAACGAGGTGGTCGCACAGTCCGGAATGGATGCGGTCTCGCACTGCATCGAGGCCTACGCGTCGGTCGTGCACACCCGGTTGACCGACGGTGCGGCACTCGCCGCGATCGGATCGGCGTGGCAGAGCCTGGTCCGGCTGGTGGACAATCCCGCCGATCTCGCCGCCGGCATGGACATGGCGTACGCGGCGCTACAGGCGGGGATGGCCTTCACCAACGCGATCCTCGGTGCGACGCACGCGCTGTCACATCCCGTCGGCGGCATGTGCGATGCGCCGCACGGTGCGATCAACGCGGTTCTGCTGCCGCATGTGATCCGCTTCAACGCCGAGACCGATCCCCGCCCGTACGTCGATCTCGCGCGTGCCGTCGGGCTCGGTGAGGCGTCGTCGCCGCAGGCGACCGCCGAACGTTTCGCGGCGGCGGTCGCCGGTCTGCGGCAGGCGGTCGGGTTGCCCGGGGCGCTCTCGGCGTTCGGTGTGGTGGCCGACGACATCCCGGGACTCGTTCGCAACGCGCTGGTCGACGCCTGCATGGCCACCAATCCCCGCCGGCCCACCCCGGCGCAGGTCGCGGCGCTGTACCGCGAAGCGCTGTAGATGCCCGGGCGGGAGGTGACGGCGATGTCGGCGTCGACGGGCGGCGATGAGCAGCTCGACTCGCTGGTCGGCCTGCATTCGGTCAAGAGCGGGCACTATGCCAAGTTCCGGGGAGTCGAGCAGCGGCTCACCCGGGTCGTGGGTGCGTTGGACCGGATCTCGCGCGCGCTCGTGCAGACCGCGGAGGGGCCCGAGACCCTGGTCTTGTCGGTGGTGCGGGCGGTCGCCGAACATCTCGACGCCGAGTGGGTGGTGTTCGCGCTGTGCGACGGCGAGCTTGACCGGACCGGACCGCGACACCTGATGATGGCCGGCGACGGGACGATCTATGCCTTTGAGGGCGTACGGATGGCGCGTATCCCGAGCAATCTGCCGGACGAGGTGCTCAACCGGCTCAACGACATCCTGCGCCACCAGATGGGCGCGCTGAGCCGACCGGTCGTCGACGACCATCACCTGCATGTACCGGTGCACCTGGACGGCCGTGTCGTCGGCGGTCTGTCGGCGTGGACGTCACGTCACTACCGCGTCGACTCGGCCGACCTCGTCGTGCTGCGCATCCTGGCCCGGCAAGCCGCGGTCGCGCTGCTCAACGCGGCGCTTCTGGAGGAGAGCCGCCACCAGCTGGCCCGCGCCGAGGACGCCTACGCGCAGGCCCGGGCACAGGCCGCCGACCTCGCCGTGCAGAACGTCGAACTTCAACGGACACAACGGGAGCTGTCCGCGGTGATCCGGCAGCGGCTGGTCACCGAGGAGCGGGAACGGATCGCCCGTGAGCTGCATGACTCGGTCACCCAGTCGGTGCTCAGCGCCGGGGTGCAGATCGAGGTATGCCGGATGGAGTCGGATCCGGTGACGGCGCAGCGGCTGGCGGTGGCCGGGCGGTTGACGCGTGAGGCCGTCGAACAGTTGCGATCGGTCATCTATGCGCTCAACCAGTCGCCGTCGGTGGAAGGTCTGAGTCTGGGTGAGGTGCTCGATGAGCTCTGCTCGATGCACATGCCGGCCGATCTCGCGACCGAGGTGCGCGTGGTCGGGAAGCGCCGTGATCTCCCGGACGATCTCCAGCACGCCATCCTGCGGATTGCGGGTGAGGCGTTGTTCAACACCGCCGTCCATGCCGAGGCAACGGCTGCTCGGGTGGTGTTGACCTACGGTGACCACGAGGTGTCGCTGTCGGTCGACGACGACGGCACCGGTGACCCCGGACACCTGCGGCGCGTCTTGCGGGCGGCGACGCTCGGTGACCTCGCCGGCCGGCATCGGGGGCTGGTGAACATGGCGACGCGAGCAAGAGATCTCCACGGGCACTTACGGATTCGCCGATCGCGAATGGGTGGCGTGCGGGTGGCGGTGGAGATTCCCGATCCCGGCCGCGCGGGGGCGACCGTCGGCGCCCGGCGGTCCGATCAACCGGAGGTGGCCCGATGAGCGACCCGAAATCTGCGACGGCGGTGGTACCGGTGCGGACCATGCTTGTTGACGACCACGCGCTCCTGCGTGCTGGAATCCGCTCGCTGCTGGACCGAGAGCAGTCGATTTCGGTTGTAGGCGAGGCGGATTCATTCGACGCCGCGCTCGCCGAGGTGGCGCGGTGCCGTCCCGACGTGGTGGTCGTGGACCTCAAACTGAGCGCAAGCACCGAGTACGAGGGGTTGCGGCTCATCACCGCCCTCGCCGGTCGGTTCCCCGAGGTCGCCGCACTCGTGCTGACGACCTTCCTCGACGACGACCTCGTCGTCCGGGCGGTCAAGGCCGGGGCGCGCGGCTACGTCGTCAAAGATGTCGACACCACCGAGCTCGTCCGGGCGATTCTCGCGGTCGCCGGTGGTGGCAGCGCCTTCGACCCGCGGAGTGCGGCGATCGTCCTGCGTACCGTCTCCGGCGACGGCACCTCGTCGGACACCCTGACCGAGCGGGAACGCGAGGTCCTGCGACTGTTGGCCGACGGGCTGAGCAACAAGCGCATCGGGGCTACGCTGTTCATCTCCGAGTCGACGGTGAAGTTCCACATCCGCAACATCATCCGCAAGCTGGGCGTCAGCACGCGCACCGACGCGGTATACATCGCGAGTAAGCGGGGCCTCATCTGACGGCGTGCGGTGCAGTGTCCCATGGCCTGCTGCGACAGCGCCGGTATCAGTGGGTAGCGGTGGTTCGCCAGAGGTGGGTCGACGTGGGCGGGTCCAGGATCAGCCAACCGCCCCGATCGTCGAGGAACCACGCGCCCGAATGTTCGACGGCGTCAGCCCATCGGCGCAGGTCGGCCTCGGTCAGCGAGACGAGATGCCCGAAGTGCTCGCTGGGGCTCTCCTCGTAGGGAACGGCGACGATCACGCGTTGCCGCGCGACCCGCAAGGCCTCCTCGATCGCCCGGATCGCCCGCGCCTCACCGAGATGTTCCAGCAGGTGGATGAGGGTGACGGTGTCGACGGAGTTGTCGGCAAAGGCGAGCTCGGTCGCATCACCGACGAGGCCGGAGACCGGCGTGCGGCGGCGCCGCGCGGCCTGGGTGAGCAGTCCCACGGCGCCGGCAGAGATGTCGAGAGCCGAGACATCGCGACCGTCCTCGGCGCACTGCAAGGCGAGAAAGCCGAAGCAGGAACCCACCTCGAGCACGCTGTGCCCCCGGATCAGGCTGCGGGCCCGCCGGTGTACCGGGGCGAACGCGGCCGAACCGTCGCGGAGTGCGCGCACCGAGTTGTCGTAGAACGCCGCCCATGCACGTTCGGGGGAGGGCGAGGTGCTCCGGATGATCCCGACCGCGACCTCCTCGAACTCCCACTGGCCGGCGACGGCACCGGCGTCGACGAGCCCGAGCACCGCGGTCACCATCGTGTCGTCGGAGATGTCTGCGGTGGTGAGTGAATGGGCCACCTCGACGTGCTCGCCACCCCGCGGCCGGGTGATCCGCCAACCGGCGCGGCCCGCCACCAGGAAACCGGCCGGCGGGGTCGACGACCGCCACACGGTGAAGCTGCGCGTCGTGGGTGCCCCAGCGCTCACGGTGATCGTCATGGTGGCAACGCTATGACCTGCGCGTTCTCGGCGAAACTGGCCAAGAAGACACCCTGAACTAGCCGAACGGGCGGTAGTATGCGGTAGATCACACCAATCGACTTGGGCGCCGACGGTCGATTCGACGCCATCGGCGCCGCCCGGACAATCCGTTGACCTGCGACAATGCCTCCGGCCGGAGGCGGTGACCAGGCGATTTGATTCCGCGCCGCGCGGTGCGTAACTTAATTCAAGTCAGCGCGCCACGGCGCCGCCCCGGAGGGCCTGAGAGGCTTCGAACGGGTGTGAAGGTACGGGTTCGCGCTGGACCTCCCGAGTGTGGATCGTGGTCGTTTTGATTGCCCGGTTCCGAGTGGGATGGCCAAACGGCCAACTCTGGGGCAGATCGTAGATTTGCTTCTGGGTTGTGGGTCTGGTAGTCTGATGGGGTTGCCTCGGAAACGGGGTTACGGTCAGGTTAAATAATTGATGTGTCTGCTGATGTCTGCCGTGGTGGGTGGTGTTGGTGGGTGTGTGTTCGTTGAGAACTCGATAGT
>JASGFO010000202.1:0-7346 GCA_047605505.1 Gordonia sp. (in: high G+C Gram-positive bacteria) | reverse complement strand
ACCCGGATGCAGTCGATCGCCGCGGTCATCCTGGGCGCCGAGGACGTCGGCGTCATGTCCTGGTGCGTGTCGACCGCCGCCGGCTACGCCCAGACCCGCGAGCAGTTCGGCCGACCCATCGGCCAGTTCCAGGGCGTCAAGCACAAGTGTGCGCGGATGGGCATCGCCCTCGAGAAGTGCCGTGCCGTGGTGTGGGATGCGGCCGCCGAACTCGATCGCGGCGACGAGACCGCGGACTACGCGGCCGCCGTCGCGGCGGCGATCGTGCCCGACGCGGCGGTCGGCGTGGCCCAGGACTGCATCCAGGTCCACGGCGGCATCGGCTTCACCTGGGAGCACGACGCGCACCTGTACTACCGCCGGGCCTTGTCGATCCGCGCACAGCTCGGGACACACGAGGAACGCGCGCTCGCCGTGGCGGAACGGGCGCTGTCCGGGGAGACACTGCCCAACGACCTGGAGCTTCCGGCCGAGGCAGAGGCGATCCGTGGGGATATCCGGGCGGCGCTCGCGCCACTGGTCGGACTCGACGAGGATGACCAGCTCATCGCCCTCGGCGACGGCGGCTGGGTGCAGCCGCACCTGCCGGTGCCCTACGGCCGGGCGGCGTCACCGCTGGAGCAGGTGGTGATCTCGCAGGAGATCGCCCGGTCCGGGATCCAGCTGCCACAGTTGTTGATGGGAAGCTGGGCGGTCGGCGCCATCGTCGCCCACGGATCCCAGCGGCAGAAGGACGAGCTCGCCGTCCCCACCCTGCGCGGCGAGTTCGTCTGGTGCCAGCTCTTCTCCGAACCGGGCGCTGGATCCGATCTGGCGTCGCTGTCGACCAAGGCCGAGAAGGTCGACGGCGGGTGGAAGATCAACGGCCAGAAGATCTGGACCACGGTGGCGCAGTTCTCCGACTGGGCCATGCTGATCGCGCGCACCGATCCGTCGGCACCCAAGCATCGGGGCATCACCTACTTCGTCGTGGACATGTCCACCCCCGGGATCACCGTGCGCCCACTCCGTGAGATGACCGGCTCGGCGCTGTTCAACGAGGTTTTCCTCGACGACGTCTTCATTCCCGATGACGGCGTCGTCGGCGAGGTGAACGACGGCTGGAATGTCGCGCGTACGACCCTCGCCGGCGAGCGGGTCGCACTGAGCCAGAAGATGGAGGCCTACGCGACCGAGACCGATCTGCTGAAGTTCGCCATCGGCCGCGAGTTGAGCACCCACGCCAGGGTCCGTGTCGGGGAACTGATCGCCGACGCCCGGGCCATCGATGTGATCGCCGCCCGCGTGGTGCTCAAACAACTCGCGGGTATCGATGTCAGCACCACCTCGAGCGTCGGCAAGCTCCTGGGCATGGATCTGGGACAGGCGATCTCGGAGTTCGTCGTGGCCGAGCTCGGCATCGCGGGTGCGGTCGCCGTCCCCGGTGAACGCAGCGACAAGGCGATCGAGCAGTTGATCTCCGGACGGGCGACGACCATCTACGGCGGTACCACCGAGGTCCAGCTCAACGTGATCGGCGAGCGCATGCTGGGACTGCCCCGGGACGCGGCGTGACCGGACCGCTCGCGGGACTGCGCGTGATCGAGATCGCCAGTCTCGCCCCCGGCCCGTTTGCCTGCATGATCCTGGCGGATCTGGGTGCCGAGGTGATCCGGGTCGACCGGGCGAACTCGGCCGGTGGCCTGCTGTCGCCGTCGGGGGTGCTCGATCGGGGCCGCGCGTCGGTGTCGGTGGACCTGTCGACCGAGGCGGGCCGGGACATCGTGCTGGCGCTCGTCGAGACCGCGGACATCCTGGTGGAGGGCTTCCGGCCCGGCGTCGCCGAGCGGCTCGGTATCGGGCCGGAGGACTGCGCGGCCCGCAATCCGCGTCTGATCTACGGCCGGATGACGGGCTGGGGGCAGACCGGTCCGATGGCCGACCGCGCCGGACATGACATCAACTACATCGGTCTGTCCGGCGCCCTGCATCTGATCGGCCGGGCGGGTGACCGCCCGGTCCCGCCGGTCAACCTGCTCGGGGACTTCGGCGGCGGCGGTCTGCTGTTGGCGATGGGTGTGCTCGCCGCGGTGTATGAGCGGTCGGTGTCGGGTCGCGGCCAGGTGGTCGACGCCTCGATGGTCGAGGGGGCGGCGCTGATCACGGCATTCCTCCACGCGATGCACGCGGCCGGACTCTGGGACGGTGAGCGTGGCGAGAATCTGCTGGACACCGGCGGGGCCTTCTACGACACCTACGAGTGCGAAGACGGGAAGTATCTGGCCGTCGGCTGCGTCGAGGAGCAGTTCTACGAGGAGATGCTCGATCGGCTGGGTCTGCGGGATGAGGATCTGCCGCATCAGTACGATCTCGACTCCGCCGCGACGCTGCGCGCCCGGATCGCCGAGGTGATCGCCGGCCGGACCCGGGACGAGTGGACCGAGGTGTTCGCCGACTCCGATGCGTGCGTCACCCCGGTGCTCTCCCCGTGGGAGGCCCCCGATCATCCGCACAACGCGGCGCGGAAGAGCTTCGTGGAGGTGGGTGGCATCGTGCAGCCGGCGCCCGCACCGCGGTTCAGCCGGACCGCGCCCGCCGAACCGACCCCGGGTTCAGCCGCCGGTGCCGATACCGAACGCATACTCGCGATGATCGGCGTACCCGCCGGGCGGCTGGCGCAACTGCGGGCCGACGGCGTCATCGACTGAAAACGCCGACGCCCGGTCGGATATCGCAAGGACCCTGCGGTATCCGATCGGGCGTGTCGCGGTCACAGCAGATCGTTGACCTTGTCAGATCATGCCCATAACGGGGCAGAATGTGGAGACAACTCATGCCTGCCATCTTCATTTCCGGTGGTGCTGCCGGAATCGGCCGTGCCACTGCGAGACGGTTCGCCGCCGACGGCTGGACCGTCGGCGTCTATGACGTCAACGCCGAGGCGCTCGCCGCCGCGAAAGCCGAGAACCCCGACTACCTCACGGGGACTCTCGATGTCCGGGATCCCGACCAGTGGGCCGCGGCCCTGGCAGAGTTCACCGAGCACACCGGCGGTCGGCTCGACGTGCTCGACAACAATGCCGGTGTCTTGATCCCCGGTGATCTGCATGCGGTGACACCGAGCGCGATCAAGACGCAGATCGACATCGACGCCCTCGGCGTCGCCCTCGGCGCACAGGCGGCCTTTCCCTATCTCCGACGCACGCCGAATGCGCACCTGGTGAACATCGCGTCGGCATCGGCCATCTACGGGCAGCCGGGCATGGCCACCTACAGTGCGGCCAAGTTCTTCGTCGCCGGCCTCACCGAAGCCCTGGAGATCGAGTGGTCCGAGGACGACATCCGCGTCGTCTCGATCTGGCCGATGTGGACCAAGACCGCGCTCGCGGACACCGAGAGCAAGTCCGCGAAGACCACCGGGGTACGACTGACTCCGGAGGATGTCGCCGAGGTGGTCTGGAAGTCGGTGCACCCCACCACCCTCGATCGACTGACCCACCGGACGGCCTACTCTGTCGGCACGATGACGACGGTGGTCGCCAACGGCGCGAAGTTCATCCCGAACAGCCTCAATCGTGCCGTCAACAAGCTGATCGCCGGCTGACTACGGTTTCGACGCCGGCCGCGCTCAGGACACCGTCGCCTTCTCGATCGTCAACGGCAGCTTCGGGGTGCCGTCCTCGGGACTGCGTTCGAGCGAACCGGTCAGCTGGTTCGGGCTGACCCCGGGATTGATGCCGCCCTTGTACACCTTGTCGACCACCTTCATGCCCGCCGCGCCGACCGTGCCGACCACGGCATAGTTGGCCGGCAGGGTGCCGTTCTGGACCAGGATGAAGAACTGGGCCGCGCCCCCGGAGTTGGGTTCACCCTGTTGCGGCTGGCCACTGTTGGCGATCGCGATGGTGCCGCGCGGATAGGTGACCGGGGCCTCTCCGGTCATCGGGTTGGCCTCGCCTGCGGGTTTGAGAGTGGTCGGTGGCTCGTCGGGGCTGGTCCAGCCCGGGGCGCCGGCGCCGGTCCCGGTCGGGTCACCGCACTGGATCACCTTGAGCGCACCCCCGGTCATCCGGTGACACGGCGTGTTGTTGTAGTAGCCGTGCTCGGCGAGTGAGATGACGGCCGCGGTGTTGCAGGCAGCACCCTTGCGGTTGAGCGTGACTCCGATATCCCCCTGGCTGGTCGCCAGGGTCAGCGTGGCGGTGCCCTCCTTGAGCTGTGAGGTGCCCGGCTTGGGGGAGGTGCGCTGCTTGGCCTTGCCCGCGGTCAGGTTGTCCAGGCGCTCCTGGAACAGGGCGCGCTGCGCCGGGTCGGTGATGGTGTCCGGGATCTTGGTCGGCGTGTCCTTGAAGAGGCTCTCGGTGGTCACGTAGTCGCAGTCCAGGTGCGCGGCGTTGTAGCGGTCGGTCTGGATCTTGTCGACGATGAAATAGGTCGCGGTCGCGACCACCGCCAGCACCACGACACCCGAGATCGAGCCGATGATGATCTTGCGCTTGCGTGCGGC
Organism: Gordonia sp. (in: high G+C Gram-positive bacteria); assembly: GCA_047605505.1. Taxonomy (GTDB): domain Bacteria; phylum Actinomycetota; class Actinomycetes; order Mycobacteriales; family Mycobacteriaceae; genus Gordonia. The sequence continues at coordinate 2,860 of JASGFO010000202.1, read as the reverse complement.
GGCCCGTTCGCGGTCGAGACGTTCGGCGAGTTTCCGCTTGGCCGCCTCGCGGCGTTCCTCGTTGGACACGCTCTCATTCGTGGACACGCTGGTGGACCCTCCCGGACGGACCTCGACAATGCTCGATGCGCCAGTGTGCCAGTTCGGGCTGAGAGTTGGCCGACCAGGGGTCGGCTGCGTCGGACCCCTCGGTCACAATGGGACCGGGCCGTGTTCGTGGACTCGCCCGGCCGGTGCGGCGGGGCGCCGGCGGCCCCCACCACACCGAGGAGTGAGATGTCGATGGTGATCGCCGGGTTTCCGGCCGGGATGTTCCAGACGAACTGTTACGTGGTCGCCGCCGATCACGGCGCCGACGCCGTGATCATCGACCCCGGTCAGGATGCGGCGCCGACGGTCCTGGAGACGCTGGCCGCCCACGACCTGACCCCGGTGGCGGTGCTGCTGACCCACGGACATCTCGACCACACCTGGAATGCCACCGAACTCTGCGACCGGTTCGGCATCCCCGCCTATATTCATCCGGCCGACCGACCGATGCTGGCCGACCCGGGTGCCGGCCTCGGACCCATGCTCGGCCGGCTGATCGGCGCGCTCACCTTCACCGAGCCGGACACGGTGATCGACTTCGTCGACGGTGACCACGTCGAACTCGCCGGACTGCGCTTCTCGGTCGACCTCGCGCCCGGGCACACCCAGGGGTCGGTGCTGCTGGGGATCACCGTGCCCGGCGTCGACGGCGCCGGCGCGGAAACCGAGGTACCGGTGCGCTTTTCTGGTGACGTACTCTTTGCCGGGTCCATCGGGCGCACCGATCTGCCCGGCGGCAACCATCAGCAGCTGCTCGCGTCGATCGCGGCGAAGCTGCTGCCGCTGCCCGACGAGACCGTCGTGCTGCCCGGCCACGGGCCGCAGACCTCGATCGGCGCCGAGCGGACCGGCAATCCGTTCCTCGGCGACGCCCACGATGCCGTGAAGAAGGGACGTTTCGGACTGTGAGCGAGTTCCGCGCACCGCGGGGAATCCCGGACTACTACCCACCGTCGTCGGCGGATTTCCGGCGGGTCCGCGACACCCTCACCGACGCGGCCCGCCGCGCCGGATACGGCCACATCGAGCTGCCGATCTTCGAGGACACCGCGCTCTTCGCCCGCGGTGTCGGTGAGTCCACCGACGTGGTCAGCAAGGAGATGTACACCTTCGCCGACCGCGGCGACCGGTCGGTGACGCTGCGCCCCGAAGGCACTGCCGGCGTCATGCGGGCGGTCATCGAGCACGGCCTCGACCGTGGCCAGTTGCCGGTCAAACTGTGCTACGCCGGTCCGTTCTTCCGCTACGAACGCCCCCAGGAAGGCCGCTACCGCCAGCTCCAGCAGGTCGGTGTGGAGGCCATCGGCGTCGACGATCCGGCGCTCGACGCCGAGGTCATCGCCATCGCCGACGAGGGTTACCGACGCCTCGGTCTGCGCGGCTTCCGGCTCGAGATCACCTCTCTGGGTGACGACGAGACCCGGCCCCGCTACCGGGAAGCGTTGCAGCAGTTCCTGTTCGGGCTCGACCTCGACGAGCCGACGCGCCGCCGCGCCGAACTCAACCCGCTGCGCGTGCTCGACGACAAGCGCCCCGAGATCCAGGCCGTCACCGCCGACGCGCCGCTGTTGGTGGACTACCTCTCCGACGCCGCGCGCGCCCACTTCGATGAGGTGCTCGCCCACCTGGACCGCCTGCAGGTCCCGTACGTGCGCAACCCGCGGCTGGTGCGCGGGCTCGACTACTACACCAAGACGACCTTCGAGTTCGTGCACGATGGTCTCGGCTCGCAGTCGGGGATCGGCGGCGGCGGCCGCTACGACGGCCTGATGCGGCAGATCGGCGGCAAGCAGGACCTCTCGGGCATCGGATTCGGTCTCGGCGTGGACCGGACTGTGCTCGCGCTGCGCGCCGAAGGGGTCGCCGATGCCGACGCCGCCCGCTGCCAGGTGTTCGGTGTGCCGCTGGGATCAGCGGCCAAGGCCGAGCTGGTCGCGGTCGCGGGACGGTTGCGCGCCGCAGGCATCAGCGTCGACCTCGCCTACGGTGGCCGCGGTCTCAAAGGCGCGATGAAGGCGGCCGACCGCTCGGGTGCGCGGGTGGCGCTGGTACTCGGTGACCGCGAACTCGCCGACGGCAACGTGGAGGTCAAGAACCTCGCCACCGGCGCTCAGCGGCAGGCCCCGCTCGCCGACATCGTCGAGGTGGTCGGCAGCCTGCTGGGCTGAAGCCGGCGAACCGAGATGGGCGGGCCTGCTCGGCCGGACGGGCTTCGAGGCGAACGATGTGCCCGCGCCGGAAGCTCAGCGTGGGTTGCGGGCGGGTCGGGTGCGGGTGGCCTGGTGCGCTTGTGCTTGTTCCGTTGATACCCGTCAACCCAGTTCTTCGAGCTCAGCCATGCGCCCGGGCGGCACCGACCACCACGTCCGGCCGGGCCGTGACAGGTTGGCGCCGGGCTGGGCGTTTCGGCGGCCTGCTGGGCTGAGCAGGAGGTCCGGTAGGTCGCCCCATGACGTCCTCCGAGGGCACAGCGGGCTATACCGGGGTGCTCATGCCGGCGTGAGCTCGTGAACGAACCGGCTGACACGTGCCTGGAACGCGGGATCGGCGGCCGCGCCGCGCACGTGGGCGACGCGCAGCACGGTCTTGCGCCGCTTGAGGTCCGGCCCGACGAAGACTCCTTGCTCGATATCGGGCGAGGTGGCCGACCAGATCACCGAACGAGCCGAGTCGGCTGCTGGGCGCGCGATCCGACTCGTGATGAGCCCGGCGATTGCCTTCGTCACGACGTTGTCGGCCTGCGTGGCCATGCCGGTTGCGGCGACGCCGG
>JASGFO010000201.1:0-7426 GCA_047605505.1 Gordonia sp. (in: high G+C Gram-positive bacteria) | reverse complement strand
ACTTGTCGAGCGCATGCGCACGGTAGACGTACTGGGTGGTGCGCTCGTGCACGGCTGAGTCGTTGGCGTGCTCGGCGCGGATGTGCGTGGGCCGGTGCAGGAACGTCCGGGCGAGCGTGACGATCGGGCCCGGCATCGTGGCCGAGAACAGCATCGTCTGCCGCTGCTTGGGGGCACCGTCGGCTGCCGTCGTGCCGGCACCTGGGAGCGCCGAGATGATGCGCTCGATGTCCGGGAGGAAACCCAGATCGAGCATCTCGTCGGCCTCGTCGAGCACCAGGATCTCCACCTTGCCGAGGATCAGGTGCCCCTGCTGCGCGAGATCGAGTAGGCGGCCCGGTGTGCCGACGACGACGTCGACGCCCTTGCGGAGGTCGGCGATCTGCGCCTCGTACGGGCGGCCGCCGTAGATGGCCGTGATCCGGAACGGGCGCGTCGCGCCGTCGGGCGTGGTGACCTCGAGCCCGCGGGCGGCGACCTCGAGATCGCCGGTCACCTGCAGGCACAGTTCGCGGGTTGGCACGATGACCAGGGCCCGCGGGGTGTTGTCGAGCGGGCGGATGCCCGAATGCTCGGCGTCGATCAGCCGATGCAGCAGCGGGACGCCGAAGCCGTAGGTCTTGCCCATGCCGGTGCGGGCCTGCCCGATGAGATCGTCGCCGGCCAGCGCGAGCGGCAGCGTCAGTTCCTGGATGGCGAAGGTGTGGACCTTGCCGTCGTCGGCGAGTGCGGCGACGATACGCGGGTCCACGCCGCATTCGGCGAAGGTCGGGGAGGTGTGGGTGTCGTCGACGATGGTCGTGTGCACGCCAGAATCGGTCATGGGTATTCAATTGCCTTCCGTGTTGGCCCAGCACGCACGAAAGGCGCCACCGGCGCGCAGCCGAGCGGCCGCGGCGAGGACAGTGGGCTTACCAGAGTGCGCGCACAATGTCTGGTGGTCCGCGAGTCGGTCCGGGGCCGGAGGCATCACGCAGTCGTGGGACACCTCGGCGGACCCGGGGCGGATCCAGGCAAGCAGATCAGCGCATTCGCGGTACTACACCAGATGTCAGTGTACGCAGGTTGGCAAACCCGACCCGATACCATCGGATCCATGTCGAGCCCCAGTGCGGCACCCGAGCCCGTGCAGACCCCCGCTGACGACCCCGACCAGCGCGCCATCGCCAAGCTGTTCGCGGTGCTACTCGCCGGTGAGTACGCGGCCTTCTACCGGCTGATCGAGGAATCGTCGATGGCCCCCGACGTACCGAGTGGTATCGCCATCGCCCGGATGGCCGGCTCGGAGATCGCGCACTTCGAGCTGCTGTCCGAACAGGTCTCCGCCCGCGGTCTCGATCCCGTCGAATCGGTCGAACGCTACCGCGGCGTCTTCGATCAGTACCACCGGGTCACGACTCCCAAGACCTGGCTCGAGGCGCTCGTCAAGGCCTACGTCGGCGACGGCCTGGCCGCCGACTTCTACCTCGAGGCCGCCGGCGCGCTGCCGACCGCAGCCCGAGACGTCGTCGCCGCGGTGATGGCCGAGACCGGGAGCTCGGTGTTCGCGCGGGAACAGGTCCGGGCCGCGATCGCCGCCGACCCGGCGCTGAAGTCCCCGCTGACCCTGTGGGGGCGGCGCCTGCTCGGTGAGGCGGTCACTCATGCGCAGTGGGTGCTTGCCGCCGAGGACGACGTGATGGATCTGCTCTTCGCGCAGACCGCCCCCCTCACCGGTGCCGCCGACTTCTTCGACACCGTCACCGCCCGCCACGCACAGCGCATGTCCGACATGGGACTGGGCTAGGGCGGGCGGATCAGCTGCGCCCGTGCTCTAACCTGGGTGGGCACGGCACAAGCGCCGGGTACGGCAGAGAAGGGTGACCATGACCGTAGAAGTGAAGATCGGCATCACCGACAGCCCACGGGAACTGTCGATCGCGTCGCCGTTGAGCAGTGAGCAGGCGCTCGCCACGATCGAGGGTGCACTCGGCGGTGACGAGAAGCTGCTCACCCTGGAAGACGATCGCGGATCCCGCTTCCTGGTTCCGGTCACGCGGATCGCCTACATTGAGGTCAGCGCGTCGGAGAATCGCCGCGTCGGCTTCGGCTCCTGATCGACTGTCCCTCCCCGAGGTGGGCCCGGGCGGTCATCTTCGGGGAGCGGACGGGGATCTGTGGTCGGCCGGATCAGTGTTCGGATGCCGTTGACGCGGCCCAGAAGGATCGGACGCAGAAGGATCGGACGCAGAAGGATCGGACGCAGAAGGATCGGGCCCGGCGACATCATGCATCGGCACATGCGACAACCCACCCCATAGGAGGGCGACGGTGGTGTCGACGGCCGTCTGCTTGTCGACCGGACGTTTGGCCTCCAGCCAGTACCGCGCGTTGACCTGGCTTGCGCCGACCAGGCCGGCCGCGAGCATCCGGGACCGATACGGGTCGAGCCCCGAATCCTGCATGACCAGCCCGTACACGGCATCGACGCATGCCTCGGTGGCGCCCTCGACCCGCCGGATCACCGCCGGATCCATCGCATCGGAGGAGAAGATCAGTCGGTAGCCGGAATTGTCCTGGTCGATGAAGTCGAAGAACGCCTGCACGGCCGCACGCACGCGCCGGTGATTGTCGGTGGTGGTGAGCAGGGCGGTGTTGACGTCGGTGACGAGCTTCTCGGCATGGGAATCGACGACCGCGAGGTAGAGATCGAGCTTCGACGGGAAATGTTGGTAGAGCACGGGTTTGCTGACCCCGGCGTGGATCGCGATCTCGTCCATGCCGGCGGAGTGGTAGCCGCGCTCGACGAAGATCTCACTGGCGGCGTCGAGCAACTGCCTGCGCCGGGCACTCCGGGGGAGTCGGGTGCCGTTACGCCCGGCGGAGATCTTTGCGGCGGTGGACATGGCTAGAGGGTACTCGTCGGCGGGGGCGTCGACGCGTCAGCACCTGCGGGTCCGCGAGGGCCGCCCGATGCGGGAATCGTCGTCCGCCCGTAATGTCCTCCACGAAATTCGCACTTCACTGTGAGAAGGTGTGACACGTGAGCCGCACAAATGACGTTGCCGGCCCCGAGGATGACGCGAGCGGGCCATCTGTCGCCCCACCCGACGGCGACGGGGGTGACGCCGGTGTGTCCTCGGCACGCCGGCGGCCACTGCCGGATCAGCCACTCCGGGCACGGTGGGATCCGACCGACGAGAGCGGGCGCGCCCGCGCGGACGGCGACCCGCCGCCACCCGGGCCGCAGAGCGCCTTCGGCCGTTTCGTTGCGACCTACGGCTGGCGAGCGTACGCGATTCCCGTCCTGGCGGTGCTGACGGTCATCCTGCTCATCATGACCATCCGAGATGCGACGGCCGCAGGCGCGGACTCCTCGCCGTCGCTGGATCCGTCGGGCCGCAATGTCGACGTGACCCGCGAAAGCCACGCGATCGGCGCGCCCAGCGGCGCCGTCGACGAGGCGCTGCTGACCGCCGGGGCGCTGCCGAGTGCCGGCGGTGGCTTCACCGTCACCGGCAAGAAGACCTTCCACGTCGTGCACGGCACCACCGACCGGGTCGGCGACAGCGGTCAGGTGTACACCTATCAGGTGCAGGTGGAGGACGGGCTCATCGGCACCGATTTCGCCGGTGACGCGGGCTTCGCGAAGCTGGTCGAGGCGACCCTGGGCAACCCGCGCAGCTGGATCGGCGGCGGCCGGGTGTCATTCCGGCGCATTGACCGGGGCACTCCCGACCTGAAGATCGCGCTGACCTCGTCGGGCACCACGCGTGAGTTGTGCGGCTACCAGATTCGTCTGGAGACATCGTGCTTCTATCCACCGACCCGTCAGGTGCTGCTCAACGAGGCCCGGTGGGTGCGGGGGGCGATATCCTATCAGGGCGACGACGTCGCCTACCGGCAATATCTGATCAACCACGAGGTGGGTCATGGGATCGGCTACGAGAACCACGAGCCCTGCCCCGCGCAGGGTGCCCTGGCGCCGATCATGATGCAGCAGTCGTTCGGCACCTCGAACAAGCAGGTCGCCGCGCTGGATCCGGGCATCGGCGGCGACCCGGCGTTCACCTGCAAACCCAATCCGTGGCCGTTCCCGCAGAACGCCACACCGTCGGGCTGAGGGGGCAGCGGTCGATCCGGTGGCCACCGTCGGTGGCGGGGAATGGCGGCGGGCCGGCAGTGGTTGACCGGGACAGTCACGTGTCACACATTGGGAGGCGAAACGTGTCGTCCTTGCCACCACTGGTCGAACCGGCCGCAGCACTGTCCAACGACGAGGTCGCCCGCTACAGCAGGCATCTGATCATCCCCGACGTCGGGATGGACGGACAGAAGCGGCTCAAGAACGCGAAGGTACTGGTCATCGGGGCGGGTGGGCTCGGCTCGCCGACCCTGCTCTATCTGGCGGCCGCGGGTGTCGGCACCATTGGCATCGTCGAGTTCGACGTCGTCGACGAGTCGAACCTGCAACGGCAGATCATCCACGGCCAGTCCGATGTGGGCCGTCCCAAGGCCGACAGTGCCCGCGACTCGATCCGCGAGATCAACCCGTATGTCACGGTCGTCGTCCACGACCGGCGGCTCGAGCCCGACGGTGCCGTCGAGTTGTTCTCCGATTACGACCTGATCCTCGACGGCACCGACAACTTCGCGACCCGCTACCTCGTCAACGATGCCGCGGTGCTCGCGCGCAAGCCGTATGTGTGGGGGTCGATCTACCGCTTCGAGGGACAGGCGTCGGTGTTCTGGGAGGATGCCCCCGACGGCCGGGGTATCAACTACCGTGACCTCTACCCGCAGGCACCGCCCCCGGGTATGGTGCCCTCCTGCGCCGAGGGCGGGGTGCTGGGCATCCTGTGCGCCTCGATCGCCTCGATCATGGGCACCGAGGCCATCAAGCTGATCTGCGGCATCGGCGAACCGCTGCTCGGGCGGCTGATGGTGTACGACGCCCTCGACATGACCTACCGCACCATTCGGATCCGCAAGGATCCCGACGGGGCGGAGATCACCGGTCTCATCGACTACGACGCCTTCTGCGGGGTGGTCTCCGACGAGGCCGCGCAGGCCGCGGCCGGGTCGACGCTGACCGCCACCGAACTCAAGGCCAAGATCGATCAGGGCGAGAAGCTGGCCTTGATCGACGTGCGGGAGCCGGTGGAGTGGGACATCGTCCACATCGATGGTGCCACGCTGATCCCCAAGGACCAGATCCTGTCCGGGGCGGCGCTCGCGCAGATCCCGCAGGACCGGCCGACGGTGCTCTACTGCAAGACCGGGATCCGTTCGGCCGAGGCGCTCGCCGCACTCAAACGGGCCGGATTTGCCGACGCCACCCACGTCCAGGGTGGGATCACGGCCTGGGCGCATCAGGTGGATACCGAACTGCCGGTCTACTGAGCTGCGGCCAGGGCCGCGTCGTTGCGCACATCCGGTGGTCGGCATCGGTAACGTGAGCATCCGTGAACAGCGTCCACCCACCTGAGCATGTTCTGAACACGTTCGGGCTCACGGCCCATCCGCCGATCGCCATGGGCGACTCGTGGATCGGCGGCTGGCGGGTCGGCGAGGTGGTGCTGACGCTGGTACCCGATCATGCCCGCGCCGCGTGGTCGGCGTCGGTGCGTGAACGTCTCTACGTCGACGGCCTCCGTATCGCCCGGCCATTTCGGGCCACCGACGGCCGCTACGTCGTCTCGGGCTGGCGGGCCGACACCTACATCGCCGGTGCGCCCGAACCCCGGCACGACGAGGTTGTCTCCGTCGCCGACCGGCTGCACGCGGCCATCGCGGGGATCGACCGCCCGCGGTTCCTGTTGCAGCCGCCCGCGCCGCCGTTGACCGACGTCGACGTGTTCGCCGCCGCGGACCGCGCCGCCTGGGAGGATGTCCCGCTCCGTGCCGCCCGGGGTGCCGGGATGGCCGAGCCGACCTCCCCGGACGGTCAGGAGAGCGTGCAGGTGCTCAAGACGCTGGCGACGCTGCGGACCCCGATCACGTCGAGAAACCAGGTGGTGCACGGCGATCTGTTCGGTACGGTGCTGTTCGCGGGGGCGGCGGCACCCGGCATCACCGACATCGTGCCGTATTGGCGGCCGGCGTCGTGGGCGGCGGCGGTCGTCGTCGTCGACTCCCTGGCCTGGGGCGGTGCCGACGACGATCTCGTCACGCGCTGGTCCGATGAGCCCGAGTGGCCGCAGATGCTGTTGCGCGCCACCATTTTCCGGCTCGCTGTGCACGCACTGCACCCGCGTTCGACGGCGGGTGCGCTACCTGGACTCATGCGGGTCGTCGACATCGTCCGACTGCTGGTGTGACGCGCCCAGGTGGGTGACGTCCCACCGGCATTCGCGGAGGAGGACGCGCCCGTCACGGATCGGCACCCCCTCGCCGCGCAGTGCCGCCAGCTGCCGGTCCGCCAGGTGCGGCGCGGGGCGCCCACTCGCCGGGACCACTCGATGCCAGGGCAGATCGGCGGCGTCGGTCCGCATGATCGCGCCCACGATTCGCGGTGACGAAAGCTGTGCTGCTGCGGCCAGATCCCCGTAGGTGCTGACCTGTCCGACGGGGATCGCGGCCACCAGCGCCCGGACGTATTCGACGTCGTCGTCGGTGACCGCGCTCATCGCAGCGAACGGATGAGTGCGGCGCAGAGGTCCGGCGCCACGAATGGCACCATATGCTCGCAGTCGGCGTGGTGGATCGTCACCGAATCGGGGCGGTGCGCACCGCACGCGTCGAGGAATCCGGTGCTCACGAACGGCGGGTCCACCCGGTCGGCGACGACGACGTGGGTGGGCAGCCCGGCCGGCGGCAGCAGGGCGGTGCGGCTCATCTCGCTCCACGCGGTCGCGGCCATGGGGGCGCAGACGCGCCACCCGACGCGCCCGTCGGGTCGGGGGATGAGGTGTGCGGCGATCTCGGCCTCGAGGAGGTCGTCGGGTACGCGGGCCCAGCCCTCGGCGCGTTTGGCGGCGCGGGCGGCATTGGCGTCGGGGTAGTCCCAGTGCGCGAGGGAATCGGTGGCGACGGTCAGGGCGAACCCGGGTGCGAGTCCCTGGGCGGGGTCGAGGAGGACGAGGCCGGAAAAGGCGTCGGGCCGGCGATGCGCGAGGTGGATGGCGAGGGCGCCGCCGAAGGAGTGTCCGACGACGATGGCCGGCCGGGCGGTGGCCGGGATGTGGGTGTCGACGACGGCGGCAAGTGCCTCGACGTGATCGGCGATGCCCCAGGGGGGTTGCCACGGCGAGTGTCCGTGGCCGAGCAGGTCGGGGGCGATCACGTGGAGGTCGGGCAGGTGGCCGGTGGCGAGCGCCTCCCACCGCCTGCCGTGGCCGGTGAGGCCGTGCAGGGCCAGCACGGCCGGGGCCTCGGGATCACCGAATTCGACGACGTTGAGCATGAGGACATTGTGCGGGCCCGGGGTGGTTGCGATCTCGACGGG
>JASGFO010000200.1:0-7490 GCA_047605505.1 Gordonia sp. (in: high G+C Gram-positive bacteria) | reverse complement strand
GCGGCGGGCGGTCGTGCGGGCCCACCGCGAGGTACACCTGCCGCCCGGAGCGCTGCAGCTCGTCGGCGATCTGCACGCCGGACGAGCCGGCGCCGATGACCATCACGGCACCGTCGGGCAATTGCCGCGGATGGTGATAGTCGCTTGAGTGGAGCTGGGTGAGCGGCGCCGATTGCGGGACCAGCGTCGGAATGATCGGTTTCTGGAACGCGCCCGTCGCCGCGACGACGAACCGGGCGTCGATCGTTCCGTCGGAGGTCTCGACGGTGAACCCCGGCCGGCCCTCCCGCTTGCACACCTTGGTCACCTCGACCCCGGTCCGGATGGGCGCGCCGACCTTCTCGGCATGCGCGGCGAGGTAGTCGGCGACATCTTCCTTACCCGCGAAAGCATCTGGAGCGCAAGCGAACTCCGATGTCGGGAAGCGGTCGTGCCAGGCGGGACCGTTGGCGACCAGGGAGTCCCAGCGCCAGGACCGCCAGCGTTCGGCGACGCGGTCGCGTTCGAGCACGAGATGCTCGATCCCGAGCACTCCCAGATGTTCGCTCATCGCGATTCCGGCCTGCCCTGCCCCGATGACGAGGACCTCGGTCTTCTCGTTGCCCACCGTAACCTCCACGTCGACTCGTCCTGCCTGTTTGTCGGCATCCATCTTCCCCGCCGGTCCTTGCATCTGTACAGCTCATACTTCTGATGCACTGCATGAGGTCGATCGATAGATTGATGTCTCCGCAATGCTGCCTGGAGCACGCTTCGCCAGTAGGCTGATCGATCTAGTCCGCGAGATCGATCGAAAGCTGCGATGACCAAGTCGGCCCGTGCTCCATCCTTCACCCTGGTCCAGCTCCGCTACTTCGCGGCCGCGGCCGATCTGGGCAGTATGACGGCCGCGGCCAAGGTGCTGATGGTCTCCCAGTCTGCGGTGTCGACGGCCATCGCGCAGCTCGAGAAGGAGCTCGGCGTGCAACTGCTGATCCGCCAGCACGCACGCGGACTGGAGCTGACCCCGGCCGGCCGCAATTTCCGGCAGGAGCTGCGGAGCTTCCTCGCGCATTCGGTGGAGCTGGCCGATTCGGCCGCGCGGCTGGGCAACTCGCTCATCGGTGATCTCACCATCGGCTGCTTCTTGACGATCGCCCCGTTCGGGCTGCCGACATTGCTGGCCGCCTTCGAACAACGCTTTCCCCAGGTCCGCATGAACGTCATCGAGAGCGAACACGAAAATCTCACCCGGCTGCTGCGTGAGGGCCACTGCGAGCTTGCGCTCATGTACGGGTTCGACCGCAATGACGACGTCACCTACCAGCCGCTGGCCATGGCCCGTCCCTATGTCATCGTCGCGCCGGACCACCCGGTCGCCCGGGAGGGCCGACGCTCGGCGGCACTGAGCGAGTTCGCCACCGACCCGATGGTGCTTCTCGATCTGCCGCACAGCCGCGACTATTTCCTGTCCCTGCCCCGGCGGGCCGGGTTCACACCGGAAATCCGGTTCCGGAGCACCGGATACGAGACCGTGCGGTCGCTCGTCGCCCACGGGTTCGGTTTCTCGATTCTCAACCAGCGGCCCGCCCACCCGCAGACCTACGACGGGCACGAGGTGGCCGCCATCGAATTGACCGATTCCGCGCCTGCACTGGAACTGGTGATCGCCAACCTGTCCGGGGTGCGTCTGACCAACCGCGCGTCGGCGTTCCGCGAACTGTGCAAGCGGCATTTCGCCGCGGTCGAGCGTTCCGGCGGTCCCGATGGGGCCGGCCACGATGGGGCACCGGGTTGAGCACGCGCCGACGCCGTCCCCCACTCGTCCGCCCCGACTCGATGCCGATGCCGGTGGACGGATCCGGTACGAGGCATCCGCGGTCAGCGCTCGAAGACGACCCGACCGGCGACCATCGTGAGCTGTGCCGTGAGCTCGCCCACGTCGTCGACGCCGGTGATGTCGCCGTCGAGCGCCACCAGATCCGCTTCCTTGCCCACCGCGATGGTCCCGACGCGATCGGCGCCGTGCGTCACCCGCGCGGCCTCGGCGGTGTAGGCGTCAACGGCCTGCCGCAGCGTGATCGCCTCCTCGGCAACCAGCGGCACGGTGCGTGCATCGGGTCCGATGGCGTGCGGATCGGCGCGGGAGCCGGTGCGGTGCACGGCGGTGTGGATGGCCCACAATGGATTCGGGTCGGTGACCGGCCAGTCGCTGCCCATCGCCAACTGCGCGCCGGCTGCGGCGAGCGAACCGAAGGGAAAATGCCAGCGTTCGCGGTCGGGCCCGAGCAGTGGCAGCTTGCGTTCGACGATCTCGATATCCCGGCGGGCCCACAGCGCCTGGATGTTGGGGGTGACGCCGAGCCGGGCGAACCGGGGAATGTCGTGTGGGTCGACGACATCCAGGTGTGCGATCTGGTGGTGCGCGGCAAATCCGGGGCAGGCGGCCCGCGCCGCAGCCAGGGCGTCGAGGCACTCGCGCACCGCACGGTCGCCGACGGCGTGCATGTGGATGTGAAAGTCATGGCGCGCCAGCAGAGCACAGACCTCATCGAGCTCGGCGGGATCGATGAACGACAACCCGCGCTCGTGGGCATCGGTCGGAGCGTTGCGGTACGGCTCGAGCATCGCGGCCGTGCAGTTCTCGCAGATCCCGTCCTGCATGACCTTGACGGTGTCGATGTGAAAACGCGGGCCCCGCGCGGCGGCCCGCCGGTCCAGGATGGTGCCGATCTGCCCGGGGCCGTCGGCGGCCGACCACCACAGCGCCCCGCACACCCGCGCGGTCAGCTCGCCCGCGGCGTCGGCGGCGAGGTAAGTATCGAGTGTGTCGGTGAGCCCGAACGCGAGAATGCCGACACCCGCGTCCTGCCAGCCGGTGATCCCGACCGAGTGCAGCCGCTGTTGGGCCACGAGCAGAGCTGCCCGCAACCGCTGCGGCCCGTCGGCCGGGATCAGCGCGTTGACCGGGTCGAAGGCCCGTTCGAACAGCACGCCGGTTGGCTCGCCGCTGGTGTCCCGGTCGATCCGCCCACCCGGCGGATCGGGAGTGTGCGCGTCGATTCCGGCGCGCCGCAAGGCCTCCGAATTCGCCCACATGCCGTGACCGTCGTGGCTGGAGAGGACCACCGGCCGGTCGCCGACGACGCTGTCGAGGTCGGCCCTCGTCGGCAGGCCGCCCGGGAAGGCGTCGCCGTACCAGCCGCTGCCGCTGATGACCGGCTCGTCGGGGTGGGTGCGCGCGTACTCGCCGACCGCATCGAGATATCCGCGGCGGTCATGGGGGAGCTCGGACAGATCGCATCGCAACGCCGCGAGTCCTCCCGCCACCGGGTGGACGTGCGCGTCGACGAAGCCGGGAAGCAGGCTCGCTCCGCCCAGGTCATGGATCTCGGTGTGCGGCCCCACCGCGGCGCGGTCGACGCCGGTGCCGACCGCGGTGATGTGGCCGTCGGAGACGGTCACGGTGTCGGCGGGCGGTGCGCTGTCCGGTTGCCACACAGCGGCATTGGTGAAGATGTGATCGGCGGCCATGAGGGTCCCCCAGGTTCGGGCTGACGTTCGCTCTACCGTAGCCCGCGCCCGCGCGCCCTGAGCTGCGACGAGTGGCCAGATTTCCGATGCAGCGCATCGGATTCGGTGATGGCGATCCGTCACATCACCGCCCGCCGGATTCCGTGCGGTCGCGACCGCACGGATAGACTCGGCGATGCTCGATTCTCCGTGCTGGGTGATATCGACACAAGACCCCCGCCGTCGTTGCCGCGACGGCGGGGGTCGCCGGTGGTCCCGGGTGAGGTGTGCCGGTTACTCCGACGCGGGTGCCGTGGCCTTGAGGGTGCGCTCTACGACGGCGAGCGTGAAGTCCCGCTGGGCTTCCAGGAGACGTTGCGCCACCTGGAAATTCGCCTCGACAACTTCCTTGACGCTGGGCAGCTCGGCGGTCAGTTTCTTGGCGGCGTCCGGCATCGTGAACCCGGCCGGGAACAGATTGATCCCGCGATCCAGATCGGGCAGCGCGGCCTTGGCGCGTTCGATCGCGGCGACCCACTGGTCGGTGAGCTGGCTGGTGATATCGGCGTATTCGGGCATGGTGGTGTTCTCCTTGCTGGGTGATGGATCGTGGCGGCGTCAGCTGTCGCCGACCATCGACTTGTACAACTGCACGAGTGCGGATCGCTGGGACTCGGTCAGCCGATCGTCCGCGCGGATCGCGTCGACGACGCCGATCTGCTTGTCGCCCTGGCTATCCGGCAGCCACCCGGCCATCCGGAACAGGACGTCGGGCTTGAGGCCCAGTCCGTGGGCGATACTGGTCAGCACCTGCGCCGACGGCTGATACCGGCCTCTCTCGATCTGGGAGAGATAAGAGTCGGAGACCTTGGCCATCCGGGCGAGGTGACGCAGCGACAGGTGCGCGACCTCGCGCTGCGCCTTGATGTACCGACCGAGATCGTCGATCGCCTCGTCGTCGAACGGACTGTTCATGGCCTCCCTGTCGACAGCAATCCCTGGTTTCCGACGTTGCCGCGCCGGAATCCCCGTGCGATGCCCAGCTTACAACGCGATTGCGTTGTAGACAACGCATCCCGTATTCGGGGCATGGCCTACCATGCTCGCATGTCGCGATCACGCACGGCCAGGGTCAGCGATGTCCACGACCTCGCAACGTCGATGCCGTATGTCACGGTCCACGCCGGCGCCGCCGGCACGCCGGTATTTCGGGTGGGCGGCAAGGCGTTCGTGGCCTTTCGGACCCCCCGACCGGACGCCCGCGACCCCGCCACGGGCGAACCATACGACGACGTCATCGTCTTCTGGGTCGACGACGAGGCGACAAAGACCGTGCTGGCCGAGGATGAGTCGACACCATTCTTCACCACTCCGCATTTCGCCGGCCACGCATCGATTTTGTTGCGTGGCTCACGGATTGCCGAGTTGAGCCTCGCCGAGCTGACCGAGGTCGTTCAGGATGCGTGGCTCAGCCGTGCCTCGGCGGCGCGTCGGCGGGCCTGGTTGAGCGAGCACGACCTGCCGACCGCATAGCCGCCGACCGATCACCGCTGTTCCGCGCCGACCTCGTCCCACCAGTCGGCGAGAGCGCCGGCCACCTCGTCGGGGGCATCGGACTGCAGGAAGTGCCCGGCCTTCTCGACGATCACCGTCGTCAGGTGGGGGAGGGTGGCCGCCCACCGGCGTCGTTCGTTGTCACCGAGCGCTATGTCACCGTCGGCCCACAGGAGCAGCGCGGGCAGTTCGGCGATGCGCGGCAGCCGTTCGTCGACGTCGGCCAGGAATGCGCGGCTGCCGATGATGGCCCCGGGCAGGACCGCGCAGGCCTGGCGACGTTCCCGGGTTGCCAGCGCCTGGCGGTAGTGCCTCATCTCCGTCGACGTCGGTGTGCGGCGCCGATGGCCGGCCGGGATGAGGGCCTCGACGAAAAGGTTGAATCGCCGGATCAGTTCGCGGCCGACGAACCCGCCGGCCACGCGGGACGCGATCTCGGCGCGGAGGTCGCCGTTGAGGGGCCACGCCCAGGTGTTCATCAGCACGAGCCCGAGAAAGGCCTCGGGTCGCGACTGCACGGCCGACAGGCCGATGGGTCCGCCCCAGTCGTGGGCGACCAGGGTCACATCGCACAAGTCGAGCCGGTCGACGAATGCGGTCACCACGGCGGCGTGATCGTCGGGCTGGAATCGATAGCGCCGTGACGGCGTCGACAGACCAAAGCCCGGATAGTCCAGGGCAATACACCGGAATCGGGTGCGCAGCAGGCATACCAGCCGTGCGTAGACGAACGACCACGTCGGGTTCCCGTGCAGCATCAACAGCACCGGTCCCGACCCCTCGTCGATGTAGTGCACGACGTTTCCGTCGATCTCGATGAAGCGGCTGGTGAACGGGAATACCTCGTCGTCGACCCAGTCGGGCCGGGCTTCGGGATCGGGGATCGTCATGTGATCTCCTTCGGCGGATCGGTGATCGGGGGGCCACGGAATGTCAGCCGCTGCACTGCGGTGACGTCGCCGGCGATGTGCAGGCCGAGCTGCCGGGCGACATCGGGTTCCAGCTGCCGGGTGAGGACTCCCAGGACGAGTTGGGCATCGCCACCGAGGGTCAGGGCGGGAATGGCCGCCGGCGCGGACTCGGAGACGGTCACGGTGCCGTCGATCACGACAAAGGTGGGCCGATCCCCGGTCCGGACCTCGACGACGACGGGCCCAGACGAGGGCGCCGCGTCGGCGAGGAGCTCGGTGATGGGGAAGGCCAGCCAGTGGCTCCGGAAGGTCGCAGAGCCCACCGGCTCGGCCATGTAGCGGGCACCGAATCGGACGAGCGCACGGATCACCGGCTCCACCTCACGGCCTGCGTCGGTGAGCCGGTACAGCGTTGCCGAGACCGGGGGCGGGACATCGGTGCGCTGGACGAGCCCGTGTGTCTCGAGCAACTTCAGCCGGTCGGCCAGCAGATTCGGGGAGATCCCGGGCAGACCTCGATGCAGGTCCGCGTATCGGGCACCGTCCTGCAGCAGCAGTTCCCGGATCACGAGCAGCGTCCACCGGTCGCCGAGGACGTCGAGGGCCTTCGCCGCCGCGCAGTAGTGGCCGTAGGTGCGCATGGTGGGAGGATAGCGCGATATCACTACAGATTCAATAGCAACCACTTGAGTTTCAGTAGTAGACCGGCGGCCGGGCCGATCAGCCGGTGCCGATCGCGCCACCCGTAGTCTGGGACCGTGGACGAGTCGGGCGCGGTGCGGGCGGTCATCTTCGACGTCGGCGAGACACTGATCGATGAGTCTCGGCTCTGGCTCCGGTGGGCACACCGCCTCGGGGTCACGCCGCTGACCCTCCTCGGGGCGATCGGTGCGTGCGCGGCCACCGATCGCCCGGTCGAGGAGGCGTTCACGCTGGTGCGCCCCGGCATCGACGTCGCGGCCGCGGACACGGCCTGGGCCCTCGACGATCCAGCAGGCCTGCGCAACGGCTTCGACGCCGACGATCTGTATCCCGATGTCCGGCCCGCGCTCACCGAGCTGCGGGCGGCCGGGCTGGGCCTGGTCATCGCCGGCAATCAGCCCGCGCGAGCGCTGGCGTCGCTGCGTGCGATGGATCTTCCGGTCGACGAGATCCGCAACTCCGCCGAACTCGGCGTCGACAAGCCCCACCCGGACTTCTTCGCCGCGGCCGCCGATCTCGCGGGCGTCGCGCCGAACCTGATCGCGTACGTGGGTGACCGTATCGACAACGATGTGCTCCCGGCTGCCGCAGCCGGGATGCGGCCCATCCTCATCCGCCGCGGTCCCTGGGGGCACCTGCACGCCCACCGCCCCGAGGCCGCCCGCGTGACCGTCATCGACTCGCTGCACGAACTCACCCACGTAATGATGCACTGAGGTTGCGGGGATGTTGAGTGATCGGAAATGAGTCTGGCTGCGGAAAGATGGGATCGAGAGTTCGCAAAGATTGCGAATCTCCATGATATTAGGTCACGATGCGCTGGGAGAGTTC
>JASGFO010000199.1:0-7502 GCA_047605505.1 Gordonia sp. (in: high G+C Gram-positive bacteria) | reverse complement strand
CTAGAATGGCTGAACCAGAATCAGCTGTGTTGCCAATTACACCATACCCCAAAGGATTCTTTTCCCTTCGGAAAAGGACCTGCGATAGCGTAGCAGAGCACCACCCCGGCTCCACAAATCGCCAGGTCAGACCCCATGACGGTGGCTACGCCGTGGCTGCGGCGATCGCGCGTCCGGCGGTCAGCCGGTCGAGGGTGGTCGGCCGGCCCAGGATCTCCATCGACTCGAACAGCGGCGGGCTCACCTGGGAACCGGTGACGGCGACGCGGACCGGACCGAATGCCTTCCGCGGCTTGAGTCCGAGGCCGTCGACGAGCGCGGCGTTGAGCGCGGCGTGGAGGGCCGGGGTGGTCCACTCCTCGAGCGCATCGAGGGCGGTGTGGGCGGCATCGAGGACGGTGACCGCGTCGGCGGTCAGATTCTTGGTCGCGGACTTCTCGTCGATGGTGAACGCGGCGCCGTCGAGGTAGGCGAACTTGATGAGGCCCCAGGCGTCACCGAGCACCTGGATACGGGTCTGGACGAGGTCGGCGAGGGCGCGGAACCGGGTGTCGTCGACGGGCTCGACGAGCAGGCCGCGGCCGACGAGGTACTCCCGGAGGCGGCAGGCGAAATCGGCCGGGTCGAGCATCCGGATGTGTTCGGCGTTGATGGCGTCGGCCTTTTTCTGGTCGAAGCGCGCGGGGTTGGAGTTGACCGTCCGGACGTCGAAGGCGTCGATCATCTGCGCCAGCGTGAACACATCGGAATCGCGCGAGTAGCCCCAGCCGAGCAGGGCGAGATAGTTGAGCAGCCCCTCGGGGAGAAAGCCGCGGTCACGGTGGTGGAACAGATTGGACTGGGGATCGCGCTTGGAGAGTTTCTTGTTGCCCTCGCCCATCACGAACGGCAGATGCCCGAAGGCCGGGACGGACTCGGCGACGCCGATGCGGATGAGTGCCTCGTAGAGGGCGATCTGGCGGGGCGTGGAGCTCAGCAGGTCCTCACCGCGCAGCACGTGGCTGATCTTCATCAGCGCGTCGTCGACGGGGTTGACGAGCGTGTAGAGCGGATCGCCGTTCGCGCGGGTGAGCGCGAAGTCCGGGACGGTGCCCGCCGTGATCGTGGTGGTACCACGCACGAGATCGTCCCAGGACAGGTCGCGGTCCGGCATGCGCAGGCGCACAACGGGATTGCGTCCGGCAGCCCGAAACGCGGCGCGCTGGGCGGCGGTCAGGTCACGGTCGAAGTTGTCATAGCCGAGCTTGGGATCGCGGCCGGCGGCGCGGTGGCGGGCCTCGACCTCCTCGGGCGTCGAGAACGCCTCGTAGGCCTCGCCCGCCGCGAGCAGTCGGGTGACCACGTCGAGGTGGATGTCGCGCCGCTCCGACTGCCGGTAGGGACCGTAGGGGCCGCCGACCTCGGGCCCCTCGTCCCAGTCCAGGCCCAGCCAGCGCAGCGACTCGAGAATCGCGTCGTAGGACTCCTGGCTGTCGCGGGCGGCGTCGGTGTCCTCGATCCGGAAGACGAAGGTGCCGTTGTCGTGGCGTGCCTGCGCGTAGTTGAACAGCGCCGTGCGCACCATACCGACGTGCGGGATACCGGTGGGGGAAGGACAGAAGCGAACGCGAACAGCCTCGTTGGAGCTCATGAGGCCTAAGGGTATATGACCTCAGGTGGCGCTCTGCCACACCATTTCCGCGCCCGCCGGTGCCTGCCTACCGGTGCTTGTCGAGGAATTTCACGAGCAGCCGATTGACCTCGGCGGGCTGTTCGAGGTACCCGAAATGACCGGCTTTCGCGACTTCGGCGTACTCGGCGCCGGGGATCGCGTCGGCGACCTCGCGGGCGAGTTTGACCGGTAGGGTGCGGTCGTCGGCGAATCCGACGACCAACGCCGGGCGGGTGATCGCGCGGTAGGCCGCCAGCCGGTCGGGCTCGTCGTCGTGGATCTGCATCTGGGCCCGGACACCCGGCGTCACCCGCTGCGGGGAGAAGCCGATGATGTCGAGCCAGTCGCGGGCCGACCGATCGTCGTCGAGAGTGTGCGGTGACAGGTTGAGATGCGCGGTGATGGCCGCCTCGTATTCCGGCGGCAGCGTGATGCCCTGATCGTAGAGCGCCCGCTCCCCTGCCGAGATCGCCTGTTGCAGAGGGGTGTTGCGCCCATAGGTGCCGAGCATGACCGCGGCGCGGACGAGGTCGGGCCGGCTCAATGCGAGTTCCTGGGTGATCCGGCCACCCAGCGAGGTCCCGATCACGAACGCCGGGCCGCCCAGATGCTCGATGAGCCCGGCGGTATCGGCGACCATGTCGGCGAGGGTGAATCCGGGGGTGCTCGTGGACGGTTCGATGCCCCGGTTGTCGAAGGTCACCACCCGATAACCGGCCTTGACCAGCGCCGGCACCTGGTTGGCCCGCCAGACCCGCCCCGGGCTGCCGGTGCCCATCACCATGACCACGAGCGGGCCCGTGCCGGTCACCTCGTAGGACAGCTCGATGCCGTTGACAGCGATCTGGCTCATGCTTTGTCCACCACCGGATTGGACAGGGCGCCTATCCCTTCCACGGTCACGGTCACCCGCTGCCCGGCGGTCATCGGACCGACGCCGTCGGGTGTGCCGGTCAGGATCACGTCGCCGGGGAGCAGCGTCATCACGGCCGAGATCCATTCCACGATGGCACCGATGTCGTGGATCATCAGCGACGTGCGGCTGCGCTGGCGGACCTCGCCGTCGAGTTCAGTGGTGAGCTGCGCGTCGGCGGGGTCGAAGGCGGTTTCGATCCACGGGCCGAGCGGGCAGAAGGTGTCGTAGCCCTTGCCGCGCGTCCACTGCCCGTCGGCACGTTGCTGATCGCGGGCTGTCACGTCATTGGCGACGGTGTAGCCGAGGATGACGCCCGCGGCCTGGGCGGCCTTGACGTCTTTGCACGGTCGCCCGATGACGGCTGCGAGCTCGCCCTCGAAATCGACCCGCTGCGCCGTGGGCGGGCGCACGATCGGTACCTCGGGGCCGATGATCGAGGTGTTCGGCTTGAGGAAGATGACCGGATTGTCGGGGACTTCGCCGTCGAATTCCTTGATGTGGTCGACGTAGTTCTTCCCGATGCAGATGACCTTGCTCGCCAGGATCGGCGCGAGCAGCCGGACGTCGGGAAGTGGCCACGACCGGCCGGTAAAGGTCGGTGTGCCGAAGGGATGTTCGGCGATCTCCTTGGCGACGGCATCGGTGCCGTCGCCCTCGATGGCCACAAAGGCCACACCATCCGGACTTGCGATTCGACCTAGACGCATGGAGAAACCCTAGCGCACGGCCAATCCCGCGGAACGAGACGCCGAGTGGCGACGACCACTCTGCCAGTTCTAGAATATGAAACGAATATTCCACTATTTGAGATTGGACGATATCCGGGAGGCGCCATGGACGAACACGGCGACGACGCGGCGCGGGGTGCGGGCACGATCACGGCCGCGCGGCGCTGGGCGATTCTGTTCTGCTCGCTGGCCGCAGCGCTCGCCACCACGTGTGTGGTCAGCGGGACCGCCTACCTGATTCCCGAGCTGCATGCGGACGCGGGGCTCACCCTGACCCAGGCCGCGACACTGTCGACGATCCCGACGATCGGACTGATGGTGTCGATCCTGGGCTGGGGCATCCTGCTCGACCGGCACGGTGAGCGACGGATCCTGCTGATCTCGATGTCGATCGCGGTGGTCGGCGCGGCCGGTGCCGCCCTCGCCGCGGCCGCCGACGCGAGCTATCTGACGATCGCAGCACTCCTGCTGATCGGCGGGATCGGTTCCGGCGCAGCCAATGGCGCGTCCGGGCGTCTCGTCGTCGCCTGGTTCCCACCCGATCGGCGCGGAACCGCCATGGGAATTCGGCAAACCGCCCAGCCGCTCGGCGTCGGCGTCTGCGCGCTCACCATGCCGGTCCTGGCGGCGCAGGTGGGAGTCGCCACGGCACTGGGTGTTCCGGCGGTGATGACAGCGGTCGGACTGCTCGCGGTGCTGTGCGGCGTCAGGGAACCGGCGCGGGCGCCGACACTCCCGGACCCCGGCGCCCGGCCAGTCTCGTCGCCGCCGAATCCGTACCGCGCCAACATGTTCCTGGTTCGCGTGCACGCCGTGAGTATGCTGCTGGTCATCCCGCAGTCGATGCTGTGGACCTTCGTGCCCACCTGGCTGATCACCCAGCATCACTGGAATCCGGCCACCGCCGGCGGGCTGATCACGCTCACGCAGATCGCCGGTGCGGCGGGGCGCGTGGCGGCGGGACGGTGGTCGGATCGGTGGGGTTCCCGCATGCGTCCGATCAGTGCGATCGCGAGTGCGGCAGGTCTGACGATGGGCGCGCTGGCCGTGACCGACTGGTGCGACAGTCCGATCGCCGTCGCGCTCATGATGGTCGCCTCGGTGATCGCGGTGGCCGACAACGGGCTCGCGTTCACCGCGATCGCCGAGGTCGCAGGTCCCCGATGGAGTGGCCGGGGTCTGGCCGTCCAGAACACCGGCCAGTTCCTGACGATGTCGGCGACCACGCCGCTGTTCGGTGCCGTGATCGCCGCGGCGGGGTTCCCACTCGCCTTCGCCGTCGCCGCCCTGACGCCACTGGTGGCGCTGCCGCTCGTGCCGGCGGACGCAGAGTCGGAGTCACACCCGCAGCCGGAGCCGGAGCCAGAGCCCCAGCCGCGGCGGTGAGGAGGCCCGACGGTCACCCCGGCTGCGCCGAACCCCGTTCCGCCACCGAATCGTTGATCAGCCCCGCGGCGGTCTCCGCGTCGTCGACGACGATCGCGGTCCGGCGTCCGTCGGTGCGGGACACCAGGAGCGCGTCTCCGGATCGCAGGACGATCGCGCGGACACCGCGGAGATCACCACGCACGCCGATGCGGTAGCCGTAGCCACCGAAATCGCCGATGGCCCGCACCGGGACGACCTCGGCGTGGTCGATGTCGGTGACGGGCATCGTGATTCGCGGCCATCCGAACCGTCCGCGCACGGTGAGCGCACGCCGGTCGGCGGTGACGCGCACCGGCCACACCAGGCACAGGGCCGCGGCCACCACCGCCACGATGCCGGTCGCCACCCCGGCGCGCGTGATCACCGAGACGACGAGACCCGTCATCACCGACACCCCGACGATCCCGGTCGCGATCGGGTCGGCGGCGACCGTCCGCGACCAGTGAAACCGTTCCCCGGCGGCGAGCTGCGCCGACGGCCTGCGCCTCCCGGAGCGGTAGGCGGCCCAGCGCCCGACCGGCGTCCAGGTGGGGACCGCCAGCGCGGACAGCGCCGCGACCAGCGCGGCGACGACGAACAGCCCGGCGATCTGCCGGCCCGGAAGCGCCGCGTCGTGGGCGTCGGCGAGGCCGCGCTGGGCGGCCGCGATGACGACGATCACGCCGATGGTGATCGTCGCCGTCGCGTTGACGATCGCCAGCAGGGCCCGCATGGGCACCGGATCACCGATCCAGCAGACCGTCGCCACTCCGACCGCCGCGGCCACCAGGCCCGCGCCGATCACCCAGCCGTACGCCGCCGCCAAACTCGTCGTTCCGTCGATACCACCCGAACCCCAATGCGAGGCAACAGGATCCGGGAGCTCGTCATGCCAGGCCCACAACAGCACGACCGAACACGCCATCAGCGCAAGCGCAGGCACCACCCCCAGCAGGACCAGTGAAATGCGTTGCCCCCGACCGGGGCCCACGACGAACAGTCTCATCGTCGGTACCTCCTCTCGATTTCCGCGCCGAGCTCGGCCGCACCCAGTCCCCAGCGCCGGGCGGCCGTGATGACCCGGTCGATGGCCTCGTCGAGGTCGGCCCGCGAGACCGCTCCCCCGGCAACCACGGCACCACGACCGCGACGGAGTTCGACGATGCCCTCGTCGCGCAACTGCTGGTAGGCCTTCAGCACCGTGTGCACGTTGACCTCCAGCGACGTGGCGAGCTCCCGGGCGGCCGGCAACCGGTCGCCCGCACTCACCTCGCCCCGCAGCACTGCTCCGCGGACGGCGGCCGCGATCTGGCCGAAAATCGGCGCACGGTCGGCGGGGTCGATCCGGATCAGCACACCATCACCCTACTTGTTATAGCTCAACTAGAACAAGTAGGATGGTGGCAACCGTGGAACCCTGGCCGGAAGGTCAGGGCCCCACGGTGACGAAAAAGCGCCTACAGCCGCCCGCGGATGCTCGTGCCGATCTCGGTGGTCGAGAGGGCCTTGCCCGCGCGCTCGGCGACGTCGTCGGCCACGGCCCGCTCCACCCGCCGCGCGGCGTCGGCCTCGCCGAGGTGATCGAGCAGCAACGCCACCGACAGGATGGCGGCAGTCGGATCGGCCTTGCCCTGCCCCGCGATGTCGGGGGCGCTGCCGTGCACCGGCTCGAACATCGAGGGGTTGGTGCGGGTCGCGTCGATGTTGCCGGACGCGGCCAGGCCGATGCCGCCGGAGACGGCCGCGGCGATGTCGGTGATGATGTCGCCGAAGAGATTGTCGGTGACGATCACGTCGAACCGGCCGGGGTCGGTGACGAGGTAGATGGTCGCGGCATCGACGTGGCAGTAGGCGGTCGTGACGTCGGGGAACTCGGCGCCGATCTCCTCGACGGCCCGGCTCCACAGTGATCCGGCGAACGTCAACACATTGGTCTTGTGGACCAGGGTCAGATGCTTGCGCCGCTTCTGCGCCCGTGCAAAGGCATCGCGGACCACCCGCTCGACCCCGAAGCGCGTGTTGACGCTGACCTCGGTCGCCACCTCGTGCGGCGTGTTGGCCCGGATCGTGCCGCCGTTGCCGGTGTACGGGCCCTCGGTGCCCTCACGGACCACGACGAAGTCGATGTCCGGGTCACCCGCGAGCGGGCTGGACACGCCGGGCAGCCGACGCGACGGCCGCAGGTTGACGTGATGGTCGAGCGCGAAACGCATCTTCAGCAGCAGGCCGCGCTCGAGGACACCCGACGGCACGGACGGATCGCCGATCGCGCCGAGCAGGATCGCGTCGTGCTCGGCCAACGAGTCCAGGTCGGCGTCGGTGAGCAGCTCGCCGGTGCGGTGATAGCGGCGCGCACCGAGGTCGTAGTCGGTGGTCTCGACGTCGGGCACCACGGCCTTGAGGACTTCCAGGGCCTCGCCGATGACCTCGGGACCGATGCCGTCGCCGGCGATGACAGCGAGCTTCACGACAGATCCACCTGTTCGATCAGGGTCGCGCCGACCGCGTTCGCGATCGCGTCGACCACACCGTCGTCGACCTTGCGGCTCAGCCGCAGGATGACCGTGGCACCCGGACCGCCCGCGGCCTCCGCACCGGCCTGCGGGAGATCCTGCGACAACGCGGCCGCGAGGATGTCGATGCCCGCGTCACCGAGCAGGGTGCCGATCCGGCCCAGCGAACCGGGCTTGTCGGCGTAGCTGACGACCAGATTGAGGCCGTCGGCACGCAGATCGAAGTTGCGACCGTTGATCGTGACGATCTTCTGTACCTGCTGCAGACCGGTCAGCGTGCCGGCCAC
>JASGFO010000198.1:0-7681 GCA_047605505.1 Gordonia sp. (in: high G+C Gram-positive bacteria) | reverse complement strand
GCGTATCGCACGATCGCACGATCGAACCGACCGATCGGGGCGCTGCTCATGGATCAGCGGGTGATGGCCGGGGTCGGGAATGTCTACCGGGCTGAAGTGCTCTTCCGTGCGGGCATCGATCCGCTGCGGCCGGGCACGAGCGTGCACCCCGAAGAATTCGACGAGCTCTGGGACGATCTCGTCGCGTTGATGCGAATCGGTGTGCGGCGTGGGCGCATTCACGTCGTGCGCCCCGCCGACGATCACGGTCCGGCGTCATATGCCCCGGACCGGCCGCGCACCTACGTCTATCGGCGCACCGGCGAGCCCTGCCGGATTTGCGGCCAGCCCGTGCTGGGAAAGGAATTGGCCGGCCGCAACCTGTACTGGTGCGGTCATTGCCAGCGGTGACAACCGGCCGGAACCGAGACCGGGCGGAGCGACCGGACAATGACGGCGGAGCGGCGCGACGGGAACCGGGACCGACCCGGGAAAACGAGACCGGGGCCGACATGATCGTCGGCCCCGGTCAGACTCTCGGCGTCCCCGTCAGACGTATCAGCGCTCGTAACGCTGCGCCATGACGAGAAGCTCGTCACGCTGTGTCCGGCTGCTGGCCCGCGCGATCTGCGCGTAGAGCCGGCGGCGGTTGACGGAGGTCTGGATACGTTCACGCAGATGGGCGAACGACGACATGGGTATCGCTTCTTTCGTTACTTCTCGAAGGTGGTATGTCCTTGTGGGACATCCCTATTCTCCCTTGTTACAAGGAGGTAAAACAAGGCGATTCGGGGTGATCTTGCTTACCTGGGGCCACCGGGATCTCAGCGACTGCTCAGGCCGGGACGTCCCTCCTTCTCATCCCCGGCCGCCACGATGGCACTCATGAATGGATGTGGGACGTCCGAACAGGTGACCGTGCTGGCCGTGGGTGGGACCGGTGAATCCGCCGCCGACGATCGGCGCACGGAGGTGACCGGGCTGCTCGCCCAGGTGACCGCAGAGCTCGACAACCGGTTCCGTCCGGTGTGGGTCGGCTATCCGGCGAGCTACGGCCCGGCTCCGCACCTGCGCGGAATGAGCTACGCCGACAGCGTGGACGAGGGCGTCGCACGCCTGGGCCGGGCGATCGCGGCGACCACGGGCACCGTGGTGCTCATCGGGTACTCGCAGGGTGCCGTCGTCGTCCGACGGCTGCTGGCGGACCTGGCCGCCGACCCGTCGCAGTCGGCGGCATTGGCGCGCGTGGCCGCGGCCGGCTTTGTCGCCGACCCGCATCAGCCGCCGGGTGCGGTCCCCGGATGCTCCGGCTGGGGGGTTGCCGGCGCGGGGCCGCGACTGCCCCGGGGTCTGGCCGCCCACTGGGTCGGCGCGCCCGAGGACATGATCTGCAACGCGACGCGGGACTCACTGATCCGCGACATCGCCGACCTGACCGGGGCGATGACCTTGGCGGCCCCGGTCACCTGGGCATCGTCGATGTGGCAGACCGTGTGCACCAATGCCTTCCAGAACGCCGCGCGGACCCGCAACGGACCTGCGCAGTGGCGCCGCGACCTCGACCGGCTGGTTGCGGCGTGGACCGAGGTGCGTCACTACCTGCCCGAGCGGCTCGCCTGGCGCGGACTGGACCTGCCCAACCCCCTGGGCGGTCGGCACGTCTGCTACGACCACGAGCCGTATCACCCGGCGTCGTGGACGGACCCCGACGCGACCGGTTGCCAGAAGTTGGCGCACTGGCTGCAGGTTCAGGTCACCTTCGCGAACACCGTCCGGTCGTCGAACCCGGTGGTCGCCGCGGCCGCCTGAGCGGTCGGCCGGGTGCCGGTTCGAGTCGTGCATCCCTCCGGTGTGCTCCACACTCATATCGGGAGGATTCTCCCGCCAACGTTGACATCGAGGAAGTGAACAGACGAGTGGATCACTACGACGTTGTGGTCATCGGGTCCGGGCCGGCCGGGCAGAAGGCTGCGATCGCCGCGGCGAAACTGGGCAAACGTGCGGCGATCATCGAACGCAAACACATGGTCGGCGGCGTGTGCATCAACACCGGCACCATCCCGTCGAAGACCTTGCGCGAGGCGGTGCTTTACCTCACCGGTCTGAACCAGCGCGAACTGTACGGCGAGTCCTATCGGCTGAAATCCGACATCACCATCGGCGACCTCACGGCGCGCACGATGCATGTCGTCGGCAAGGAGATCGACGTCATCCGAAGTCA
Source organism: Gordonia sp. (in: high G+C Gram-positive bacteria) (assembly GCA_047605505.1). GTDB lineage: Bacteria > Actinomycetota > Actinomycetes > Mycobacteriales > Mycobacteriaceae > Gordonia. The sequence goes on along the minus strand of JASGFO010000198.1, from coordinate 5,481 downwards.
GCTCACCCGCAACTCGGTGACGATGCTGATCGGCAATGCGCAGTTCACCGGCCCGCACGAGGTGGCGGTCGAAGACGCGACCGGCGATCTCAAACACATCTCCGCCGACTATTTCATCATTGCGGTGGGCACCCGACCCGCACGGCCGACCTCGGTGGACTTCGACGGCGAGACCGTCGTCGACTCCGATCAGATCCTCGAGCTGGATCGGGTTCCCGGATCGATGGTCGTCGTCGGGGCCGGTGTGATCGGCATCGAGTATGCCTCGATGTTCGCCGCACTCGGAACCAAGGTGACCGTCATCGAGCGGCGCTCCTCGATGCTCGACTTCTGTGATCGGGAGATCATCGAGGCGCTGCAGTACCAGCTGCGCGAGCGGGGGGTCACCTTCCGCTTCGGCGAGCAGGTCAAGACCGTCGAGAGCCACCCGTCCGGCACCCTGACGGTCCTCGAGTCGGGCAAGCACATCCCCGGTGACACCGTGCTCTACTCGGCCGGCAGGCAGGGCGTCTCCGATGAGCTCAAGGTCGACGTCGCGGGGTTGACCGCCGACAAGCGGGGCCGGCTGAGCGTCGACGAGCACTTCCGTACCGAGGTTCCCCACATCTATGCCGTCGGCGACATCATTGGCTTTCCCGCGCTCGCGGCCACCTCGATGGAACAGGGTCGCCGCGCGGCGTACCACGCGTTCGGTGAGCCGGTCGGTCAGACCAGCGCCGACCTGCAGCCGATCGGGATCTACTCGATCCCCGAGATCAGCTATGTGGGCCGGACCGAGGACCAGCTGACCGCTGCCAACATCCCCTTCGAGGTCGGCGTGGCCCGCTATCGCGAGCTCGCGCGCGGCGCGATCATGGGCGACTCGTACGGTCTGCTCAAGCTGCTGGTACACGCCGAGGAGCGGACCCTGCTCGGCGTGCACGCCTTCGGTTCCAACGCCGCCGAGCTCGTGCACATCGGTCAGACCGTGATGGGCCTTGGCGGCAGCATCGACTACCTCGTCGACGCCGTGTTCAACTACCCGACGCTGGCCGAGGGCTATAAGGTCGCCGCGCTCGACGCGTCGAACAAGATGCGCGCGATCGCGCGGGTCCGGGCCGAGGGCCGCCGGTTTGAGCTCGACGCGGGGGAAGCGGTGTAGCCCGGGGCCGCGCCGCAACCCGACAACCGCCCCGCCGACAACGGGTCGAGTGCGAACAAAGACCAGAGGCCGTCCCCGCGAAAAGGGGGACGGCCTCTGATCTGCGTCTCGAATTGTGGAGCCGGACCGGACTAGTCGCCGGTGTAGCGTCCGCCGATGGTGCCGCGGACGACGACCGGTGTACCGCGCGGGATGTTGTCGTAGACCCACTTGCCGTTGGGGGTGCTCACGTTGATGCAGCCGTGGCTGACGTTGCTCACGCCCTGCTGTGCCACCGACCACGGTGCGGCGTGGATGAAGATACCGTCCATCGACAGCCGGGTCGCGTACTCGACGTAGGTGCGGTAACCCTCGGCCGAATCGACCGGAACACCGTAGGTGGAGGAGTCCATGATCATGTCACGGTTCTTCTCCTTGGTGTGATACACGCCGTTCGGGGTCGGATGCTCGTTGGACCCCATGGAGATCGGCATCCGGCTGACGACGCGTCCGTTGCGCCACCAGGTGATGGTGTGCGTGGAGTCCTGGGCCAACGCGATGTAGCCGGTGGTGGTCTCCACATTCGGCATCGCCGGGTCGGCCGGCGTGGTCTCGGTGGTGGTCTCCGGCGTGGTGGTCCGCGGCGTCGACTGAGTCGGCAAGCCGGGAACCTCGACGGGCGGCAGGCCCGGAATGATGGTCACAGGAGCGGCCTGGGCAAGGCCCGGAAGCGCGAGCGCCATGGCGATCACGCCGATCACGACGGCAACCAGACGGCTGACGCCACGATGGCGGCGGTGTGAAGGATTGGTGTTCAGCACTGGGTTTGAACCTTTGCGTAGTCGAATACTCCAGACCTTCCCCCCGGTGGAAGGCAGACCTATCGTTACACAACTGTTGCCATCGGTTCAAAGCAACCGACAAAATGGTGCGGCGGCAATCGTGTCGCGCGCACCGGATTTCGTCGAAACCCGTGGTGGGACGGGTCGGCGGCCATGCCGTGTGACGAACGACACGTGCCCGATGATGTGCCGTCAGGCCGATTGTAGATACTCGGTGCCGAGGTGGCGTGCGGGCTCGCCGCAAGCCTCGTCGCGGCACACGAGCACGGCATCGACGCGCCCTACGCCGCCCGCGGACTCCACGACATCTTTGCGGACATGCAGAGTGGCGCCGCATGACGGGCACTTGCGCCGACTCTTGAGGTAACTGGTGGACATGGCGCCAGTCTACGCCTGTGGTGACCTAGATCACCGAACCCGAGGAGAGGCTCGGGCGGTTGGGTCACTGTGGAGCGGGTGACGGGAATCGAACCCGCGTAGCTAGTTTGGAAGACTAGGGCTCTACCATTGAGCTACACCCGCGTGCTGCGGACCGCCGACCGAACGTCGGCGCGATCCTGCGCCAGCGACTGTACCCCGAGGGCCGGGCGTAACCGAAATCGGCCACCGCGGGCGCATTGGCACCGTGTACCCGTTTTCGCGGGATCGGTCAGGACACGTAAGATCTCATGTCGGCCCGGTGTGCGGATCTCAGGTCGTGGCACCGGTCACGGGATGTGGCGCAGCTTGGTAGCGCATCCGCTTTGGGAGCGGAGGGTCGCAGGTTCAAATCCTGTCATCCCGACTCACTGGGTGACCCCAATGTGGTCGTCGTGGCGTGAACGAGACATACATATGGCGTCAACAAGGACATCGGCGTCAAGGAAGACATGCTAAGGAGCAGTCAGGCGTGAAGAGCACCGTCGAACAGCTGGGCCCGACCCGGGTCAAGATCAACGTGGAAGTGCCGTTCGAGGAGTTCTCGGACGATTTCGAGCGGGCGTACCGGACGCTCGCACAGCAGATCCGCATCCCCGGTTTCCGGCCCGGCAAGGCGCCGGCCAAGCTGATCGAGGCCCGCGTCGGCCGTGACTCGATCCTGGCGCAGGTGGTCAACGACGCCTTGCCCGCCAAGTACACACAGGCGGTCACCGAGACCGAGGTCAAGGCACTCGGTCAGCCGGAGATCGACATCGACGAGCTCACCTACGGCGAGGCGGTCAATTTCACCGCCGAGGTCGACGTGCGGCCCGAGATCGAGCTGCCCGACTACGCGACGCTGACCGTCGAGGTCGAGCCGCCCAAGTCCGATGATGAGGCCGTCGAGGAGCAGATCGAGGCGCTCCGCGCCCGTTTCGGCACCCTCTCCGGCGTCGACCGCGGGGCCGAGACCGGCGACACGGTCTCGATCGATCTGTCGGCCAGCGTCGACGGCGAGGCCGTTGAAGAGGCCTCCACCGAAGGCCTCGCGCACGAGGTGGGCTCCGGTGACCTCGTCGACGGACTCGACGAGGCCCTCGTCGGCCTCAAGGCCGGTGAGTCCGCCGTGTTCACCACCACGCTCGTCGCCGGTGACCATGCCGGCGAGGAAGCGCAGGTCACGGTGACCGTCAACTCGGTGAAGGTGCGCGAGCTGCCCGAGCTCGACGACGAGTTCGCCCAGCTGGCGAGTGAGTTCGACACCGTCGACGAGCTGCGGCAGTCGATCGTCGAGCGGGTGGCGCAGTCCAAGGATGCCGAACGGGCGAGCGCGATCCGTGACGCCGTCCTGGAGAAGCTGCTGGCGATCGTCGAGATCCCGCTGCCGGAGACGGTCGTGCAGGCCGAGGTCGATTCGCAGCTGGAGCAGATGATGCACAGCATCGGCCACGACGAGGCGCTCTTCGAGCAGCTCTTGGAGGCGCAGGGCACCAGCCGCGCCGAGTTCGAGGCGCAGGCGCGCGAGACCGCCGAGAAGTCGGTCCGCAGCGAACTGCTGCTCGACGCGATCGCCGAGCAGCAGGAGACCCAGGTCGGCCAGGACGAGTTCACCCAGCAGATCATGCTGGCCGCACAGCGTTACGGCATGCCGCCGCAGGAGTTCATCTCGCAGCTCACCCAGGCCAACCAGGTGGGTGCGGTCTTCGCCGACGTCCGCCGGGGCAAGGCGCTGACCGGCATCGCGGCGCTGGTGTCGGTGACCGACACCGACGGCAACGTCGTGGACACCACCGAGCTCTTCGGCCTCGATGAGGACGATCAGGAGACCGAATCCGACGAGGCCGAGACCGAATCCGACGAGGCCGCCGACGAGCCCGTGGCTGCCGCACCGGCGAGCACCGACGCCTGATCCCCGTCGTCTGCCGGGGCCCCGACCAGGTACCCCGCCCAGCCGCCCGCGCCGTCACCGGCCGGGCGGCTGTCCTGGTATGCGCGTCGGCGCCGGCCGTCGGTCGATCTGGGCCGTTCTGCTGTAAGCGAAGAGCGGTGTGGGGTGGGGTGCCGGGGGTCCGGGATTGGTTACTGTCGGTGGACGAAGCGCGTCGACTCCGCCCAGGGTCGGCGCCGGACGGCGCGATCATCCCGGCAGGGGAGATCGCGCCGAGGATCAGGTGCGGGCCCGCGGGACCCGCACACGACGGACAGAGGTAGGAACAGTGAGCAATCCGACCATGCACACCCCTTCGATGAGCTCCGGAGTCGCCGGACTGAATCTCACCGACTCGGTGTTCGAGCGTCTGTTGCGGGAGCGCATCATCTTCCTGGGCACTCAGGTCGACGACGACATCGCCAACCGGCTGTGCGCCCAGATCCTGTTGCTCGCCGCGGAGGATCCGACCAAGGACATCAACCTCTACATCAACTCGCCCGGGGGTTCGGTCACCGCAGGCATGGCGATCTTCGACACCATGCAGCTTGCGCCCTGCGACGTCGCGACCTACGCCATGGGGATGGCCGCGTCGATGGGGCAGTTCCTCCTCGCGGCCGGCGCCAAGGGCAAGCGGCATGCGCTGCCGCATGCGCGGATCATGATGCACCAGCCGTCGGCCGGCATCGGTGGCACCGCCGCCGACATCGCCATCCAGGCCGAGCAGTTCGCCGCGACCAAGCGGGAGATGAACCGGCTCAACGCCGAGTTCTCCGGGCAGCCGCTGGAGAAGATCGAGGCCGACGCCGACCGCGACAAGTGGTTCACCGCGGAAGAGGCCAAGGAGTACGGGCTCGTCGATCACGTGATCACGCGCCCGGCCGCCGTCTCCTAGGTCGTGTCTCCCACCCGCAGACCACCTCTTCGATCCTCTACCGCTACGGAGCAGACCATGACCAACACCGCATTCTCCGACCTGCCGGCCGACGTGGCCGCCGGGATTCCCGCGTCGGCGCTGGCGCTGAAGAACATCCAGGCGCGCTACATCCTCCCGCAGTTCATCGAGCACACCCCCAACGGGCAGCGGCAGTACGACCCGTACGCCAAGCTGTTCGAGGAGCGCATCGTGTTCGTCGGTACGCCGATCGACCAGACCGTCGCCAACGACGTCATGGCGCAGCTGCTGGTCCTGG
>JASGFO010000197.1:0-7689 GCA_047605505.1 Gordonia sp. (in: high G+C Gram-positive bacteria) | reverse complement strand
GGCCGCACAGCGGAACCACCAATCCCACGCAGAAGGATTGGGAGACACGCCCTAGGTACAGCGACAGCGGTGTGCCACGACAACTATTGCGATGGAGTTCCGCTGTGCCTGTATGTGCGACCGCACCGATGACGTACGCGCCGGTGAACGGCTAGGCTCGCACCCGTGACCATCCGCGCGTCCTATGAGCGGCATCCCGATCTGGGCTGTGAGGCTGTGGTGTTCATCGACGATGAGTCGCTGGCATGCTTCCAGATCCAGCGAGATCTGACCGGCGGCCCCAACGCCGACCGCTACTGCATCAGCACCGGCGCCAGCGCGCCCATCTTCGGTGCGATCCTCGACTGGCGGCGGGTCGATGGCAATCGGCTCGAGTTTGCGCTCACCCACCGGGCCGGCCGGTTGTTCGGTGACGCCGAGCTGTCGTTCGAGATCACCCCGGTGGGTGAGGAGAGCGTCGACGACATCGTCGCGCATGTCGATCGCCTGCTGCGCTGACGGGGGCGAGCGCAGCGACGGGGGAAGGCGGCAGGGGCGAGCGCAGCGACGGGGGAGGTGGCAGGACTACCCTGGACCCCGTGACTCAACCTTTCGACCCCAGTGCGCTGTTCGGTGGCGGTGCCGGCGGTGACAACCCGATGGCCGGTCTGCTCGCCCAGGCCCAGCAGATGCAGCAGAAGCTGCTCGACGCGCAGAACGAGATCGCCGCGGCCGAGGTGACCGGATCCGCAGGCAATGGCCTGGTCACCGTCACCGGCAATGGCACCGGTGAGGTGACCGCGGTGACGATCGACCCCAAGGTTGTCGATCCCGAGGATGTCGAGACCCTGCAGGATCTGCTGCTGGGTGCGCTCGCGGATCTTTCCCACAAGCGTGCGGAACTCGCCGGCGAGAAGATGGGACCACTGGCCGGTGGCCTGGGTGGTCTGCCCGGCCTGGGCTGATCGGCACCATGTACGAGGGACCGATCCAGGATCTGATCGACGAGCTGGCCAAGCTGCCGGGGCTCGGACCCAAAGGTGCCCAGCGCATTGCCTTTGCAATGCTCGGTGGTGAGAACTCGGAGATCGACCGGTTGATCGCGGCGCTCGTCGGGGTGCGCGATGACGTCACCTTCTGCGCCGAGTGCGGCAATGTCTCGGCCAAGGAGGTGTGCCGGATCTGTTCGGACCCGGGCCGCGATGCCACGGTCATCTGCGTGGTCGAGGAGCCCAAGGACGTCGTCGCGGTCGAGCGGACCAAGGAGTTCCGGGGGCGCTATCACGTGCTGGGCGGGGCCCTCGACCCGCTCTCGGGGATCGGCCCGGATCAGCTGCGGATCCGGGAACTGGTGCGCCGGCTGGCCGGCAGTGAACAGGGCTATCAGGTCAGCGAGATCATCGTCGCAACCGACCCCAACACCCAGGGGGAGGCCACCGCGGCCTATCTGCAGCGGATGCTCAAGGACTTTCCCGGGTTGTCGGTGACCCGGTTGGCGTCGGGTCTGCCGATGGGCGGCGATCTGGAGTTCGCCGACGAGGTCACGCTGGGCCGTGCGCTGTCCGGCCGGCGTGTGCTGGTCTGAGGTGGGGTCGATGTCCATGGCGCTCGCGCCTGCCGTCGACGCCCGACTCGACGAGCTGGCCGCGGAGATGACCTCGGGGATCGTCGCGATCGACGGGCCGTCGGGTTCGGGCAAGTCGACCGTCGCCGACGTGCTGATGGCCAAGCTCGCCGCGCGCGGGACCGGCGCGGTGCTGGTGCGGACCGACGACTTCGCCACCTGGGACAATCCGGTTGCGTGGTGGCCGGAGCTGGAGGCCGATGTGCTGCACGCCTTCGCCCGTCACCGCGACTATCGTTATCGCCCGCGTGTGTGGGTGGACGGGATTCCCGAACCAGGCAGCCGAGTGTGGGTGCGCTGGCAGCCGCTGCTCATCGTCGAGGGGGTGTCGGCGGCGCGCCGTTCGGTGGCGGAGCGGCTGACCTGGGCGTTGTGGCTCGACGGCGGGCCGCAGGCCGAACGGCTCGAGCGCGCCGTCGCTCGAGACGGCGAGGGAGTCCGCGAACATCTGCGGCGTTGGCAGCAGTTCGAGCGCGGCTGGTTTGCGATCGACCGCACGCGGGAACGGTGCACGGTGCTCGACCGGCACTGAGCCTGGCCATGGGTACGGGGTGCCGGGCTACTGGGCGGGCCGCGATGTCCGACGAGAATGCCGGTGCACTCAGGCGCGCCGTCGGCCCGCGGTCAGGCGCTCGGTGCGCAACCGATCCACATCAGGAAGGTCCAGCGGCGCAAGCGAATCGGTGCCCAGGGCGCGCGCCAGGAGCAGATCGGCCAGCTCCGGGTTACGGGCCAGGGCCGGACCGTGCATATACGTCCCGATCACCGAGCCCGCGACGACTCCCTCGGTGCCGTCACCGACCCCGTTGCCCACACCGTGACGGACCTTGGCCAGCGGCGCGGCGTCGGCGCCGAGTGCGCTTCCGCCACGGTGGTTCTCGAAACCGGTGAGCGGCGCGGTGAGACCGTCGAGCACGGGGTCGGTGACGAGTTCGCCGATACTGCGGGTGGCCTGGGGGGAAGTGGTCAGATCGAACAGTGAGATCCCGTCGACGCGTTCACCGGCCGAGGTCTCATACCAGTGCCCGAGCACCTGGATCGCCGCGCAGATCGCGAGTACCGGCCGCCCGGCCGCGGCGGCCCGCTGCAATCCCGGGTAGCGCGTCAGATGGCGGGTGGCCAGCCGCTGCGCGTAGTCCTCGGCACCGCCGAGGGTGTAGACGTCGAGGGAATCGGGCACCTCGTCGTCGAGGGTGATCGAGATGATCTCGGCGTCGATCCCCCGCATCCGCGCGCGCTGCCGCAGCACCAGCGCATTGCCGCCGTCACCGTAGGTGCCCATCACGTCGGGCAGCACGAGGCCGATCCGGAGGGTCGATTCGCTCATCGGGCAGCCCTTTCCATCGCGACGCCGAGGTCGCGGAATGCGGTGTAGTTCGCCAGCACCTCAACACGGCCCGGTGGGCACGCGGCGATCGCGGCCATCGGATCGGCGATGGTGGTGTGCTCGGCGCCGGCGTAGAGCAGCCGCACCGAGAGATCCGCGGCGCGCTCGCCGGCCGCGACCACCGTCATCGTCTCGAATGCCTCGAACCGCACGTCCCACAGCCAGGACAGATCCTCCCCGTCGGGCACCTGGCCGTTCACCGCGATGACCAGGCCGTCGGCGTCCTGGTCGATCATCGACAGTGCCTCTTGCCAGCCGGCCGGATTCTTGGCGAGCAGCGTGCGCACCGAGTGATTGCCGATCTGCTGCACGCCGTACCGTCCGGCCACCTCACCGACGGTCGCGACGGCGGCGACGGCGGCGGCCGGGTCGGCGCCCATCGCTACCGCCGCCGCGACCGCCTGGGTGGCATTGCCCCGGTTGGCCGTGCCGGGCACCGCCAACTCCATGGGGGCCACGAAACCGTCTGGGCCGTAGATGTTCTCGTCGTCGAACCACCAGGCCGGGGTAGGGCGGGAGAAGTTCTCGTCGCCGGTGCTGCGCCAGCCGTGCTCGCCGCGGATGATCGGCTCGCCGGTGCGTGGACAGCTCACCGAGTCACCCACCCAGCTCGCTCCCGCAGCCACCCAGATCACCGACGGGGCGTCGAAGGCGGCGGAGGTGACCAGGACGTCGTCGCAGTTGGCGACGACGGTGGTGCGGGGATGCCGGCCGATTCCCTCCCGCAGCCTGCGCTCGATCATGTTGATCTCGCCGACGCGGTCGAGCTGATCACGGGAGAGATTGAGCATCACCAGCACCTCGGGGTCGGTGGCGTCGGCGACATGCGGGACGTGGAGCTCGTCGACCTCCAGCGCGCACACCGGCGCCGACCGCTGCAGCGAGAGCGTCGCGATGATGCCGGCGTCCATGTTGGCGCCGTCGGCCTGGGTGGCGACCTCGCCGAGCCCGGCCAGCGCCGCGGCGGTCATCCGGGTGGTCGTCGACTTCCCGTTGGTGCCGGTGATCAGCGCGGTCCGCTTCCCCGCCGCCAGCCGCGACATGATTTGCGGATCGATCTTCTCCGCCACCAACCCGCCGATCATCGAACCCTTCCCGCGGCCTGCGGTGCGGGAGGCCCAGCGGGCCGACGCCGCGGCCGCGAGGGCCAACGAGGTACGGAGCGGGACGCGGGTCGCGGTGGCGGTGGCGCGGTCGGGCATGGCCTCGAGTCTGACACAGCGCCGCCGACGGTGCCGCGGGGCGGCCGAGTAGGGTTGCGGCCGTGAGCAGGGCCACCACCAAGTCGCTTCCCCTCCCGCTCCGACCGGTCCGCGGCATGATGCGGGCGCTCGGACGGGTGCCCGCCGGGCTCCCGGACGGGGTCTCCCGCTTCTGCCCGGTGAATGCCGACGGCGAACACATCGCACCGGAGATGTCGCTGGCCGGACATGCGATGGCGGTGTTGCCGGGTGGCGAGATGAACCTCGCGACGTCGGTTCCGCGGGCTCGCAAGATGCTCGAGGTCAACTCGATGATGATCGCGGAGAAGACGCCGCCGCTGGCCGTGGTCGAAGATCTGGTCATCGGCAGCCCGAGCGGTGAGATCCCGGCGACCCGCTATCGTGCCGAGGTGGTCACGACCGGGCTGATCGTGTACTTCCACGGCGGTGGATTCGCCCTGGGCAGTCGGGTCAGCCACGATGCCTACGTCGCGCGCCTCGCGATCGACACCGGCGCCGACGTGCTCTCGGTGGACTACCGGCTCGCGCCCGAGCACGTGTTCCCGGCCGCCGTCGACGACGCGCTGGCCGCCTGGCGGTTCGCGGTCGCCCACGCGCCGCGCTGGGGTGTCCGCACCGACCGCCTCGTCGTCGCCGGTGACAGTGCGGGCGCCAATCTTGCGACCGTCGTCGCGCAACTCGTGCGCGGTGAGTCGGTGACGCCGGCACTGCAGTTACTGATCTATCCGGTGACCGACGTGCTGGCGTCGGGCGGTTCGCTCGACGAGTTCGCCACCGGGCATTTCCTGACTCGCGAGCGGGTCCGCGAGTTCATCGACGCCTATGTCCCTGACGGTGTGGACCGCGCCGATCCGCGGATCTCGCCGTTGCGGGCGACCGATCTCGCCGGTCAGCCGCCCGCGCACGTCGTCGTCGCCGGGTTCGATCCGCTGCGTGATCAGGGCATCGCCTACGCCGATGCGCTGTCGGCCGCCGGGGTTTCGGTGACGGTCCAGCGGGAGGGCGGCCTGATCCATGGGTTCGTGAACATGGTGGGTTTCAGTCCCTCTGCGGGGCAAGCTGTCTCGCGTATGCACGCGGTCGTGACCAAGGTTCTCGGGTAACCGGCGAGGAGGCGTCGTGCGGCTGTGGTCGGAGCTTCCGGAGAAACTACGCGTCGATCTCGACGCCCGGTGGAACGAGCCGCACCGCCACCATCACACGGCCCGCCACCGCGACGAGATGCTCGCCGCGCTCGAGGTCCTGGCCGACGCCGGCGAGCCGTTCGCCGAGCGCCCCGTGGTACTCGCGGTGTGGTTTCACGACGCGATCTACGAGGTGTTCGGGACGGACAACGAGGGGCGATCGGCGGAGCTGGCGGCGACGCTGCTGGGCGCCGGTGATCCCGACGTCGACGAGGTGGTCCGGCTGGTGGAACTGACCCGCACCCATGAGGTGGCGCCGGGCGATCGCAACGGCGCGGCGCTCTCCGACGCCGACCTCTGGGTGCTGGGCACCTCCCCGCGGCGCTATCGCGAGTACACGGAGGCGGTCCGCGCCGAGTACCGTCGGATCCCCGGCCCACTTTATCGGCGCGGACGCGCGAAGATCTTGCGCGAGTTGCTCTCTCACGAGCACCTCTACGTCACCCCGACCGCGCGGGCGCGGTGGGAGGCGTCGGCGCGGGCGAATCTGGAGGCAGAGATCGCCCGGTTGAGCTGAGCGGCGGGATCGGGTGGGACCGCGGCGCCGCCAGCACACCGGCCGCGCATCCGACGATCACCAGCGCGGCCCCGGCGATCTCGGCCCAGCGGGGTGCCTCGCCGAGGAAGGCCCAGGCCGCGCTGATCCCGACGACGGGCACCAGCAAGGAGAGCGGCGCCACCCGGCTGGCCTCGTAGCGCTTCATCAGCGACGTCCACAGACCCGAGCCGGCGATGGTGCCGAGCACCACGACGTAGGCCAGTCCGGCGAGGGCGAGCAGACCCGACGACGACCCGAGGGTGCTCAGTGCGTCCCAGTCCGCGGCCGGCCCCTCGACGGCGAGGCTCAGTGCCAGGAACGGGACCGGCGGGATCGCCGACATCCACAGCGTCATGCGCAGCGCGTCGTCGGGCTGGGAGCGCCGGCTGCCGATATTGCCGAACGCCCAGGACAGTCCCGCGAGCACGGTCAACGCCATCGGCACCACGATCCCGATCCCGACAGCGCTGTGCGACGCTCGGTCGACGCCGATCACCACAATCCCGCCGACCGCCACGACAATGCCGAGAAGCTGTGCGAGAACGAGTTTTTCGCGCATGAACAGCACACCGAGGAGCACGGTGAACGGGGCCGAGGTCTGCAGCACGAGCGACGCGAGTCCGGTCGGCATACCGAGGTTCATGGCGAGAAACAGGAACGCGAACTGCCCGATGCCGAAGCCGCAGGCGTACAGCAGGAACCAGCCCAGGCGGACCCGGGGGAACCGCACCAGCAGCATGACCGGCACCGCCATCACCCCGAACCGGAGCGCGGCGAACAAGAACGGCGGGAAATGATCCAGTCCCATCCTGATCGCGATGAAGTTGAGTCCCCACAGCACGGCGACGGTCAGTCCGAGGAGGCGATCACGAGTGGTCATGCCGACCATCGTCGGACCGCCTTCTGTGAAGAACAAGCGATATTATTTGCATCTAATGTTCAGAGAAGCTACATGGTGTGGCTGATCGTCTACCCACCGTGCGGCGGTTGGCGTCGCGTCCGCGAATCCACGCCGGCCGGGATGGTCCTCTCCCTGCGGTAGCATCTGTGGTTGAAGCTGTGTTACGCAGATCACGCGTATCGAGGGAAGGTGGTAGCGTTCGACGATGCGGGCCGAACCTGACCTCGTCGGGCCGTGTCCTGCACTGTGCGGCGTCGATATGCGGACATTCGACGAGCGCGCCTTCGATGAGCGTGCCTTCCGGGAGAGCATCGCGCCGTCGGCGCGCCGAACACGGGCCGAGACCGCCGGCGCGATCGGTGTCTGTCTGATGGTGGTCCTCGGCCACCAGATCCTCCACCTCGCCGGCAGCGTGACCGGTCTGCCCGAGGGGTTCTGCGTGGGCGGGCTCCTGCTGGGAATCCTGATGGCGATCGCCTCGATGGTCGGCCCGCGGACCGATGTGTTGGCGACGGCGATATACGCCATGATGGTCCTGTTCTGTTCAGGCGTGCTGGAGGCGATCCGGCTGGTCGGCTTCGACGACGGCGCCGTGGCGATGCCCTTCGTCGGTCCGATGGCCGTTCTCACCGGGCTGGTCGCCGCGCAGTTGCGCACCTCGGTCCTGGTCACGACGTCGCTCGGGGGATTGGCGGCCCTCTCGGCCGCCGAGCTGGCCGCACGGCCGCTCGGCGCGTCGGTGTTCTTCGACCTCGCGGCCGCGGTGGCGGCGATGGCGGCCGCACTGTCCGCGGCGTTCGTCCTGCAGTCGAACGCACGTCGTTCGTGGTGCAACGAGCAGCAGCTCGCCCGG
>JASGFO010000196.1:0-7714 GCA_047605505.1 Gordonia sp. (in: high G+C Gram-positive bacteria) | reverse complement strand
CTCGGCGGCGACGACTGGGATCAGCGGATCGTCGACTGGCTCGTGGAGAAGTTCAAGACGTCCTCGGGCATCGACCTGACCAAGGACAAGATGGCCATGCAGCGGCTGCGTGAGGCCGCCGAGAAGGCCAAGATCGAACTGTCGGCGTCGCAGTCGACCTCGATCAACCTGCCCTACATCACCGTCGACGCCGAGAAGAATCCGCTGTTCCTCGACGAGCAGCTCTCGCGCAGCGAGTTCCAGAAGATCACCTCGGATCTGCTCGAGCGTACGCGCGCCCCGTTCCGGGCGGTCGTCTCCGATGCCGGGATCTCGGTCTCCGACATCGACCATGTGGTCCTCGTCGGCGGCTCGACCCGGATGCCCGCGGTCAGTGAGCTGGTCAAGGAGCTGACCGGTGGGCGGGAGCCCAACAAGGGCGTCAACCCCGACGAGGTCGTCGCGGTTGGTGCGGCCCTGCAGGCCGGCGTGCTGCGCGGCGAGGTCAAGGACGTGCTGCTGCTCGACGTGACCCCGCTGAGCCTGGGCATCGAGACCAAGGGCGGGGTGATGCACAAGCTGATCGAGCGCAACACCACGATCCCGACCAAGCGGAGCGAGACCTACACGACGGCCGAGGACAACCAGCCCTCGGTGCAGATCCAGGTCTACCAGGGTGAGCGCGAGATCGCGTCGAACAACAAGCTGCTCGGCAGCTTCGAGCTCGGCGGCATCGCACCGGCCCCGCAGGGTGTCCCGCAGATCGAGGTGACCTTCGACATCGACGCCAACGGCATCGTGCACGTCACCGCCAAGGACAAGGGCACCGGCAAGGAGAACTCGATCCGCATCCAGGACGGTTCCGGTCTGAGCAAGGACGAGATCGACCGGATGATCAAGGACGCCGAGGCCCATGCGGAAGAAGACCGTGTGCGGCGCGAGGAGGCCGAGACCCGCAACCAGGCCGAATCGCTGGTCCACCACACCGAGAAGTTCCTCGCCGACAACGCCGACAAGGTGCCCGGTGAGGTCAAGGAGAAGGTGCAGGCCGCGATCACCGAGGCGAACGAGGCGCTCAAGGGCAGCGACATCGCCGCGATCAAGACCGCGATCGAGAAGCTGTCCACCGAGTCGCAGGCGATGGGGCAGGCCATCTACGCGGCGTCGGCCGCCGAGTCGGCAGACGGTGCCGGGGCGGCCACCGGATCGGCCACCGAGGCCGATTCCGACGTCGTCGACGCCGAGGTGGTCGACGAGCCGGGAGAGACGAAGTGACCGACAGTGCTCCGGACACCGGTGTCGACGCCCCCGTCGGGGATGGGGCACCGGAATCCGGGACCGAGACCGAATTCGCAACCGAACCGGAGGTGACCGCTGCCGCGGAGCCGGCCGCGGAGACCGTCGAGTCCGAGCCGGTGCCCGCGCCCGAGCCGGTGCCCGCGCCGGAACCCGAGAACGACGAGGTCGCCGAGCTCACCGCGGCCCTGCAGCGGGAGCGCGCCCAGTTCGCGAACTACAAACGGCGCACCGAGGAGGAGAAGCAGGGCCGGGTGGCCTACGGCAAACAGATCCTGATCGAGAAGCTGCTGCCGGTGATCGACGATCTCGACCGGGCGCGTGCGCACGGCGACCTCGAGTCGGGGCCGCTGCGTGCGGTCGCCGACAAACTCGCCGGTACCCTCGAGAGTGAGGGCCTGGTCAAGTTCGGCGAACCCGGCGACGTCTTCGCCCCGGATCTGCACGAGGCCGTCCAGCACGACGGCACCGGCGCCGAGCCGGTGATCGGCCAGGTGTACCGGGCCGGATACCGGTTGGGCGACAAGGTGATTCGTACCGCGATGGTCACCGTCACGGATCCCGCTCCGGCTGCCGACACGGTCGACACCGATGACTCCGGCGACGGTGTGTGAGAATCGTCAGCACCCGTGCACCCGGTGACGCGTGCCCCGCTCGTGCGGCGGGCACGCGTCACCGGACAGGGCATCAACAGCAGTACCGCAACAACTGCATCGAAGACTTTCCACGAAGGAGGTGACGTCTGGTGGCCCCACAACGAGAATGGCTCGAACGCGACTTCTACAAGGACCTGGGCGTTGCTTCTGATGCTTCGTCTGAAGAGATCAAGAAGGCCTACCGCAAGCTCGCGCGCGAGCTGCACCCCGACGCCAATCCCGGGGACACGGAGGCCGAAGAGCGATTCAAGCGGGTGTCCGAAGCCCACAGCGTGCTCGCCGACACGGACAGGCGCAAAGATTACGACGAGACCCGCGCCATGTTCGCGGGCGGCCGGTTCCGGGGCGGCGGCAACGGATTCCCCGGCGGTTTCCCGGGCGGCGGTGGCACGCGCTACTCCACCGACACCGGTGCCGACTTCAATATCGGCGACCTCTTCGGGAGTGGCGCAGGCGAAGGCGCCGGCGGGCTGAGCGACCTGTTCGGCGGTCTGTTCGGCGGCGGCGGAAGCCGGCCGCGGACCTCGACGGCCACCCGTCCCCGGCGCGGCAACGATCTCGAGACCGAGACCACGCTGTCCTTCTCGGAGGCGGCGCTCGGCACGACGGTCGGTCTGCAGATCACCAGTCCCGCGCCGTGCACCACCTGCCACGGCAGCGGCGCCAAGCCGGGCACCAGCCCGCGGGTGTGTCCGTCCTGCAACGGCTCGGGGTTCGTCAGCCGCAATCAGGGTGCGTTCGGGTTCAGCGAACCCTGCCAGGACTGCCAGGGCACCGGGTCGCGCATCGACGATCCGTGCGCCGACTGCGATGGCACCGGCGTCCGGGTCCGGGCCCGCACCATCAACGTCCGGATCCCGGCCGGGGTCGAGGACGGACAGCGGATCCGGCTCGCCGGTCAGGGCGAGGCCGGTCGGCGCGGCGCGCCGTCGGGTGACCTCTACGTCGTCGTGCACGTCAGCCCGGACAAGGTCTTCACCCGCAGCGGCCACGACCTTCGGGTCCAACTGCCGGTGAGCATTTCCGAGCTGGTGCTCGGGGCGACGGTGTCCGTTCCGACGCTGGACGGCTCGGTGGGCGTCAAGATTCCGCCGAACACCAGCGATGGACGCACCTTGCGGGTCCGCGGACGCGGTGTCCCCAAGCGGGCCGGTGGTGCCGGGGACCTGCTGGTAACCGTCAAGGTCGAGGTGCCGCGCACCCTCGACGACGAGGCGGTCGAGGCGATGCGCTCCTATGCCGAGGCCGAGCGCGCGGCCGGATTCGATCCCCGGGCAGGATGGGGGCGGTGAGCCATGAACGACGGGCAACAGTCGGGGGGCGCCGGCACCGGTGACGGCGCCGCGTTCGAGGCGACCTTCATGATCTCGGTGGCGGCGCAGCTGGCCGGGATGCATGCGCAGACCCTGCGCACCTACGACCGCCTCGGGCTGGTCACCCCGCAACGCACCAGCGGCGGCGGGCGCCGGTATTCCTCGCGGGACGTCGAGGTGCTGCGGGAGATCCAACGGCTCTCGCAGGAGGAGGGCGTCAACCTGGCCGGCGTGAAGCGGATCATCGAGCTGACCAACCAGGTCGAGGCCCTCCAGCAGCGCATCGGCGAGCTCCAGCGGGAGCTCGCCGAACAGCGGTCACGCCGTGGCGGTGAACTCGTCCCGGTGCCGCGGACCAGTGCACTCGTCGTCTGGCAGCCGCGGCGCCGGCGCGGCGAGACCTGACGGCTGGGCCGGTGCAACCGAACCCACTCCCGCCCAGCGGCGTTACCATGTGGCGTCTGCCCCGCACCGGGATCCGCGCTCCCCGCGGATTGCCGTCGGGACCAACGATTTCACACAGAGGAGGCCGGGGTGAGCGCTCCGTTTGAGCTTGCGATCGTCGAACCCGCGGTCCTGGGCGCCTCGGTGGTGGGCAACGAGATCGCCACCGTCGTGCGGGACGCCACCGGCGAGATCGTCGCCAGCAATCTCGTCGAACTGTCGGCGGTCACGCCGACGGCAGTCGTGGCCGGATTCGCCGAGCTCATCACCTCGGCGCCCTTTGCGATCGACCAGGTCATCGCGACCTGCGCCCGGGCGGACGTCCGTGCCGGCCTCGAGGCGGCTGCGGCCGCCGCCGACGCGCCGGCGTGGATGTCGTCGATGGCCCTCGTCGACGAGCCCGTCGCACTCGCCGAGGTGGCCCGCCGCGAGGCCACCGGGATGGTCGCGGTGGTCGCGCTCGATCAGGGCGGGGTGGTGGCGGACCGATCGGTGGCCATCGTCGACGCCGCGACCGGGGCGATCTGTGACGTCGGCCGACTGCCCGGTGAGCGGTCGGCGCCGGTGACCGAGGCGGCCGGGGCGAGCGACCTGGCCACCACGGTGTCGGCATTGCCTGCTGCGGCGTCGGCGTCGACGGTGCTGTGCCTCGGATCGGGCGCCGCCTCCCCCGAGGTGCTCGCCGCGGTCGCGGCGGCGACGGGGCGGCAGGCGATTGCGTCGGCGTCGCCGGTGTTCGCCCTCGCACAGGGCGCCATCGACGTGCTCTCCGGTGAGACCCGACAGCTGCCGTTCACGGCAGCATCCCCGTCACCGGCGGCCGACGTCCCGATGGCGGCGACGGTGCTGACCGCGGCGACTGCCCCGGCCCGTCCGAAGCCCGGCCTGCGCTGGTGGCTCATCGGCGGTGCCGCCGCGCTGGCCGCCCTGTTCTTCGCGACCGTGGCGCTGGCGCTGCTGGCCGCACGGGATTCGGGGACCACCGCGTCGGCGGTCACGTCGACGGTCACGGTGCCGGGGACCAGCACCGAGATCACCACCGGGCGGCGGGTGGTCACCGCGACCGTCACCGAAGAGAACGTGGTCACCGTCACGATGACGCCGGAGACGCAGACGCAGACCGAGCGGGAGACCGAACGGCAGGTCGTCACCCGGACGGTCACCGAGACGCTGAACAACACCGTCGTCGAATCCGTGCCACCGGTGACGGTCACCGTCCCGGGACCCGGCGTCACCGTCACCGAGACCGTGACGGTTCCGGCCGCCGAGTAGGGCGCGCTACATCCCGCTACATCGGGTCGTGCTGCATCAGGCTCGCCCGGACGCCGGCGATGATGAGGCGACGTCGGGTGGTCTCCACCATCGCCGGTGAGCCGGCGATCAGGGATTGGTGATCGCCGAAGCGGTCGGCGTCGGCGGTGATCACCTCATCGAGCCGGCCGATCCGGTGGGTGATGCCGAGCTGCTGCGGGGTGGCCCGCGCGTCGAGCCACCACGGGTCGGTGGTCTCCTCGCTGACCGCGGTGATCGTCAGCCACGGGTTGGTCGACGCGAGACGCTGCAGGACGGGCAGGTCGTAGAGCTCCCCGGGATACCGGGTGCCGTAGAAGATGTGGGTGGCGGGGGAGTCCGCGCGCCGCGCCATCTCGAGGAGCAGGGCGCGCAGCGGGGCGAGGCCGGTGCCGCCGGCGACCATGAGGACATCGCGGTCGCGGTCGACGTGCAGGGTGCCGTGGGACTGGCCGAACGTCCAGATGTCACCGATCCGGGTCTGCCCGACGATCGCGGTGCTCACGGTCCCGCCGGACACCGAACGCACGTGAAACTCGAGCTCGCCGTGCGGGTTCGGCGGGATCGCCGGCGAGAGGTTGCGCCATATCCGGGGCCACTGGGGGATCTGGGTCTCCAGATACTGTCCGGTGTGGAACCGCAACGGCGCGTCGGCGACGAGGCGAACCACGGCGAGGTCGCGTGTGAGTCGGTATTTCTCGACCACCCGGGCCGTCCAGGTGGCGGGTCCGCGCGCGGATTGGGCCGCCCCCCGCATGACCCCGGTGACCAGGAGCATCGCCTGCGAGACGGTCTGCTGTGCCTCGGCGTCCCACTGGTCGGCCAACAGATGCGCGAACTCGCCCATGAGTGCGGAATAGATCACCTGATAGTGCTCGGGTTGGACGCCGTACTTGCGGTGGTCGCGGCCCAGTTGGGCAAGGAACTCGACGAGCTCGGTGTGTCCGCTGCTCGCCGGAATGGCCTCGAGGACGTGATCGAGGACGTGATAGAAGGCATCGCGCTGTCGCGACATCATCACGCCGAACAGTTCGCGGAGATCGGGGTTGATGGCGAACAGCCGGGTGTAGAGGTCCTTGGTGAAGCGGTCGGGATCGCGGTTGATGACGTCCCGCAACTGGTGCAGCACATGGCGCGAATGACTCGCCATGGATGCACCTCGCTTCCGGTCGTCGGGCATTCGGTTCGGCGGGGTCGGCCATCCCGACGATGGCCGACCCCTCCATTCTGCCTTGTCGTGCCGAGCTGTCGACGGGTGGTGGGTCCTCCGACCACCCGATGTGGTGACCCGGATGATATGGAAACCTGGGAACGGTGACCACTCTTGACGGCCTGATACCCGGGATCGTCGACGCGCACGTCCAGCAATGGAATCCGCGGCGGACCCCGTGGTCGGCGACGCCCGCGGCGCGTCTGTACCGGTTTGTCCCGCGGGCCGGCGACCGGGTGTTCTCCGTTGCCGTCCCCCAGGCCGAACGCGAGTATGTGCTGACGCCGCGGACCGTGGCCCGGGCCTATGAGACCCGCCAGTATCTGGCCGACGTCGCGCCCGTCGCCGGCACCGTCGGCGTCCCGGTGGAGTCGGTGGTACTCGTCGAGTCCTATTGGCGACCACCGATCTACACCGACACCGACGCGGCCGATCAGATCGTCGACGAGATCGCCTACCTGCTGGGGTTGCCGTTCGGGATCGGCCTCGCGCCGACGCTGGGGGCGTTGATGGTGCGATCGGATCCGCGGGCCGAGGGTTTTGTCGAGCGGCTGGATCGACGGCTGGCGCTCAGCGACCGTATCGTCGGGATTCAGACGACGGCCACCCGGCATCCCGATCCCCGGATCCGCGACGGCGGCACCGACGATGGGATGGTGGCCTCGGCGGAGTATCTGACCGGGCTGGCGGCCGTCGCCGAACGCGGCCTGGCCGTCGAGGTGTTCGTGTACTCACATCAGCTGCACGAGGTGATCGCGCTGGCCCGCGAGTATCCGGAGACGACGGTGATCGTCGACCACTTCGGTGCCCCGGTCGGCGTGTTCGGCCCGGTCGGCCAACGGACCGGGACGACGGCGGCCGAACGCGCCGACATCGTGCGGCTGTGGCGGGAGCGGATGACGTCGCTGGCCGCCTTGCCCAATGTGGTGATCAAGCTGTCCGGGCTGGCGTTGCCGGTCCTGGGGTATGGTCGTCGGCCCGCAGGCAACATCGGCACCCGGGAGACCCTGGCGCATATGATCGGTCCCCTGGTCCGGCATGTGGTGGCGCATTTCGGTGCCGAGCGGGTGATGTTCGGTTCCAACCTGCCGATCGACAAACCCAACGCCACGATGGACATGATCGTCGGTGCGCTGGTCGATGTGCTGGCGCCGTGGGGCGGAGATCAGGTGCTGGCCAACGTCTTTCGTGAGACGGCCCGCCAGGTGTACCGCCTCGCGTGACCAACAGATATGGGTGTGGCGGCGGGACCGGCCAGACTGACCGGGTGCCCGACCACACCCCCACCGCCGACGAGATGGCGGCGCTGTCCGCCCTCGGTGCCAACGGCGAGTGGGAGGTCGGGGGTCGGGTCCTCAAGCTGACCAACCTCGACAAGGTGCTGTTCCCCGCCACCGCCGACCGTCCCGAGCACACCAAGCGCGACCTCATCGAGCACTACGCCCGGGTCGCGCCGGTCATGGTCCCCTACCTCCACGACCGGGCGCTCAACATGCACCGCTTCCCCAACGGCGTCGACCGGCCCG
>JASGFO010000195.1:0-7809 GCA_047605505.1 Gordonia sp. (in: high G+C Gram-positive bacteria) | reverse complement strand
ACAACAACTCAACAAGGAGTGGCCCCGGAAACCACCCCCCAACACGGGGGGCAGGCAACCGGGGCCACACCCATATCAGCACCCGAACATGGCGGAATTTTCGCCCGGACCGGCCGACCGCATAGATTGGCAGTCATGACTTACCGCGACCGTGACCGTCGCCGACCGTCGCGTCCCTCGGGCCCGCCGCTGCCGGACGACGTTGCCGCATCGGATCTCGATACCGAGGTCCGACGCGATCTGATCACCCTGGACAAGGCGACCGCCGATGCGGTGGCCCGGCATTTGGTGATGGTCACCCGGCTCCTCGACGATGACCCCGCGACGGCACTGGCACACGCCCGCGCGGCACGAGACCTGGCTTTGCGTGTCGGTGTCGTGCGCGAGGCCGCCGGGATTGCCGCCTACCACGCCGGGGAATGGCAGGAGGCCATCGGTGAGTTGCGAGCAGCCCGTCGGATCACCGGTAATACCGCACTCCTTCCGTTGATCGCCGACGCCGAGCGCGGTCTGGGGCGTCCGGAGCGGGCGATTGAGATCGCGCGCGGGGACGAGGGCCGGGCACTGACCGGGCCGGAGGCCACCGAGATGCGCATCGTCGAAGCCGGGGCGCGACTGGACCTCGGGGAACCCGAGAAGGCATTGATCACACTCCAACGGGAGGACCTGCGTCCCGGCCAGACCGGTACCACCCCGGCCCGCGTCTTCTACGCGTACGCGTCGGCGCTCGCAGCGGCCGGCCGCATCGACGAGGCCCGCATCTGGTTCATGAACGCGGCGTCGGCCGACGTCGACGACGCCACCGACGCAGAATTCCGGCTGATGGAACTGTCGGAGGATCTTTCCGGCAGCCTCGCGACACCGGAGGCTGGGCCCGAGGCCGAGACGACAACCGCCGAGCCCGCCGTCGCCGAAGTCCCGTCGGCTGAGCCCGCCGTCGCCGATGCCGTGCCTACCGAACCGCACACCGAACTGCCTGGCGAACCGCCCATCGAGACCCTTGCCGACCGCTACGACGCCTTGCTGCTCGATCTCGACGGAACGGTGTTCGCGGGTACGAGCCCATGCCCGGGCGCGCTCGAGGCACTGGGCGCGTCGTCGACGCGACGGGTGTTTGTCACCAACAACGCGAGCAGGCGGCCCGCCGAGGTGGCCGCGCATCTGCAGGAACTGGGTTTCACCGCCACCGCCGACGAGGTCGTCACCAGCGCGCAGACCGGGGCCCGGTTGCTCGCCGAGCACCTTCATCCCGGCGCCCGGGCATTGGTGCTGGGCACCGACGGACTGGTGCAGGAGGTGCGCGAGGTCGGTATCGCCGCCACCCGTAGTGCCGCGGACCGTCCGCTCGCCGTGATCCAGGGATTCTCGCCGCAGACATCGTGGGAGCAACTCTCGGAGGCTGCCCTGGCGATCCGCGCGGGCGCTCTCTGGATCGCCACGAACATCGACGCCACACTCCCCTCCGAGCGTGGTCTGCTCGTGGGCAACGGCTCCCTGGTCGCCGCGGTCGCCAATGCGACCGGCGCACAACCGATCGTCGCAGGCAAGCCGGCAGCACCGCTCATGGCGGATGCGATCGCCCGCAGCGGTGGGCGCGCGCCACTGGTGGTCGGCGATCGGCTCGACACCGACATCCAGGGCGCCAACGCCGTGAACCTGGACAGCCTGCTGGTGCTCACGGGCGTCAGCACCGCGGCCGATGTGCTGGCCGCCATCACCGAACAGCGCCCGACGTACGTTGCTGCGGACCTTGTGGCACTGACGCGACCGGTCGCCGAGTTGATGATCGCCGAGAAGGAGCAGTGGCAGATCACCGCCGACAACCAGCGGGTGAGTATCCGGCCGGTTGGCGACGCCGCGGCCGACACCCTGCTCCCGGCGCTGGCCGCCACCGTGTGGCGGCTCGCTGAGGCCGGTGCGGTCGATCCTCGGACGCTCACCGTCAGTAGCGACGACCCGTCGACCCAGAAGGTGCTCGACACCCTGGGACTGCGGGCGTAAGGGGGCGAGATGTCACCGACCCCGCGGCCGGCCCCGATCCCGGGACCTCGTCCCGGTCCGCAGCGGTTGCCCGCCGCACGCCCGGCGGCCGGAGCCGCGTCGGGTGTCCCGGCTCCCGTCGATCCCGAACTCGCCGAATCGGTTCGGACACGGGTGGCGGAGACGCTGGCGGCGGTCGACGAGATCACCGCGCAGACCGGCGCTGACTTCGATCTCGTCGCGCTCGCCCGCCAGACGCAATTGCTTGAACAGGCGCATGCGGTATTGATCGCGGCGCTGGCGGCGGTGGACCGTCGATGAGGGGGCACTGAGGTGGCCGCGCGGGCACGGCTCGACGCCGAACTCGTCCGTCGTGGCCTCGCACGGTCACGCGAGCAGGCCCGGGAGCTTGTCGACGCGGGGCTCGTCACGGTCAACGGTGTGGTCGCGACGAAACCCGCCACCAATGTCGGGCGTGACACGCCCGTCGTCGTCCTCGACGGACCCAAGGACGACTGGGCGTCGCGAGGTGCGCACAAGTTGCTCGGTGCGCTGGCGGCCTTTGAGCCGGCGGGTCTGTCGGTGGCCGGTCGCCGGTGCCTGGACGCCGGCGCATCCACCGGGGGATTCACCGATGTGCTATTGCGCCGATCGGCGCGGCAGGTCGTGGCGGTCGACGTCGGCTACGGCCAGCTGATCTGGCGACTGCGCAACGACGAGCGGGTCGACGTCCACGACCGCACCAATGTGCGGTATCTGAGCGCCGAGCAGATCGACGGCCCGGTCGACCTCGTGGTCGCCGATCTGTCATTCATCTCGTTGTCGCTGGTCCTTCCCGCCTTCGTCGCCGTCACCGAACCCGGCGCCGACCTGCTGCCCATGATCAAACCGCAGTTCGAGGTCGGCAAGAGTCGGGTCGGTGCCGGTGGCGTGGTACGGGACCCCGATCTGCGGGTCGAGGCGGTGAGCAAGGTCGCCGCCGACGCGGCCGCGCTGGGTCTGCACACCCGCGGCGTCACCGCGAGCCCGCTGCCCGGCCCGTCGGGCAACGTCGAATACTTTCTCTGGTTGCGCCACCAGCCGGACGCGACGACACCGCTCACCGATAGGGTCGGTAGCCGTGCCGGGATCGATCCCGACACGGCTGCCATGATCCGGCAGGCAGTCGCCGACGGTCCGCACTAGACGCGGATGCCCGGCCGAACCGACGAAGGGAAACCACGTGGCCCACGCATCGGCAGCGGAATCGTCGTCCGCGTCTGTCGGCGGTCACCGGGAGTTCTTGGTGGTCGCCCACACCGGCCGTGAGATCGTGAGCACAACGATCGCGGCCATCGGGCACCACTGCGCCGCCGCCGGTATCACGCTGCGCGTCATCGATCACGACACCGGTCTCGGCGATCACCCCGTCGACGCCGCGGAGGCCGCGGTCCTGCCGGCCTCCGCGGAAGGCAGTGAGATCGCCATCGTGCTCGGCGGCGACGGTACCTTCCTGCGCGCCGCCGAGCTGACCCAGCCCGCCGGTGTCCCGGTTCTCGGGATCAACCTCGGACACATCGGATTCCTCGCCGAGGCCGAGGTCCATCGCCTCGACGCGGTGATGGCACAACTGATCGCCGGTGACTACCGCGTGGAACCGCGGATGGCCCTCGACGTGGCGGTGATCGACCCCGCGCACCCCGAGACCCCGCCGACGGTCAGCTGGGCACTCAACGAGGTCGCGGTGCTCAACAAGTCGAGCACGGGCGTACTGGAACTCATCACTGAGGTCGACGGCCGGCCGGTATCGGGATTCGGCGCCGACGGTGTGCTGGTCTCCACACCCACCGGCTCGACCGCATACGCCTTTTCGGCCGGCGGCCCGGTGATGTGGCCGGATCTCGAAGCCATCCTGGTGGTTCCGTCCAATGCGCACGCGCTGTTCGCCCGGCCGATGGTCACCAGTCCACGTTCGCGGATCGCGGTGGAGGTCGACAAGGCCGGCCGCTCGGCGGTGGCATTGTGCGACGGCCGCCGTCGGCTCGAGGTGCCCGCCGGTGCCCGCGTCGAGGTGGTGCGCAGTGAGCGGTCGGTGCAGTGGGTGCGGATCGATTCCGATCCCTTCGCCGACCGACTGGTCCGCAAATTCGATCTGCCGGTCACTGGCTGGCGGGGGAGGCAGACGTAGCACGTGCTCGAAGAACTGTCGATCTCCGGCCTGGGGGTCATCGACTCGGCATCGGCACAGTTCCCCCCGGGATTCACCGCGCTCACCGGTGAGACCGGCGCGGGCAAGACGATGATCGTCACGAGCCTGCGGCTGCTCAGCGGTGCGCGCGCCGATGCCGGGCGGGTGCGTTCGGGCAGCCCGAAGGCAACCGTGGAGGGCCGGTTCACGGTGGCCGGCCCCGACGGTCGGGTCCCCACCGACATCGCCGACCTCCTCGAATCCAGTGGCGCCGAACTCGACGAGGACGGCACCATCATCGCGGTGCGCACCGTCAACGCCGACGGCCGTTCCCGCGCCCACCTCGGCGGGCGGTCGGTGCCGGTCGGGGTGCGGGGCAAACTGGTGACGTCGGTGCTGACCGTGCACGGCCAGAATGACCAGCTGCGGCTCCTGCGCCCGGAGCGCCAGCGTGGTGCCCTCGACACCTTCGCCGGACGTCGCGCGTCGTCGGCGCTGGCGGCCTACCGCGCCGCGCGTGCGGAGTGGGTCGCGATCCTCGACGAACTCGACACCCTGCGGGGCAGCGCGCGCGAGCTGGCTCAGGAAGCCGACCGGTTGCGCTTCGGGCTCGACGAGATCGCCGTCGTCGACCCGCTGCCGGGCGAGGACGACGAGCTCACCGAGACCATTCGGCGGCTCTCGGATCTGGAGTCGATCCAGTCGGCCGCGTTGGGCGCACAGACGGTGATCGCCGGTGACTCGCCATCGGTCGTCGACGGACTCGGACAGGCGCGGTCGCTGCTGGAGTCGGCCGCCGACGACGAGCTGCGCCGCCTCGCCGGGCGGGTCGCGGAGGCGCTGACCGTCGTCACCGACATCGGTGACGAGCTCGCGGCCTTTGTCTCCGGCCTGCCCGGCGATGCCGACTCGCTCGACGCCCTGCTCACGCGACAGGCTGAGCTCAAGTCGCTGGTCCGCAAGTACGCGCCCGACATCGACGGCGTGCGGGCCTGGCGTGCCGAGGCCGAGCAGCGACTGGCGGCGATCAACGACCCGCAGGCCAGCATCGCCGAGCTCGAGCTGCGGGCCGACGCTGCGCGCACGCGGGTGGCCGCCGCCGCCGCCACGCTGCACGCGGTGCGGGTCAAGGCGGCGTCGTCGATGGCGCGGAAGGTCTCCCGCGAGCTTGCCGGACTGGCGATGGGGGATGCGACGCTGGCCGTCGAGGTGTCCCTCGACGGTGCCGAGAACGCCGACCGGCTCGCGATTGAGGTCGAGGGGCAGATCGCCCGGGCGGGCGTCGACGGCGCCGACCGCGTCGAGTTCTCACTGCTCCCGCACACCGGGGCGCGGCCACTGCCGATCGCGACATCGGCATCCGGTGGCGAGCTCTCGCGGGTGATGCTGGCCCTCGAGGTCGTGCTGGCCGAGCCGACGTCGGGATCGGCGATGGTCTTCGACGAGGTCGACGCCGGGGTCGGCGGTCGCGCGGCCGTGGAAATCGGCCGACGCCTGGCCCGGCTGGCGCGCGCACACCAGGTGATCGTGGTGACGCACCTGCCGCAGGTCGCCGCATTTGCCGACAATCATCTGGTGATCGGCAAGCAGATGGGCCGTGGCAAGGCACAGACGTCGACGGTCCGCGCGCTCGATCGCGACGAGCGGATCGCCGAGCTCGCCCGGATGTTGGCGGGTCTGGGTGAATCGGACACGGGCAAGGCGCATGCGGAGGAGCTCCTGGGTACTGCGGAGGCGGAAAAGGGCTCGTGAGGCCAGCGATGTCAATGCGCCCAATGTGACAAAAGTTGTTCGTGGTACGGCGCGCCTCCCCGCGATCCGGCTGGCGGCGGCCGATCATGGCCGTCATGAAGATGCCTGCTCTGCTCGCCCGCACCACCGAAGAACTGCCTGGCGTCAGCGGTATCGCCAGGACCGACAAGAACCTGAAGCGCCTGATCGGCCGGGTCGGCCCCGGCGACATCGTCATTCTCGACGAGGTCGATCTCGACCGGGTGACCGCCGACGCGCTCGTCGAGGCCAACGTGCTCGCCGTCGTGAACGCCGCCCGGTCGATCTCGGGCCGATACCCGAATCTCGGCCCCGAGGTGCTCGTCGCGTCGGGCATCCTGCTGCTCGACGAGGTCGGCCCCGAGATCTTCAAAAAAGTCAAGGACGGTGCCAAGGTCCGCATCGACGGCGACCGGCTCTACGTCGGCGAACGACGCATCGCCCAGGGGACCGCACTGTCCGAACCCGACGTCGCCGACCAGATGATCGACGCCAAGACCGGACTCGTCAACCATCTGGAGGCCTTCTCCGGCAACACGATCGAATTCATCCGCAGTGAATCCCCGCTGCTCATCGACGGCGTCGGCGTCCCCGACGTCGACGTCTCCTTCACCGGCAAGCACGTCGTGATCGTCGCCGACGGGGCCGGCCACGACGCTGATCTGCGGGCACTCAAACCGTTCATCAAGGAGTACTCGCCGATCCTGGTGGGAGTCGGCAGCGGTGCGGACACGCTCACCAAGGCCGGGTACACGCCCGAGCTGATCGTCGGCGATCCCGAGGACATCAAGGCCAGCACCCTCAAATGCGGTGCGCAGGTGGTGCTGCCCGCCGACACCGACGGGCACGCGCCCGGCCTCGAACGCATCCAGGACATCGGGATCGGGGCCACGACATTCCCGGCCGTCGGGTCCGCGGCCGATCTCGCGTTGTTGCTCGCGGACTTCCACGGTGCCGACCTGATCGTCACCGCCGGCTACGGCGGGACACTCGATGACTTCTTCGATCGCTCCCGCCGGGAGAGCACGCCGTCGACGTTCCTGACCCGGCTCAAGGTCGGGCCGAAGCTCGTCGACGCGAAGGCGGTTGCGACGCTCTACCGCAGCCGTGTCTCCGGTGCCGCGATCGCCTGCGTCGTGCTGGCCGCCCTCATCGCCGTGATCGCGGCGATCATGCTCTCGAACGCCGGGCCCGACGTCACCGACTGGGCCGTGGCGCAATGGCAGAGCCTGGTCGCCTGGGTGCAGGGGATCTGGAACCGATAGCAGATGATCTCGCTTCGCCAACACGCCATCTCGCTGGTGGCGGTGTTCTTGGCGCTCACTCTGGGACTGTTCCTCGGATCGGGGTACGTGGGCGACCGGTTCAACTCGCTGACCGGTACCAGTCGGGATCGGATCGGGGATCTGGAGGCCGAGCGGGACCGGCTCAACGATCAGGTCAACACCGCCGACACCTTCGACACCGCGATCACCGGCCGACTGCTCGCGGGACTCCTCCGCGGGCATTCGGTGCTCGTGGTCACCACCCCGAACGCCGCCGACGCCGACGTGACGGCCGTCAAGGAGTCCCTTGAGACCAGCGGTGCCACCTTCGCCGGGCAACTCGGGCTCACCGACGAGCTCGTGCGGGACAACAATTCCGAGGAGCTCCGGACCATCGTTGACCAGACGATTCCACCGGGGGCCCGCCTTCGGGTCGAGCTCACCGAGTCCGGCGCGCGGGTCGGCGACCTGCTGGGAGTGCTGCTGCTGCATCCGACGGGAGTCCGGGAGACCCGGGCCGACGACCGGCAGACCGGCCTGCAGGCGCTGCGCGACGGCGGTTTCATCAGCTACGCCGACAACACCGTCAAACCCGCCGGAGACATAGACGACGAGATCGGCGGGTTT
>JASGFO010000194.1:0-7863 GCA_047605505.1 Gordonia sp. (in: high G+C Gram-positive bacteria) | reverse complement strand
GTGCCTGCCGTCCACCCACCGCAGCCCCTACTACGGGTATGTGCATACCGGTCGCATCCCCACCACCGCCGCGATGGCGCGCTGGGCTGCGGCGTACGCACTGCCGACCGCCACGTTCTATCCGGCCACCGCCGCCGGATTCGCCGAGCCCGCGGCCGCGATGAACCCCGACGGCATCCACTGGGGTTTCGGCACGCATCAGCTCGTCGCCGAGGAGGTCGCCGGGGTGCTGGGTGCGGCATTGGATACTCGACAGCACTGATACGGACAGGGTGGACGGGCATGCCATGGCGGTGATTCCGGTGTTCGTGTCATCGACATTCCGAGATTTCCACGGGGAACGCGATGTTCTTGCGGGGCCGGTCCGGGAACGGCTCGACGAGCAGCTGCGCGACGTCGGCTGCCGCGTCGAATTGGTCGATCTGCGCTGGGGGGTCGACACCATCGCCGACGACGAGGGTGCGGCAATCCGCAAGGTCGTCGACGTCTGTCTCGCCGAGGTCAAGCGGTCGCGCCCGCTCTTCCTCGGGCTGATCGGGGACCGCGTCGGATGGGCGCCCGATCCCGTTCATGTGCGGTGGGTGGCCGATCAGGCGGGCGTGCCGGGCGACCAGGAGGTCGAAGGACTCTCGGTCACCGAGCTGGAGATCGGCTTCGGCATGTTGTGGCCGTCGGTGCCGCCCGGCGAATGCGTGGTCCTGTTCCGGGAGCTCGACGGTCATGCCCCGGAGGAATGGACCGAGCCCGACGATGGGCGGCTGCGTGAGCTTCGGCGCCGCATCAGCGACCGCGTCGAGACCCTGCCCGACGCGCACGTGATCACCTATCGCGTGCCGGTGTCGGGTGGCGCCGCCGCGCTCGATCGCATTGCGGTCCGAGGCGGCGGCGAGACCTCCTTCGAGGATCTGGTGGTGGAGCTGCTCGCGGGACCTGTGCGTCGACGGGCCACGGAGGTGGTGGCGCAATCGAGGTCGTATTGGTCCGGCGTGGAGCGGCTGTTTCGGGACGACCATCAGGTGATGGTCGGGCGCGACCGGCTGGTCGGGCAGGTCACCGCCGACGTCGCGGCCGGGGCACGAGTGGTGCTGGCCGGTCCGTCCGGGGTGGGGAAGTCGACGGTGTTCTGCGCCGTCGAGCGGGAACTCCGCGCACGCGGGCGCAGCGTGGCCGGCGTCCTGCTGGGTGCCGCGACGACCGGGGTCGGCGGGCGCGATGTCGCCCGCATCCTGGCCGCGCAGGTGGCACCTGTCGTCGGACGCGCGATCGAGATGCCGGCCGAGGCAACCGATGACGAGGTCGTCGAATGGTGGCGGGAGACCCTGGCCGAGGTCCACGCGGCCGATCCCGGTCTCGTCGTGATGGTGGATGCGCTCGACTCCCTTGCCGGCGATCGCGACCGGGACGACATGTGGCCGGTGCGGGTGGCGCCGCCGACCATGCCGATAGTGTGCTCGACGACGAGCCAATCGCAGATCGCGGTTCTTCGGGACACCGGAATCCCGGCGATCGACGTCGTCGATCTGCCCGGACCGATGGCCGCCGATGCCGCACGTGAATGGTCCCGCACATCCGGTCGGGAGCTGCCCGCCGCCGTTCTCGACCGCATCGGGGCCGGGCCCCGGTCACCCCTCTGGGTGCGCCTGGCCGTCGACGTGCTGGGCGACCTCGATGGCGACGACTTCGCGGCCATCGCCGACATCGACGATCAGGCGCAGGCCATCGCGACGCTGCTGGGTGATCGGGCACGGCGGCTTCCCACCGACACCGCAGACCTGGTCGCGGAGTTCTTGATGCGTGTGGTGGAGCGCATCGGCGAATCGGCCGCCCGCGTGCTGCTGGGTGTTCTGGCCGTCGCCCGGTCGGGGTTGGCCCCGGCGGATCTGTCCCGGGTGCTCGCCGACGTCGCCGACCCGGCGGTGACGGTGGCGATCTTCCACCGTGTCCTGGGTAGCCAGCTTCGGGCCGTCGACGCCTCGGGCCGGATGACATTCGCCCATGCGGCGGTGGCCCGGGCCGCCGAAAGGTGGGCGCCTGCTGACGTTCATCTGCGGATTGTCCGGGCTCTGGCATCAGATGAGACCTGGGACCGCACCGACGGTCTCGATGCGGTCTGGCATTCGGTGCTGTCGGCGCCGGCCGGTACGCCACCGCCGGAGAGCCCGCAGGTACTTGCCCGTGCTCTCGATGCCGTTCCGTTCGAGTCGGCGGATACATTGATGCGCGCGCTCGACCGTCATCTCGCGGGCCTGTCGGTGATCGCGGCCCTCGAGTCGCATCTGTTGACCGAGACCGCTTTCGGTGTGCTGATCGCCGCACCCGCATTGGTCGACACCCGATATGTGACGCCATCGGGCCGCCGGGATTTCGCCGCAACATTGGTGGCGCTGGCTCGGGCCCGCGCTCGCGGCAACGATGTCGAGGAGGATGGTGAGACTGAGGCGCAGTTGCGGGATATCTTCTGGGCGGCAGTGCATCTGGGCCGATTCAGCCGGGTGGTCGGCGATGATGCCGGTGCTCGGGACGCGGTCGAGACGGCATTGCGGGCCGGCCGCCTGCGGGTGGCGAAATCCCCGGACGATCCCCGGGCGCTCCGAGATCTGTGCGTTCTCCTCGGGGACATCGGGGTGATGAGACGGATCAACGGCGACCTCGAGGGCGCCCAGACCGTGTTCGACGAGGCCGTCACGCTGGCTGCCCGGCAGCAATCCCTTGATCCGGACAACGTCGAATCGTACCGGAAATCGGCCGATGCGCTGAACAGCGCCGGATTGATCAGAGTGGAAGTCGACGGTGAGGGCGCCGAGGAACGCCTGGTCGAGGCGTTGCGAGTGCGGCGACTCCTGGCCGCCAACGCCCCGCACGACCTGCTGATCGCGCACGAGCTACACCAGTCGCTGATCAACGTGGGACTCGTCAAGAAGAACCGCAACGAGCTCGCCGCCGCTTCCGAACTCTACGGCGAGGCAGTGCGGCGGCAACGGGAGCTGTGCCAACGGCACCCGTACGCGGTCAGGTCGCGTGTTGATCTGGGCGAGGCCCTGACCGCGATGGCCGGGCTCGAGAGCATTCGAGGTGACCGCGCACGGGCCCGCGAGCACCGGGTGGAGTCGGTGCAGGTCCACCGTGGCGTCCGCGAGGCGCTCGATGGCGCGGTGACGCCGGTCGTCAAAGAGTGCGAGGCGCTGCGGCTTCTCGGCGACCTGGCCCTCGAGGGTGACGACCCCGGCGATGCCGCCGCGCTGTTCGCCGAGTCGCTGCGCGTCGCCGGCCCACTGCTGGCCGACCATCCGGACAGCACCGCACTGCTCGACGAGATGATGCAGGCACTCATCGGACTTGGGCGCACCCACTTCGGTGCCGGTGACATCGCCGGTGCCCAGAAGAACTTCGATGCGGCGCTGTCGGGTGCGCGGCAGCTGAACACCCTTGGCCGACAACGCTATTGGGGTTCGGAGGCGCTGGACTGGGCGGTCCGGGCACGGACCGCACTGGGCCGACCCGACCTGGTCCGCGCCCTCTACGATGAGGAGCTCGCCCGCTGCGCCAGACAGATGGCCGAGATGCCCGACGCGCCCGGACCGATGGATGGGGTCATGCTCGCCGCCACGGCCGCCGGCGAGATCAGGCAGGGGCTCGGAGACCATCAGGCCGCCCGAGCCTTCTGCACTGTGGCTCTGGAGGTCGCCCGAAAAGTGGTCGCCCTCGCGCCGAATACGGCGCGCCGGAACATTCTGGGGTTCGCCCTCGGCAACGCAGCGCAGGCTGCCGTCCGATGCGGCGAACACACCGAGGCACGGACGCTCCTCACCGAATCGGTGACGGTGTTCCGCGACATCGAACGTCGCTGCCCGTGGGATCGCGAGGCGTCCGGCAGGGTCGACGCTGCACTGGGTGCGCTCGCGACGAACGTGCTGGCCACGGCGAGGCGGGCGTTCGCCGCCGGCGACCCACACGGCGCCCTGACATTGGGTCAGGAGGCGCTGTCGCTGTGCCGTGAGGTCGTCGATCGTGATCCCGACGGCACCGAGGCCCGGCTCCGGCTCAACTCGGCACTGCTGACCGTGGGCGAGATCTGCCACGCCGTCGGCCGCCGGGACACGGCGGTGACACTGTGGGAAGACGTGCTGGCGGCATCGGCCATCACCGATCCCGGCGACTCGGGTGGGAGCCCCCTCGATCCGTCGCTGATCCCGGTGTCGGTCCTCCTGGCGCGGGAGTGGTCTCGCCGTGGCAACCGGTCAGCGGCCATCGGGTTGTTGACCGCTGCCGCGGGATCCGCCCGACGTCGGCTCGCGAGCGAACCCGACGACGCCGGAGCACTGAGCGATGTGGCGTCGGTTCAGTCCGCGCTCGGGCTCGTTCGCCGCGACGGTGGTGATCTGGCCGGCGCCTTCGCCGACCTCGACGCGGGTCTTCAGACCGCTCGCCGGCTCGCCCAGATCTCCGCCGGACGCGACGAGCGGCGGGCCGTCGTGGCGCTGTTGGTGGACATCGCCGGGGTTGCGCAGATGCAGGGCAGACCGGAGCAGGCACTCGGCTACCTCGTCGACGCACGCGATACCGCCACGCTCCTCGCCGGCACGGAACGGGTGGGGGATGCGGCCTGGAACCTCAGCGTGGTGCACGGGAAGATCGGCAGCGTGCTCTGGGATCTCGATCGTCGGGGCGAGGCGATCGACTCGTTGGAGAAGGCGATCGCACGTGCCCGCGACGTCGCCGAACACGACACCGGCACCGAGCGCTATCGCAGCGGATTGATCGGTGG
The DNA here is from genome assembly GCA_047605505.1 of Gordonia sp. (in: high G+C Gram-positive bacteria). Classification (GTDB taxonomy): domain Bacteria; phylum Actinomycetota; class Actinomycetes; order Mycobacteriales; family Mycobacteriaceae; genus Gordonia. The sequence continues at coordinate 3,098 of JASGFO010000194.1, read as the reverse complement.
CCTGCGAGCGGTCGCGCGGGGTCACGAGCTCTGTGGAAACCGCGACCGGGCCGCGGTCCTGAACGCGGAGGCGGATCGGCGATCGGGCATCGCGGCCGACGACGACGCGGCAACCACCACGGACGCTCCGCCCGACCGCCGCGTGCCGCAGTCGCCGCCGCGCCCGTCGGTGGTGGCGCCGGCGGTAGGTGCGCCGGGTCCGGGCCGTGACCACTACCGTAGACCCGTGCCAGTTGTCGTCGTCACCGATTCCTCGTCGCGGTTGCCCGTGCCGATCGCCGATCGCTACGGCATCGGCATCGTCCCGCTGCATCTGTCGATAGGCGGGGAGGACTACCGCGAAGGTGTCGACACCTTTCCCGACGACGTGCTCACCCGCTCCGATGTCTCGACGTCGGGCGCCAACCCGAAGGAGCTGACCGAGCAGTTCGCGCGGGCGGTGGCTGCCAGCGAGGGCGACGGCGTCGTTGCGGTGATGATGTCGCGCCGACTGTCCACCACCTGGAGTTCGGCGCGACTGGCGGCCGAGAAGTTCACCGGGCAGGTCCGGGTGGTCGACTCACGCGCGGTGGGGCTCGCCGTCGGGTTCGCGGCGATCGCCGCCGCCCAGGCCGCCGAGGCCGGGGGAGATCGCGACCGCGTCTATGAGGCGGCCATCCGGCAGGCATCGACGATGGAATCGATGATCTGCGTCCATCAACTCGACAGCCTGCGCCGCAGCGGCCGGATCAGTGCGACGAGCAGATTCCTCGGCTCGGCGTTGTCGATCAAGCCGATCGTCGCGATTGAGGACGGGCTGCTCGTGCTGCGCGACCGGCAGCGCACCTTCTCCCGGGCGGTGGACAAGATGATCGACGCGGCCGTCGCCTTCGCCGACGGCCGCGCGGTGACCCTGGGCATCCAGCACTGCCAGGCCTCCGATGCGGCCACCGAGGTCGCGCATCGGATCTGCTCCCGCCTCGACCTGGTGACCTCGCAGGTCACCGTCGATCTCGGCCCGTTGTTGGGCAGCCACATCGGGCAGTCGGTCGGGGTGGTCGTGACCACCCACCTGGAGCCGATCGTCGGTGCCGACGTGGGCGGGTGAGCCCATCGGGTGCCGGGAACCGCCTGCTGTCCACAGTCCTGAGCCCATCCACAGAAGCCGGCCGTCGGGTGGTCGGGCCGGGCGGTGACGTCGCCGGCCCGCCCTACTAGTAGTGTTGCCGGATGCCGACGCCCCGCCGGCCGGTGGCAGGCGGGGTGCTCGACAACGTCGAGTTCAGCCGAGATGAGACCAGACACCGGCTTTCCCGGCGTTCGTGATCGCAGCGATATCGACCCTGGTGAAGGGTTTAGACCCACCGACCTGATTCCACGAAGCGAGGTGCGATGCTTTACCGTCCAGCACCCGCCAGATTCGCTGGTCCGAAGTCTGGAGGTAAGTGTTGTCCGCCGGGCGCCTCGACAAGTGCGAAAGATGGTTGCCGGCGTTGTCGATTGACCAGTTGTCTACGTCTACCGATGACCGTCCACCTGTCACCCAGCCGACCCCGGTGGGGGTGATGTAGATCGGGGCGCCACCAGCGACGACGTACATGTCGTCGCGCTGCCAACCGCGGATGATGGTCCCATCCGCAGGGCGCGACGACAATCGCGACTTCGCATTGCCCGCGTGATCAAACACCCAGTCATCGACGTCGATCGCGGACCCAGTACCGGGGAAACGACCTGTCGAGACATAGAGCGGCGCCCCACCGGCAACTCGATAGATCTCGCCCCTGCGAACGCCCCGAATCAGCGTTCCGTCGGCTGGATGGGACCGTAGTCCATTGAATTGCGCCTGACTGATGTCTCGGATCTGCGGGGTACCGCCAAATGGCCTGAAGTCCGTCACGTACATCGGGGCACCACCAGCGATGCGGTAGACGTCGGCCGTCCCCGAGACGCGAACGAACTGCCCATTGGAGATCGGTGCCGTATCCGCAGCACTCTGGAACCTTGGAATATGGATGTACCCCGTCGGCCCGTCTGCACCGGAGTAAGTCACGTTTCGTCCGTAACCGGAACGACCGCCCACCGCAGCGTTGTCTTCAGTCACGGTCACCGACCCATCGGCCCCGTGAGCTTCCACCCACGCCACGTGGCCATACGAGTGACCGAAACGCTCTCTCGTCTTAGCAGGGCTCCAGTACGCGACAGCACCGACTGCCGGGATTGTGTTCTTGTCACCAGGCGCTCGTGTCCACCACTCTCCAGCATTGCCCCAAGACGTTCGAGGGTCTTCAATCCTCGAAGACAGCCTGTAGGCCACATACCGGGTGCAATTATGTATTCCACCATAGTAGTAATTGTCGGCCCATGTGTTCGTGTGGGCACTGTAGCCGCTTGACGACAGACAGCCGTAGTCCGTCCTATTGCATTCGACAGCCTGCGCCGCCACCGCATTTCCGACCGGAGCGCCGACCAACCCAACCATTACGATGGCGCTGCTCGTCACGAAGAGACGAAGCCGTCGCATCAAACTCTGCTTTTCCACCTGCATGCGGTCGAAGCTGTCATACTTCCACGGCTCACGGGGCTCGAAACGTCGCCGTCTGGGCCCTCTTCATCCGGTCGAGTGACGCAAGTTCATTCCTTCGCCTGTCACCAGCGCTGGGGACAGCGGCACAGCCGCCTGCCGATCAGCCACGACTAACTGCGACTAACTGGACTTGTCCGTGAGTTGGTCGGGGGTGTGGGTCAGGTCCATGCTGTGGGGTCGTTGAGGTAGAGGCGGCGGTGTCGAGCGCGTCTTGGGGGCTGCCGGCGGTGTATCCGGTGTGCAGGACGGAGTCTTCGTAGCCTTCTTTGCTGGTGAGGTAGACCGCGAATCCCCAGCGTGATGCCGATCCGGCGTAGCGGAGCCGCATCAGCGGCTGGTTGGTGCCGTCGGGCATGTCGGCGGACACGTAGGCGAACTCGGGACGGTAACGAATGTTGATGGCGACGATCTGTGGCCAGCGTTGCCGGGCGTGCTGGGTGAGTCGCTGTTTGAGGGAAGTTTGAGGTGCCCGGTGAGTCTTGGACAGCTGATTTCCAAGACGAATGGTCAACCCGCATGATGCCGGCTGAACCAC
>JASGFO010000193.1:0-7870 GCA_047605505.1 Gordonia sp. (in: high G+C Gram-positive bacteria) | reverse complement strand
CCGGCTGGAAGCGGCGTTCGAGGGCGGCATCCTTCTCGATGTACTTGCGGTACTCGTCGAGGGTGGTCGCGCCGATGGTTTGCAGTTCACCCCGGGCCAGCTTCGGCTTGAGGATCGACGCGGCGTCGATCGCGCCCTCGGCGGCACCGGCACCGACGAGCGTGTGCAGCTCGTCGATGAACAGGATGATGTCGCCGCGCGTGTTGATCTCCTTGAGGACCTTCTTGAGGCGTTCCTCGAAGTCACCGCGGTAGCGGCTGCCCGCGACCAGCGAACCGAGGTCGAGGGTGTAGAGCTGCTTGTCCTTGAGCGTCTCGGGCACCTGGCCGTTGACGATGGCCTGTGCCAGGCCTTCGACGACGGCGGTCTTGCCGACACCGGGCTCGCCGATGAGCACCGGGTTGTTCTTGGTGCGGCGGCTCAGCACCTGCATGACCCGCTCGATTTCCTTCTCGCGCCCGATGACGGGGTCGAGTTTGCCCTCGGCCGCGGCGGCGGTCAGGTTTCGGCCGAACTGGTCGAGGACGAGGGAGGTCGACGGGGTGCCGGACTCGCTGGAGCGGCCGCCGGTGCCCGCTTCCTGCGGCTCCTTGCCCTGGTAGCCGGAGAGGAGCTGGATGACCTGCTGGCGCACCCGGTTGAGGTCGGCGCCAAGCTTCACCAGCACCTGGGCGGCGACGCCCTCGCCCTCACGGATGAGGCCCAGCAAGATGTGCTCGGTGCCGATGTAGTTGTGGCCGAGCTGCAGCGCCTCGCGCAGCGACAGCTCGAGGACCTTCTTGGCGCGCGGCGTGAACGGGATGTGCCCGCTCGGTGCCTGCTGCCCCTGGCCGATGATCTCCTCGACCTGGCTGCGGACACCCTCCAGCGAGATGCCGAGTGACTCGAGCGCCTTCGCGGCGACGCCCTCGCCCTCGTGGATCAGGCCCAACAGGATGTGCTCGGTCCCGATGTAGTTGTGGTTGAGCATCCGCGCCTCTTCTTGGGCGAGCACGACTACCCGCCGAGCGCGGTCGGTGAACCGTTCGAACATTGTTCTCCCTCTTTTCGCTTTCGCCCCGGGCCGGTCGGATCCGCTCCCGGGTATCGTCCGGGTGCGGCATCGCCACGACCTACGTCACCCCACTGTAGTGGTCGCGGCCGCGCGACCCGTAGGTAACGCCCAACCTGACGATGTCCGCCACACCCTCGGCTCGGGGCCCTGACCTGCACAACCTCGCCGCCGGACGCGGTGTTCCGCCCGGAGTACGCCGAGAGCGAAATGGCGCGCGGCGAGCAAATCGGAGGAAGCCGGCGTGGCGTGCTTGTGTATGCGCGAGGCCGGCGGACGCGACTGCTGTCGACGTTCTCCTGCCCAGGGCTATTACACTCAACGGCCGCCGGGCCGCACGAAGGCGTCGATGATGCGGTCGAGCACGCCGAGCATCTCCGCAGTGGCGCGGTCGGGGTCGTCGGCGTCGGCGATGTAGAACGCGGCCTCGTCGACGGCACCGATCGCGACGACCGCCATGGGCCGGATCGGGCGCTCCTCGATCTGGCCGGCCGCGACCGCGGCCGCCAACATCCCCTCGACGAGCGCCAGCCCGTACTCCTCGGCACTCGCCCGCCACTGTTTCCACCCCAGGACGACGGGTGCGTCGATCATGCTGATGCGTTGCACGCCCGGCTGCTGGACCACCTCGAGGAACACCCGGAAGCCGGTCCGCAGCGCGGCCACCGGATCGGTCGCGGCGAGCTCGGCCGCGCGGTCCGCGATCGCCCCCATCGTCGACTGTTCGACTTCGGCGAAGACCGCCTCGAACAGGCCCCGCTTGTCGCCGAACTGGTCCCCTCGGCGTCCACACTCCGTGTCCGGCCGGGGCCATTGCAGCGTAATGCGTCTCTGGAAGGCAGGTCCCGCCCATGCCCACCATCGAGTTGACTTCCGGCACCATCGCCTACGAGACGGTCGGCCCCGACATCGGGCCACCGGTGGTGTTCGTGCACGGCGTGCTGGTCGATCACCGACTGTGGTCGGCCGTCGCCGAACGCCTCGCCGAACACGGCATCCGCTCCTATCTGCCGACGCTGCCGCTCGGCGCACACCGCATTCCCTGGGGCCCCGGAGCCGACCGGAGCCCCCGCGGCGCCGCCCGGCTGATCGACGCCGCCCGGCTGATCGACGAATTCGTGTCGGCGCTCGACCTGCACTCGGCCACCCTGGTGGCCAACGACACCGGCGGCGCCCTCACCCAGTTCGCACTCGACGCGAACCCCGAACTGGTCGAGCGGGTGCTCTTCACCAATTGCGACGCCTTCGACCTGTTCCCGCCGCAACCGTTCCGGACACTGTTCCGACTGTTGTCGCACCCGGCGTTGCTGCGCGTCGGCGCTGCGCTCATGCGACCCCGATGGATTCGCCATTCGCCGTTGGGCGTCGGACTGCTGGTGCGCCATCCCGATCCGGCGTTCACGGCGTCGGTCTTCCGGCCGATCCAGACCGATCCGGCCATCCGTGAGGACCTCGCCACCTTCCTCGGCCACATCGATCCGGCCGAGCTGGCGGCAGTGACCGCGCGGATGACGCGCATCCGCCGACCGGTGTCGGTGGTCTGGGGCAGCGCCGACCGCTGCTTCACCCCCGAGCACGGCCGGCGCTTCGCCGCCGTCTTCGATCAGTCCACCTTCACGGAGGTCGCGGGTGCGCGGACCTTTGTCTCTCTCGACGATCCGGCTGCGGTGAGCGACGCGATCATCGATCTCGCCGGCCGATCGGTCTCCGGCGCGGCGTAGGGCGTGCCGCGACGGCCGGCGATGTTCTGCGCGAAAAGGACCGGCGCAAGTTTTTTCTCGTCGACCGTCGGATTCCCGCCGGTGCCGACGACGATAGAGGTGTGAGTGGTCAACGGAGCGGCGAGGCAGACGCCGCTCAGACACTGCTGGAGTGCTACGACGCGGCACTTCCGGCGGTGTACGGGTATCTGGCGCGACGATGTCCGGACCGCCGCGTCGCCGAGGACGTGACCTCGGAGACCTTCCTGGCCGCCATGGACACGGTGCGACGGCATCCCGCCACCGAACCGAACGTCGGATGGCTCATCGGGATCGCACGGCACAAGCTCGCCGACCACTGGCGACGCGCACAACAGACCCCCGAGCCCGTCGACGAACTCCCCGAGACGGCCGACGCGGACGTCTGGGAGGTGCACCTGGATCGGCTGCTCGCCCACCACACGCTGGCGCAACTCACCCCGATCCATCGGGCGGTGCTGACGCTGCGCTACGTCGACGATCTGCCTGTCGCCCAGGTCGCCGAGCATCTCGACCGTGGTGTCGGCGCCACCGAGGCGCTGCTCACCCGGGCCAAGCGGGCCTTCCGCGCGGCCTACCCCTCCGACACCGTCCCGGCTCAGGGGAAAGGAGGCATCGCATGAACACGAACACCACCGACATGGCGTCCTACCCGGATCCCGCCGATCCCGACCCGTTCATCGCCCTACGCGCCGCCGACATCCCCGGCTGGGATCGGCCCCTGACCCCCAACCCGGCCTTCGCCCGGGCCCTGCGGGCCCGCCTGGAACGCGGAGCCACCCTTCCCCAAGGAATCGACCCCCAAGGAATCGACATGGACACCACCCTCATCAAACGTGACCTGGCGCCCCCGGTGGAACGCCCCGGCGCGCTGCCCTATCTCGTCGTCGGCGATGCCCGCGCGGCCATCGACTGGTACGTCGAATACCTCGGTGCCCGCCTGCGTGGCGAACCGATCGTGATGGATGACAATCGGATCGGGCATTCCGAGCTCGAGATCGGTGGTGGGGCCATCTATCTCGCCGACGAGTTCCGCGATCTCGGACTCCGGGCACCGGCGCCGGGTGCGGTGTCGGTGAGCCTGATGCTGCCCGTCGCCGACGCCGATGCCGCGGCCGCGCGCGCCCAGGACGGCGGAGCGTCGGTGACCCGCGAACCCGCCGACTCCCACGGCACCCGCAACGCCACCATCGTCGACCCGTTCGGGCATCGCTGGATGTTGGCCGGTCCGCCGGCAACCGGTGCCGCACTGCCCAATTCGGCCGAACCGACACGCACCGACCGCGCCCAGGCCGGCGATATCGTCTACCTGTCGTGGCAGACCCCCGACCTCGACGCCGCGGTCGCCTTCTACGGTGCGGTGCTCGGCTGGGAATACGATCCGGCATCCCGCCAGGTCACCAATCTCGGTCACCGGCTGGGCATCTCGGCGTCCGGCGACTACGGGCGCAACACCCTCTACTGCGTCTACGCGGTCGACGATTTCGCCACCGCACGGGCTGCGATCCTCGCCGCGGGCGGCCGGGCGGGCGACACCTCGGAGGTCGACAGCGACGGCGCCCTGGTCCTCGACGCCGTCGACGACCAGGGCGTGGCGTTCTCCGTGTACGTCCCCGGCCCGGATGACCCGCGGCCCGCGCTGCACCCGTCGGGGCACGGCGAGATGTCGTATCTGACCGTGCACACCCCCGACAGCGCGCGGCTGCGCGCGTTCTACGGCACGGTCGTCGGCTGGGAGTTCACCCCCGGCCGCATCGACGACGGCTGGGAGGTCCGCAACGCGCGGCCGCAGATCGGCGTCTCCGGTGGCCACGGCGAATCGGTCGCCGTGCCGATGTGGAGCGTCGACGACATCGCCGCCGCCGTCGAGCGCGTCCGCGCCGCAGGCGGGCAGGTGATCACCGAACCCGAGCCGCAGGGCTACGGCTTGATGGCGCTGTGCAGCGACGATCAGGGCGGCCGGTTCTACCTGGGTCAGTTGTTCTGACACCGCTGCTCTGGACACCGCCCCGGCGCGACGGCCCACTCGGCGGTGTGGCCGCCGCGGGCCGATGAGCGGCTACGCTGCATGACGTGGCAACGATGAACGACCGGCAGGCGGCCACGGTGTTGACGCGCCTGGTGGCGGCCATCGACCCGGTGCTCGATGTGCTGGCCGAGCCGGATCCGTTCGGCATCAAGGCGCGGACGTTCACCGGCACGAAGCCCGGTGACGCCGTCCTCGACCGCGCCCAGTACGCCGGCTCGGTCGTCGCGAACTGGGTGGAGTGGCCGGGCACCAAGGCATTCACCGAGCTGCCGCTGACCGGCCGGGCCCGCTGGTGGGCAACGCGTCTCGGCTCGCTGAACACCATCGGCGTGGCCGCACCCGGGGTTTTCGGCGCCTGGGCCAAGGCCTTGCCGATACCGGCGTATCTGGGATTCGTCAATCAGGCGATGATGCTCGTCGCGATGGCCCGCGAACACGGGGTGACCGACCGCGCACATCAGGTGTCGCTGGTCGCGGCCGTCCTGTGCGGCCGCGACCTGACCGTCGACGACGTCGGCGGCGCCGCCTCGCCGACCCCGCCCGCCGCCAAGGGTGCTCGGAAACTCTTTGTCACCCAACAGATCTGGGATGCCATTCAGATCTGGCGGGCCATCGATACCGACCTCGCGAAACGGCCACAACCGCCCCGGCCCCTGCGCTGGCTCGGATATCTGCCGCTGATCGGTGCTCCGGCAACCTATGTCGGCGAGCAACTCGCCCTCGCCCACGCGATCACCGCCGGAACGCGGTGGCTCACCGAGCATCCCGCCGCGATCACCCACCCCCCGACCACGGCAGCCGAGCCGTCGTAGCCGCCCCGCGTGGTTGAGTGGTCGCCATGCCACAGCGGTTCGGGATCGGTCGGTTCGGGATCGGCAGCGTGGTCGCGGTGTTGTGCGCGGCGCTGGTCGTCACCGTCGGCGTCGTCCTGGGCATGGGGGTACCCGATCATCCCGACGACCGGTTCACCTTCGGCACGCTGCGCGCCTACCCCGACCGCCCGGCCACCGCGTGGTCGGTGTCGAGTCTCGACCTGCCGGACTATTCATCGAATGCGCCCATCGAGGTCGCGGGCACGCAAGGACCCGACTGGTTGCTGAGCTATCCATCGGGCCTCGGGCGCGCCTACCTGCTGGTGCGCCGCACCGACGGCCACCGGCGGTGGACCCGGCCGCTCCGGGCCGGCCTCGGCGGCTGCGCCCTGACCGACGCCGGCACGGTCGGCTGTGCGATCGTCGCCGGCGACCGCCCCGACGGCTTCTACCTCCTCGACGCCACCGGCACCCCCGGCACCGCACAGCCGCTCGACGACACCGCCTCGGTTCTCGGAGTGGGTGAGAACTTCTTGCGGCTCAACCGATCCGGCTATCGCGCCACCCTGCGCACGCCGACCGGGGACACCGTGTGGGAACGCCGCTTCGACGCCACCGCGACACCCCACCTCACCAGCACCGGGCTGCTGAACGTCAGCACCAACGACGCCGGTGAATATCTCCTCGACCCCGCCAGCGGCGCCGACCGGGCCCACTGCTCGCGCTGCACGATCACCGAGTACCCCACCGGAATCGCGGTGACCCACCACGATCCCGACCGGGCCGGCGTCGACACCTTCGCCCTCGACGGTGGCCTCCCGACAGCGCACCCGACGGCCACGTCGGCCGGACTACAGGTGATCGCGGGCCCGTCGCAACTCGCGGTCCTGACCGCCACCGGCGACGCCCAGCTCGCCGAGCCCCAGGGCACCTACGAGATCCGGGACCCCGCGCAACGGCAGGCGCTGTGGCAGATCACCGACCCGGAACTGTCCAAGGCCAACACCCGCCCCTGCGGGCGGTTCGTGGTGTTCGCCCTCAAGGACCGCTCGCGCACGGTGTACGACCTCGCCACCGGTGCTCACGTCGGCGCTCTGCCCGTCCCCGACGCCACCGACCCGGACACCAACATCGACTATCTGCGCTGTGTCGGGTCAACCGGCCCGCTGGTCGTGTTCACCGACGAGCACCGTCTCAGCGCCTTCGATCCGACCCGCGCCACACTGGCCTGGACCCTCCCGGTTGGCGGTGAGGTCAGCGTCGTCGACGGCTATCTGGTCGTGCGACAGGGCACCGAGCTCAGTGTGCTACGGCCCACCTGAAGCCCCAGGCCGGAGCCGGCTCGCGCACGGTCGGCCGCTACGGATAAGGTGACCGGGAACACGCCGATCCCGGCCGCGGGATCGCCCCCGGATCGGAGGATCATGCGACGCCTGCTGCGCATCGTTACCGTCATCGTCGGCCTGGTGCTGGCACTCATCCCGGCGGTGCACACTGCGCAGGCCGCACCCCGCGCCACGGTCGGCGGTGGCAGCGGCATCGTCATCGACAATCGCTATGGGTGCACGATGACCACCGTCGGCACCGACCGCGCCGGCCGTCTCATCGGTCTCACCGCCGGACACTGCGGCAAGGTCGGCTCGCGGATCGCCTCGCAGCGCACCCCGGCCGCCGGGGTGATCGGGCGCATCGTCGTCAAGAGCAAGCCCGGCGACTACGCGGTCATCGCGCTCGACCGACGCCGCGTCACCCCGACCCGGGTCGCCGGCGGAGCCACCATCCGGGGCATCGGGACGTTCCCACGTGCCGGCGCCACCGTCTGCAAGTCCGGCATCACCACCGGCTACAGCTGCGGCCAGGTCCTCGACATCGAGGGCTCGGACACCCTGTCCTATGTCTGCGCGAACCACGGCGACTCCGGCGGACCGGTACTCTCCGGGAACCGGCTGGTCGGCATGCTCAACGGCGGCCTGGTCGTACGTGTCGCGGGTGTCGGCGGGGCGGTCGGGTGTGTCCATCCCGCCATCCCCGTCTACACCCCGATGGTCGCCACCAAGATGACCGCCATCGTCGCCGACCTCAACCGTGTCGGCGGCGCGGGCGCCGGCTTCCGCACTGTGTAGTTTGGCGCAGGCTCCGCCTACGCGTGTTTGCGCCCCTGAGCACCACTCTTCGCTCACTCCACTTGGTCGCTACGCTCCCGGCGCTCCGCTCCCTGCATCGCGGCGCGGCGCAAACA
>JASGFO010000192.1:0-7972 GCA_047605505.1 Gordonia sp. (in: high G+C Gram-positive bacteria) | reverse complement strand
TGTGGTGGTGGGGGGGGTGGTCGGTGGGGGTGGTGGGGGGGGGGTGGTCTCGATATGGGCCTCCTTCGTCGGTCCTACTCGACCAGCAAAGGTGGTTGGGTGGGGCGGGGTCGAACCAGCGGGGAGACCGGGTGTTCCGCTCAGAAGCGCCCGCCCACCCCGATCCGTCCCGAGCTCGACGATCCGCCGAAGGAACCGGGGCTGCGGCCGCCGTGGGAGTACCCGCCCCCGAAGCCGCCGGGCAGGCCGCCGCGCATCGAACCCCGCAGGAAGCTGTCCACGAGGATGCCACCGAGGATGGCGCCGGCTGCCGACCCCGATTCCCGGCCCGGTCGCTGACTGGCCTGCCACTGCGCCACATCGTCCTGCGCGGCACCGAGCGCCCCGTCGGCGAGGGTTCCGGCCCGGCGTGCGGCGTCGATGGCGGTGAGCCCGGAGGCATCCGGGGCACCGGCCGGGTCATCCTCGGATACCGCGAGCTGGGTCGCCACGTCGAGCAGACGCTGGGCCTCGGAGAGCCGGGTGCGCGCGAGGGCCGCGACAGCGCCGCGTCGGGTGCTGATGAAGTCCGTCGCCGCCGAGACCTTCGCCTGGGCGGCCGTCAGCGTCGCGGTACGCACCTCGGTGCGGCGGGTGCGTTCGGCCGCGACGCCACGGGCCGCCGCCAACTCTGAGTCGAGGTCGGCGTCGGCGTCGAGAAGCGCGGTGAACGTCCCGAGCGGGTCGGCGTCGAGTCGGCTCTCGGCACTCTGCAGGGCGTTCGCCGCGGCCTGCGCGGCGGCGGCGAGACCGGCGCCGCCGTCGGCCGTGCGGCCGGCCGCCTCCCGCAGCTCGTCACGGACCTCCGCGATCAGCGCGGGCAGGCCGGCCCGCGCCGCGGCGATGTTGGCCTCGACATTGTCGATGGCGTCGAGGAGCGTGGTCGCCGCGGCGATCGATCCCTCGGCGGCCCGGATGTCGGCGACGGCGGCGCCCTGTTCACCGACCGGCCGGGAGATCGCCGCACGTCCCTGATCGGCGCTGCGTTCGGCGAACTCGATCTGCTCCCGGGCCAACGTGACATTGGACAGGATCGAGGTCAGCGTCTGCTCCCCGTAGATGCCGATCAGCTCCGGCAGCCGGGCCCCGGCGGCATCGGCCCGGGTCCGGAGGTCGACGAGGCTGCGCGTGATCTCGTCGAAGCGGGCCGGGGCGTTGATGAGCAGGTTGCGCATGGTGTCGAAGGCCGCCACCTGCTGATCCAGCGCGGTATCCGCATCGGTGCAGGTGGTGATGATCTGCACCAGCAGCGAGCGCTGCTCGTCGGGGGTTTCCGGGATGTCGTCGTCGAGGCGTTGCCGGAGCGCGAACGACGCCGTGACCGCCTCGCGGGCGGCGGTGAGGGCCTGGCGGAACGGGGCGGTCAGCGTCTCCCCGAACTCGCCGACGGCCAGCGCGAGCTCCTCCTCGCTGGTGCGGATCGCATTGTCGGTGTCGGTGAGGACCTCCCGGGACCACGGGTCGAGGACGTCGAGGGGCTGATCGGCGAGCTGATCGGCGCTGAGCTCCTCGTCGCGCAGCGCCTCCACCCCGTCGGCGATCCGGCTGCGCCGCCGATACCGGGTGTAGGCCCAGGCGCCGCCGCCACCGACGACGGCCAGCCCGCCCACCGTGCCCGCCACGATGAACCCGGTGTAGGAGGGGTCGAGGGCGTCACCGAGGCCGGCGGCGGCATTGAGGCCGGCCGCGGCCCAATCCTTGTCCTTGAGGGCGGGCACCACGTCGTCGGTGCCGACGCTCGCGAGATCGTCGGCGCGGAGGCCGTCGGTGGGCGCGTTCGGCGGTGTCGTGAGCCGGTACTCGCGGTCCTCGGTGGCCACCGCCAGCAGGATGTCGCGCTCGCTCAGGGCACTGAGGTCCACCGTCGCATCGGCCCACTGCTGGGCCCCGAGCCCGTCGAAGGTCTTCACGTAGACCACCCACAGTTGCACGCCGTGGTCGTCGTAGAGCCGGTCGAGGGCCTTTTCGACGGCGAGGCGCTGGCCGGCGTTGAGCACGTTGGCCTGATCCGAGACGGGGTCGGGCAGTCGGGTCGGCGGTTCGGCCGCAGCAGGCGAGCTCACGAGCCCCACCAACACCGACAGCGCGGAAACGATCAGCACAGCGGTGACGGCCATGAGTCGGGACACGCGCGCACAGGGCATGCCGCCCAATCTAGTGGGCGACCTCAGGAAAATGCACCTGCCCCCGGCGCCGTATCACGCCACCGGCAGAGCGCGTCGAGCGCGGTGAGATCGTAGTCAGGGCCGGTCACGCCGACGGTCAGCAGCGACACCCCCTCGGCCGCGATGGCGTCCGCCGAACGCAGGAGTTCGGCGACGTCGCCGGTGAACTGCACACCCGCGGAGCGTTCGATGGTGGCGGGATCCCGGCCGACGGCGGCACAGTGGTCGGCGAGCACCGCTGCCTTGTGCCGGTAGGTTTCGACATCATTGAAGCCGTGCCAGGCGTCGGCGTACTCGGCGACGTAGCGCAGGGTCTTCTTCTCGCCGCTGCCGCCGATCAGGATCGGGATCCGGCGGGTGGGCGCGGGGTTGAGGGCCGCGAGCCGGGAGGTGATCCGCGGCAGTGCCTGGCCCAGGTCGGCCAGCCGGGTGCCTGCGGTGCCGAACTCGTAGCCGTAGGCGTCGTAGTCCTTGCGGAACCAGCCCGCGCCGATGCCGAGGATCAACCGGCCGCCGGAGATGTGGTCGACGGTGCGGGCCATGTCGGCGAGCAGTTCGGGGTTGCGGTAGGAGTTACAGGTCACCAGCGCGCCGATCTCGGCGCGTTCGGTCTGTTCGGCCCAGGCGCCGAGCATGGTCCAGCACTCGAAGTGGGCGCCGTCGGGATCGCCGTAGAGCGGATAGAAGTGATCCCAGTTGAAGATGACGTCGGCGCCGGCGTCCTCGGCGCGGAGCACCGCATCCCGGATGAGCGGGTAGTCGGGGGCGTGCTGGGGCTGGAGCTGGACTCCGATGCGGAGGGGAAAGGCCATGACCTCCAGTATGTCGAGCGCGCGCGTCGGGTGCATCGGCGCTGCTGCCGGGAGTGCTCAGGTCCGGCGCGCGTGCAGCACGGTGTCTTCGACGTGGTGTCCGCCGCCGGCTGGCCGGCCGCGGGGGCGGGTCTCGTCGGTGAGGATGGTCCACCCGTCGCCGAGGAGTGCGGCGATGTCGCCAGGGAGAAGGTAGTCGGCCGGGTCGAAGCCGTGTGCCACCATGCCGTCGACGGCATGGGCCACGACGAGGAGGTGCCCGCCGGGCCCGACGGCGTCGATCAGCTTGTGTGCCAGGGCGGTCTGTGCCGCCGCGATGGGGAAGTAGTGCGCGGTCACCAGGTCGAAGGCGCCGCCCGGGACGTCGTCGACGGCGAGGTCGGCGCGGACCCAGGTGATCGCTGGGTGGGCGCCGATCGCGGCGGCCCGGTCCAGGGCGACCTGCGAGATGTCGACGGCCCGGACCTGCCATCCGGCTTCGGCGAGCCAGCGCGCGTCGGCACCCTCCCCGGCCCCGACCTCGAGGGCCGTGCCGGGAACCAGGCCGGTGGCCTCGGCGATCAGTGCCGGGTTGACGTGGTCGGTCCAGATGCGGTCGGCCTCGCGGTAGCGGGCGTCCCACTCGTCGGCCCCGGCGTCCGGGCCGACGGGGGAGCGGGTTGCGTGCTGGTGGTCGGCGCTGCCGTGGCCGGGGTCGGTGCTCATGTCGGAAAACGGTACTGCCTCCGAGTATCGATGTCAGACCCTCGTGCGAACATGTGTTCTGTGAGAATGTGCTGCAGGACCGAACCGGGATATGTCGTGGTTTCCCGTGAAACATGTCCAGAGACTTACGCTGCCCGGGCCCCTGATTCCGTAGCCTGGTCACCATGACGCTGCACGTAGATGCCGACAATCCCGATCTGATCACCGTCGATGTCCCGACGCACTGGTACAACCTGGCGGCCGAGCTCGACGTGCCGATCCCGCCGCACCTGCATCCGGGGACCAAGGAACCGGTGGGCCCCGACGATCTCGCGGCGCTGTTCCCGGCCGGCCTGATCGCGCAGGAGGTCTCGCCGGAGCCGTATGTCGAGATCCCGCAGCCCGTCCGCGACATCTACCGCATGTGGCGGCCGTCGCCGCTGATCCGGGCCCGCCGGTTCGAGGAGTCGCTCAACACCGGGGCCCGCATCTACGTCAAGTACGAGGGCGTCAGCCCGGTGGGCAGCCACAAGACCAATTCGGCGGTCGCGCAGGCGTACTACAACAGCATCGACGGGGTCCGGAAACTGACCACCGAGACCGGGGCCGGGCAGTGGGGCAGCGCGCTCGCGTTCGCGGGTGCCCAGTTCGGCATCGACGTCGAGATCTGGCAGGTCCGCGCGTCGTATGACTCCAAGCCCTACCGTGGCTACCTGATGCGGACCTACGGCGGCACGGTCCATCCGAGCCCGTCGGACCTGACCGAATCGGGCCGGGCGATGCTCGCCAAGGATCCCGACACCACCGGCAGCCTCGGTATGGCGGTCAGCGAGGCCGTCGAGGTCGCGGCCACCAACGCCGACACCCGGTACGCGCTGGGCTCGGTGCTCAATCACGTGGTGCTGCACCAGAGCGTGATCGGTCAGGAGGCGGTCGAGCAACTGGCCGCCGTCGAGCCCGGCGGCGCCGACGTCGTCTTCGGGTGCGCCGGCGGCGGCTCCAATCTGGCCGGGCTCTCGTTCCCGTTCCTGCGCGAGAAGATCCACGGCCGCTCGAACCCGCGCGTCGTCGCCGCCGAACCGGCCGCGTGCCCGTCGATCACCGAGGGCGAATACCGCTATGACCACGGTGACGTCGCCGGGCTGACCCCGCTGCTCAAGATGCACACGCTGGGCATGGACTTCGTGCCGGATCCGATCCACGCGGGCGGCCTGCGCTATCACGGCATGGCCCCGGCGCTGAGCCACACCGTGGAACTCGGCCTCGTCGCGGGCACCGCCATCGCCCAGCACGATGCCTTTGCCGCCGGGGTGCAGTTCGCCCGGACGCAGGGCATCGTGCCGGCACCCGAGTCGACGCACGCAATCGCCGCGGCCGCCAAGCACGTCGCCGACGATCCGACCGAGCAGGTCGTCGTGATCGGCCTGTCAGGGCACGGCCAACTCGATCTGCCCGCCTACGCGGAGTTCCTTGACGGGAAGATCTGAGTCGGCCGCTCGCCGGGGTGGTCCGGTTCAGCTCAGGTACTGCCGCGCGGGGGTCACCGCGTCGCGCGGGGTCTTGCCCTGGAACGGCTCGCCGATCGCGCGCAGCTTCCACTCGCCGCCCTCCCGGTGGATCACCGCCATTGTCACCGCGGTGTACGGCATCCCGCCGGCGAGGGTGTAGCGGGCCAGCTCGGCGCCGGTGGTGTCGTCGACGAGACGGCAGAAGGCGTTGGCGATCTCCTGGAACGTCTGCCCCTGATACGAGGTGACGGTGAAGACGAGATTGTCGATGGCCGGGTGCACGGCCGGGAGATCGACGCTGATCACCTCGTCGTCGCCCTCGCCCGCGCCGGTGAGATTGTCGCCCGAATGCAGGATCGAGTTGTCGTCGCTGCGCAGCTGCCCGTAATAGACGACGCCGGCCAGCTGCCCCCGCGAGAACATCAGCACCGACGCGTCGAGGTCGATCTCCCGCTGCCGGCCGAAGAACCCACCACTGCGCTTGACCTGATCCCAGCCGAGCCCCATCCGGATCCTGGTGAGCTTGACCCCGCCGTCCTTGCGCAGGGTGACCTTTTGACCCTTGGCCAGGCTCACCGGGCGGCTCTTGGTGAGGCTGACCTCGCCGCCTCCGCCTCCGCCTCCGCCTGCGGGTGCGGGTGCGGCGGCCGCCTGCGGTGTCCCGTACTGGGGGACGGCGGGCCCCGGCGGTGGCGGGGTGGCCGGTGGCGGGGTATGGGCCGGCGGTGGCGGGGCCACAGGTGCAGGAGCCGCGGCCGGCGCGTCGTCGACCACCACGCCGTGGTCGCGGACGAGATCATCGAAGCCGCCCGCATACCCCTGGCCGACGGCCCGGACCTTCCAGCTGCCCGCCCGCCGGTACAGCTCGATCGCGACCACGACGGTCTCGCCGGCGAGGCCGTCGATGACGAAGGTGAACAGTTCCTGCCCGTTCGGGTCAGAGACGCGTGCCACCGGCGGCGCAAACCGGCCGAAGCTCGACGACGCGTCATCGAGGGTGATCACCGCGCGCACCGCGTGGATGTCGGCGGGGATCGCTGCGGTCCGCACGCGCAGCACGGGATTGCCTGCGGGATTCTGCAGGTCCACGCCGGGTCCGCTCGGCTGGTTGTAGAACACGAAGTCCGCGTCGGTGCGGACCTTGATCGCGTCGGTGACCAGCAGCGCCGAGAGGTCGGCGGCGGTGGCGACCTGGATGGAGATGAGCACCTCGCCGACCGGCAGGGGCGCGTTTTGTCCTTTACTCAGTGCGGTCATGATCGGATCCTTGCATCTGGTGGTATGTCTCGGAAATGAGCGTGCAGTCTCCGGCGCCCGATCGGCGCCTGGCGGCGTTGGCGTCGATCACGAGAGCGCCGCTATCGCTCACTCCGCCGCCTGGCCAGATCGCCGATCGCATCACCGGATACTGGTCGCCCATTTCCGAGACACACCACTCGGTGGTCACGCCCGGAAGGCCGCGCGCCGATGACGCCGACGCGGGCACCGAACCAGTCGAGGATCTGCTCGCCGGCCAGGGCGCCCGGTGCGGTGGTGACCGACAGGTGCGGCCGGGTCCAGCCGATCTCCTCGAGTTCGCCGTGGCACGGCCGGATCGCGGCGTCGGCGAGTTCGAGCAGATCGATGTCGAGGCGGCCGTCGCCGGCGGCGAAGACGGGCGCATCGGCGGCCAGGGTGCCCTCGTCGACGAGGCGCCGCCGGATCTCGCCGAGCGCCGCGGACTTCGTCACCGCACGCGGCAACGCGTAGATCTTGCGGCCCTGCGCCGAGACCGTCCAGTCCCGCTCGGCACACCACGCCGTCCACTCGGGCAGGAACCCCGGCGGCTGCGCGGCGAGGTCGACGACGAGATAGCAGAACAGATCGTCGGCGGTGCGCAGCGAGCGCACCCAGCTCTCGTCGATCCGGGCCCGCAGTCCGTCCAGGATCTCGGTGAGTGCCGCCGATCCCGCCGCGACCCGGGCGTCGACCCGCGCGCGCCAGGCCGCATCGTCGGTGCCGTCGGTCAGGATCCGGCCGCCGCTGGAGACCACGGCGTGCCGGTACGGCCCGCCGGGCAGCGCGATGCGCCGGAACTGGTCGGGGGTGCGGGTGGTCACCGGCACCAGCGACGCGCGCGCGGCGAGGTCGACGAGCAGATCCCGTGCGCGGGCGGTGAGATAGGACAGCGGCGCCCCCCGGTACAGTTCCACGCACTCGGGGGTCAGCTCGCGGAACTGTTGTTCCCCCATGGCATTCCGGGAGAAGATGAGGGTCCGGTCGAGGTCGGTGGCGATGAGTCCGGCGGCGTGCGCGGCACCGGTCATGAATCCTCCTTGATCAGGCCGACGCACGAGTAGGCGAGCCCGTCGTAGACCTGGACCGGCACCCCGCGTTCGGCCGCGAGCAGTCGGATGTGGGCATGCTCGGGAAGGTTGTCGGCGGCCACCAGCACCCGCCACGGCACCCGGCGCAGCAGGACGCGGGTGGTCTCGCCGACACCGGGTTTGACGAGGTTCATCGAGCCCATGCCGAACTCGTCGCGCAGCTGTTCCAGGGCGGCCCAGCCCGCCCAGTCGGGCGCACGATCACCGCCGGTGATCTCCCGGACCCGTTCGGAAACGGAGTCGGCGATCGCAGGGAATTCCCCGGAGATGGTGTCCAGGAACAGATTCGACACATCGAAATCCCGGAGATGGGCATAGAACTTGGCGCCGTGGAACTCGCCGGGGCCGATGTGGTCGGCGTTGAGCACGGTCCGTGACACGAGCCCGGACACCGTCGA
>JASGFO010000191.1:0-8037 GCA_047605505.1 Gordonia sp. (in: high G+C Gram-positive bacteria) | reverse complement strand
GCCGTCACGCCACCACCCGGTCCGGTGCCGGCCGCAGCCCCGCGGCCGGCCGGGCCGCAGGCACCCGTGCCGCCAGAGATCAGCCTCAGCAAGAGCCGACCGGTCAGCCTGGCGAAGGGACAGCGGGTCATCCTCCGCAAGGACGGCGGTGTGGCCTTGACCAGTGTCGCGATGTGTTTGGGCTGGGATCCGGTCAAGCGCGGTCGCTCGGTGGATCTGGATGCGTCGGTCCTGATGTGCTCGGGCACCGACTGCGTGGAGATCGTCTGCTTCTACCATCTGCGGAGCAAGGACGGCTCCATCGTCCACTCCGGCGACAACCTGACCGGGCACGGCGAGGGCGACGACGAGATGATTTCGCTGGCACTCCAACGGATTCCGCCGAGCATCGACAAACTCGGATTCACCGTCACCTCGTTTCTCGGCCAGTCGTTCAAGAGCGTCAAAAATGCCTATTGCCGGCTTGTCGACACCACCACGAACACCGAGCTCGCGCGGTACACGCTGAACGAGTCGGTGCCGTTCACCGCGATCCTGATGGCTGTCATCGAGCGGCAGAACGGCGAGTGGAAGTTGCGCGCTGTCGGTGAGGGATTCCGGGCGCGGACCCCGAAGAAGGCCGCGAAGCAGTCGCAGCCGTTCCTCTGACCTCAGCCGTTCCTGCGACCTCGGTGCGGTGACGCCTCAGCCGAGCAGCGCCCGCAGCAACGTCCGACGGGTGACCCGATCCGCGGCGGCGAACTGCGCCGCCATCGCGGCCAGCACACCTCCCGCGTCGGACCGGTCGGAGAGGTAGGCGCGTTGGCGGTGCACGGGCAGTGCGAAGAACGCGTCGAAGAACCCGGCCAGCTCCTCGTCGGGCAGCCGCGCGAGCGCGGCGACCCCGATCCGGCGGAGGGCGTGCACGGCGCGGGCCCTCCGCCGCCAGAGTGTGCGGCCGGGATCCCTCCCGGCGGCGATCGCGCGTGCCACCTCGTCGGCGGTGGCGAGCGCGGCCGCCACACTGTAGCCGGTCGCCGGGTGCATCAGTCCTGCCCGCGCGCCGAAGCACAGCGGGCGGTGCCGCCAGGGGCGCCGGTGAATCCCGGTGAGCCCGAACGACACCCGTTCCGTGGCCAGTGCCGCGTCGGGGTCGATGCCGTGGCGCGCCAGGCGCGCGGCCAGCCGGTGCCGGAGTTCGGGCAGGGACGGGCCCGGGTCACCGAGAAGGCAGGTCTCCTCGAGCAGCACCCGATCCGGCGCGAGCGGGACCGCGTAGAGGAAGCTGGGCCCGGACCAGTCCATCAGCACTGCCGCGGCACCGTCGAGCACGGGTTCGGCCACCTCGGCCGGCACGATGATGCCCCAGGCGATCTGTTGTGGCCCCTGGTGAGTGGTGCCGCGTGCGTCGATCACCACGTCGGCGTTCACCGCGGTGTCACCGACGAGAACCTGATGGGCGGCCAAAGATGTGGCGAGACCGTCGATCTCGGTGATGTCGTCGCGAAACAGGCTGTGCTGCAAGGCCGGCGTGTCCAGCACGGTGTAGCCGCGCGGCACGTCGATCACCCGCAGGCCCCGTACCCGGACCGAGTCGACGGCGACGGCGATCGCCTCGGGAGCCACCCAACCGGGCAGCTCGTCGCTCCAGCACGCGTATGTCGGCCGCCAGCGCCGGCGCGGCCCGGGCGCGCTGATCGTCACCGCAAGACCGTGGGCGGCGAGGCGGTGGGCGATCGCGCGGCCGGACGGTCCGGCACCGACCACGGCGACGTCGGCGGTCCGTCGGCGCACCTACATCGAGCCCGTGGCCAGCAGACCGCCGTCGACGGCGAGCGTCTCACCGGTGATCCAGGAGGATTCGGCCCCGGCGAGGAAGGCGGCCGCGTTCGCGATGTCCGCGGGCTCGCCGTAGCGGCCCAGCGGATAGCGGGCGGCCCCGTCGGCATCGCCGCTGATGAGGGCCTCGGCGAATTTGGTGCGCACCACCGCGGGCGCGATGGCGTTGACCCTGATGCCGGCCGAGCCCAGTTGCCAGGCGAGTTCGGCGGTGAGCCGGATCAGCGCGGCCTTGGAGGCCCCATATGCCGCGATCACGCCGCTCGACCGGATGCCGGCGACCGAGGCGAGGTTGATCACCGAGCCGCCGGTCTGCGCCATGCCGGCGTGGAAGGCCTCCTGGACGAATCCGAGGGCGGCGACGACGTTGGTGTCGAAGATCTTGCGGACGGCATCGAGGTCGGCGTCCATGAGCGAGCCATAGACGGGGTTGATACCGGTGTTGTTGACGAGGATGTGGATGCCGCCGCCCTGGGCGACGGCCGCGGCGACGGCGGCCGTGCGGTGCCCGGCGTCGCCGGTGTTGCCCGGCACGCCGGTGACGACCGCACCGGGCACCGCGGTCCGAATCTCCTCGGCGGCCGCGGCCAACGGGTCGGGTTTACGTCCGGTGATCACGACGGCGGCCCCGCGGCGGGCCAGTTCGGTGGCGATGGCCAGGCCGATGCCCCGGCTGGCGCCGGTGACGAGTGCGGACTTGCCGGTGAGATCGGTCCGGGGGAAGGCGGTGATATCAGTCACCGATCGAGCGTATCGCCGGGGAAGACGACGGAAATGGGGGACACCCGAAACGGCAAGTCTATTAGCTTAGGCTAACCTGAATGTCCGTACGGGAACCGCTCATGCGCGCCTTTCACGTTCCTGCGCACGTTCCAACGTGCGCAGGAACACGAAAGTGACGCGAGAAACGGGACCGGGACGAGTAGCGTTCCGCTCACGAGACCGGGCACGACACACGCTGGATGAGGCAGCGGTCGGAGTCCCGCCGGGCAGCGAAGGGACGGCAATGCCGATGCCACGAGCGCGGGGAAATGTTTCGGCCCTGGTCGTCGGGTCCGGTCCGAATGGACTGGCCGCGGCGATCACCCTCGCCGCCGCCGGCATCGATGTCCAGGTCGCCGAGGCGGCCGACACGATCGGCGGCGGGCTGCGATCGGGCGAGGTGACCGTACCCGGGCTGATCCACGATCACTGTGCCGCCATCGTCCCGACCGCCGTGTCGTCGCCGTTCATCCAGTCGCTGGATCTCGCCGCCCACGGCGTCGAATGGGCGTGGCCGGAGATCGATCTCGTGCACCCGATCGACCACGGCGACGCCGGCGTGCTCCGGCGATCGATCGACGAGACGGCGCGGGGCTTCGGGGCCGACGAGCGGCAGTGGCACGCGCAGGTGGTTGCCCGGGGTCCCGCCGCCATCGAGAGCGACAACGCGAACAACATCGGCGGCGACATCAACGGCGGCGCCATGGACCTGATGCAGTTCATCGGGCGACCCCGCTTCGCGGTCGATCCCTACTGGACCGGCGTCGCCGGGCACTACCTGTGCTCCTCGTCGACTCCGCCCGGCGGCGGGGTGCACGGGATGTGCGGTCACCTGGCCGCGCGTGCGGCACTGCGTCGCGCGGGCCTGGACTGACCGACACACCATACTGGTGCTCGACCGCCGCGCCCCCCGTGCGGTGTGGGCGCCGGACGGTGTGACGGGCGTCGCGCACTACACTGGATCGTCGTGATCACCGCGACCGACCTCGAAGTCCGTGCGGGCGCCCGGACCCTGTTGTCGGCGCCCGGCTCGGCCCTGCGCATCCAGCCGGGAGACCGGATCGGCCTCGTCGGGCGCAACGGCGCAGGCAAGACCACGACGCTGCGGATCCTGGCGGGGGAGACCGAGCCCTACGCGGGCACCGTCGTACGCAGCGGCGACCTCGGCTACCTTCCGCAGGATCCCAAGGAGGGCGATCTCGACGTCCTCGCCAAGGATCGGGTGCTCTCGGCGCGTGGGCTCGATGAACTGCTGCACCAGATGGAGAAGCAGCAGGCGCTGATGGCCGAGGCCGTCGACGAGAAGATCCGGGATCGGGCGGTCGCCCGCTACGGCCGACTCGAAGAGCGCTTCGGTGCCCTCGGCGGCTACGTCGCCGAATCCGACGCCGCCCGTATCTGCCATAGCCTTGGCCTGCCCGACCGTGTGCTCGGCCAGCCGCTGCGCACGCTCTCCGGTGGCCAGCGCCGCCGGATCGAGCTCGCGCGCATCCTCTTCGCCGCGTCGGACGGATCCGGTAAGTCGACGACGACGCTGCTGCTCGACGAGCCCACGAACCACCTCGACGCCGACTCCATCACCTGGCTGCGGGGCTTCCTGCAGAACCACGACGGCGGTCTCGTCGTCATCAGCCACGACGTGGACCTGCTCGCCGACGTCGTCAACAAGGTGTGGTTCCTCGACGCGGTGCGCGGCGAGGCCGACCTCTACAACATGGGCTGGAAGCGTTACCTCGACGCCCGCGCCACCGACGAGCAGCGCCGCAAACGTGAACGCGCCAACGCGGAGAAGAAGGCATCGGCGTTGCGTGCGCAGGCGGCGAAGCTGGGTGCCAAGGCCACCAAGGCGACCGCCGCGCAGCAGATGCTCAAGCGGGCCGAGCGGATGATCGACTCCCTGGACGAGGAGCGGGTGGCCGACCGCACCGCCAAGATCCGGTTCCCCGATCCGGCGCCGTGCGGCAAGACCCCGCTGATGGCGTCGGGTCTGACGAAGGTCTACGGATCCCTGGAGATCTTCACCGGCGTGGACCTCGCGATCGACAAGGGCAGCCGCGTGGTGGTGCTCGGCCTCAACGGCGCGGGCAAGACGACACTGCTGAAACTGCTCGCGGGAGTCGAGGAACCCGACCTGGGGGCCCTGGAACCCGGCTATGGGCTCAAGATCGGCTACTTCGCGCAGGAGCACGACACCCTCGACGACGCCGCGACGGTCTGGGAGAACATCCGCCATGCGGCGCCTGATGCCGGCGAGCAGGATTTGCGGGGTCTGCTGGGAGCGTTCATGTTCACCGGACCGCAGCTCGACCAACCCGCCGGCACCCTCTCCGGCGGCGAGAAGACCCGGCTGACACTGGCGGGCTTGGTGTCGTCGGCGGCCAATGTGCTGCTGCTCGACGAGCCCACCAACAACCTCGATCCGATCTCCCGCGAGCAGGTGCTCGACGCGCTCCGCAGCTACACCGGCGCCGTGGTGCTGGTGACCCACGACCCCGGGGCCGCCGCGGCCCTCAACCCGCAGCGCGTCATCCTGCTTCCCGACGGCACCGAGGACCACTGGAGCGAGGAGTACCAGGAGCTCATCGAGCTGGCGTAAGGGGATTGGGCGGAGGGGGATTGGGCGGAGGGGCTTCGGCGGAGGAGATCTCGCCCGGCGGGGAACGGAACTTGTCGGTGGTGGCTGGTATCCCTGTCCCGTCGAGAGGAGACACCCGAGATGACCACTCCCCGTTCCCCACAGACCGTGACCGCACGATCGGTGCTCGCCGCCTATCTGGACCTGCGGTGGTTGGAGTCCGATGTGTCGAGATGGGGTGAGGAGGCCCTCGCCGACAATCCGCCCCGGCTCATCCGGTTCCGCCGCCTGCGCGCGCTGCTCGCCGCCTTTGACCTGCCCGCCGATCCCGTTGACTTCACCGAGGGCCGGTTCATCGACGGGACCGACGCCCGATACATCGATGTCGTTTCCGAGATTGTCGACGTGACCGACCGGTCGGTGGCCACGATCAGCCGGAGCCTGACCGACGGTTCGGTCGAAGTGTCACATCCGGCCCTCGAACCCCACGATTATCGCTTCCTGCATTGGTTGTTCCGCGGACTCCTGGACTACCGCGTGGGTGCCGAAGGGCGCCTGCGGTATCTGAGCAGGTACCTGGAGGCGCCGCGGATTCTCTGGTTGGGGATGAATCGGGTCACAGCGGTGAACGACGCTCTTCGCGTCAGCCTCGAACTGATCGATGAGCCGCTGGCGCGGCTGATCAGCCCCGAGGACCGCTCGTTCACCCTCGACCATCTCATCGACCACCACGGGTATCCCACCGACGATCTCGACTCGATCGATTGGGAATGGCGGTAGCCGGTAGCCGAGTCGATCGGGTGCAATTGTGATGGACCGGTCCCATGTACAGGCTCAGCGGACCGCCACGACAATAGTTGTCGTGACACATCGTGGGGCCTGCACATAGGACGGCGCCCCGCCCTACCGAGTCCTTGTTCGGGTGCGACCGAGCCCCCGCTCAGACGCAGGCCGCCGCGAAGCGCAGCGCCGCCATCAGGTGATCGGTGGTGGCCGCATCGGCCACCGTGAGGCGGAAACCGTGGTCGCCGCAGGTCTTTCCGTGAATCCCGACGCCGCGCAGCACCGCCCCGAGCTCGAGACCCGCGGGCCCGGGCGCGTAGAGGAAATTCGCCTCGCTGGGCAGGGTCTCGACACCGATCGCCGACAGGAACGCGGCGAGCCGGGCGCGCTCGACGCGCATCGCCCGCACCCGCCGGAGCAACTCATCCTGGGCGCGCAGCGCGATCGGGGCGGCCAGCGCTGCCGCCGCACCGATCGCGAAGGGCAACTCGTGCCGGCGGATGCCGTCGATGGCCGACGCCCGCCCCAGCGCGTAGCCCAGCCGCAGTCCGGCCAGCCCGTACGCCTTGGAGAACGAGCGGACGATCACCAGTTCCGGATGCCGGGCCAGGAGTCCGGCGATATCGGGCGGATCGGGACAGAACTCGACGTACGCCTGATCGAGGATCACCCGGACCCCGGGCCGGACGCGGGCCAGGAAGGCGTCGAGCTCATCGGCGCTGATCACCGCGCCGGTCGGATTGTGTGGTGAACACACGATGGCCGCGATCGTGTCCGGACCGATCCGCGCGGCGAGCGCACCCAGATCGGGGCGTCCGTCGGCGTGCAGCGGTGTCGGGGTGAGCACGAGCCCGAGCAGGTCGGCGATCACCGGGAAGCCGTCGAAGGTGGGTGCCGGGGTCACCACCCGCGGGGCGGCGATGCCGGCGGCCCGTGCGTGCCGGGCACCCTCGGCGAGGATCGCGTGGATCACCGCGGTGGCGCCCGGCCCGAGCGTCACACACCGCTCGGGCGCCCCGAGATGCGCGGCGATCTCGCGGCGCAGCGTGGTCGGACGGAACTCGGGATACCGGTGTGCGGTGGGCGCCACCTCCCGCAACGCGGCGGTGACCGCGGGCAGCGGGGGATAGGCCGACTCGTTGAGGTCGCAGCGCACCGTCGACGACGTGCCGGCACCGACAACGCCCGTCGGTGTCATCGGCGCCCCGACCACCGGAGTGCGGCGGCGGCCGCGAAATCCCCGGCATGGGCGAAGGCGGCCAGCATCACGAGGTCACCGGATCGCAGCCGATCGTCGGCGAGGGCGTCGAGGGTCATCGGGATGCCCACCGCGAACAGGTTGCCGCACTCGTCGAAGGTGTCCGGGTGCCGCTCGGCCGGCAGCTCAAGTGCCTCCCGCCAGTTGCGGAGGAAGATCCGGTTGGGCTGGTTGGTGATGAACCAGTCCAGGTGCGAGGTCGGCGTGCCGATCGCATCGGCCACCTGATAGGCGACCTCGGGGACGAGCCGGTTGCCGCGCGCGAGCACCTTGGTGATCTTGGCCTCGGTGAACCCGACGTGGATCTGACCGGGACCGGCCTCCCAGTACTTGCGGTGCGGGTGCGCCACCGACGTCATGTCGGCGGAATACTCGCCGTAGGAGCGGGTCACCAGGCCCAGAACCGGGCTGCCGGTGTCGGTGAGGGTCAGCGTGGCGACGGCCGCACCGTCGCCGGGGATCGCGGCCTGCGCCAGGCCACGGACCTGCTCCTGGGTGAAGATCTGCGCGGCGCTGTTCTGGGCGAGCCCGATGAGTGCTGTGCGCCCGCCGCCGGTGTGCAGCAACGCCCGTGCGATCTCGATGAGATGGATGAACGCGGCACAGCCACCGTTGTGGACGTCGAGGACCACCGTCGGACGCAGTCCCAGCCGGTGGGCGACCTCGCCGACACACCCACGCACCGGAACCTCGGGCAGTTGGCTGTGGGTGAGCACCACGTCGACGTCATCGAGATAGCCGGCGCCGTGGCGGTCCAGCAGCGTCTGCGCCGCGGTGACGATCATGTCCGCCGACGTCTCGTCGGGCGCGGCGTGGTGTCGGAAGGCGGGCGCCCGGAACA
>JASGFO010000190.1:0-8228 GCA_047605505.1 Gordonia sp. (in: high G+C Gram-positive bacteria) | reverse complement strand
TGCGCGAGACCATCGTGATCATCGCCTGTGTCCTGCTGATCAGTTGGATTCTGCAGACCTTCATCGGTCGGCAGTACGTCATTCCGTCCGAGTCGATGGAATCCACGCTCATCGGCTGCACCGGCTGCTCGAACGACCGCATCGTCGTCGACAAGCTGTCCTATCGGTTCGGCGATCCCGAGCCCGGCGACGTGGTCGTGTTCAAGGTCCCCGAATCCTGGGGGGAGGACGGCTGGATCTCGCCGCGCTCGGACAACGCGGTGCTCGCCAGACTCCAGGATGTCCTGTCCTGGTTCGGATTCGCCCCGCCCGACGAGAACAACTACGTCAAGCGGGTTATCGCCGTGGGTGGACAGACGATCGCCTGTAACAACGCGGACGGCCGCGGGGTCACCGTCAACGGCAAATCGTTGCACGAGCCGTACGTGGACATGGACCTGCAGCGCCGCAACCTGGCCGAGGAGAACGCCACCGGCGATGCGATCACCGACAGCGGCACGCTCAACAGTTGTCTGGGCAAGGACTTCGGGCCGATCCAGGTACCCGAGGGCAGTGTCTTCGTGATGGGCGACAACCGGACCCGCTCGTCGGATTCGCGCTACCACATCACGCAGACGTACGACGGGACGGTGCCGGTCGCCGACATCCGCGGCCAGGCCCGCTACATCCTCTATCCCTTCGCGCGGATGGGCGGTATCGGCTCGGCCGACCCGCAGTCGTGAGGGGCTGTCGATGAGTACCTGGCCGCCGCGGCTGGTGGTCCGCCGATCCTCGGGACTGCGGACCTACGAGTCCACCCTGATCCGTGGTGGTCTGGGCCCGGTGGCCGGCGTCGACGAGGCCGGCCGGGGTGCGTGCGCGGGCCCGCTGGCGATCGGCGCGTGTGTCCTGAAGCCCACCGTGCCGGCCTCGCTGGCCGGTCTCGACGATTCCAAGAAGCTGACCGAGGCGGCCCGGGAGAAGCTTTATCGTGCCATCGTGCGCCACGCGGTGGCGTGGTCGGTGGTGCTGGTGCCCGCCGCCGAGATCGACCGGATCGGCATCCACGTCGCGAACATCGAGGGAATGCGGCGTGCTGTCGCGAAGCTCGCGGTGACGCCGGGGTATGTGCTCTCCGACGGCTTCGCGGTGCCGGGCCTGACGGTGCCGTCATTGCCGGTGATCGGGGGCGACGGCGCGGCCGCCTGCATCGCTGCGGCCAGCATCATCGCCAAGGTGACGCGGGACCGGATCATGGTCGCGCTGGACGCCGACATCCCCGGCTACCGGTTCGCCGTCCACAAGGGCTACAGCACCGCGCTGCACATGGCGTGCCTCGATGAGCTCGGGCCCTCGCGCGAGCACCGGATGTCGTATCGCAATGTGGCCGCGCGCGCGGTGACCGGGCCGTACCCACCGCGATAGGCTTGCAGGATGAGCGCTGAGGATCTCGAGAAATACGAAACCGAGATGGAGCTGTCCCTGTACCGGGAGTACAAGGACATCGTCGGCCAGTTCACCTATGTGGTCGAGACCGAGCGGCGCTTCTATCTGGCGAATGCGGTGGAGTTGATGCCCCGCAACGCCGACGGCGAGGTGTATTTCGAGCTGTTGATGAGTGATGCGTGGGTGTGGGATATGTACCGGCCCGCGCGGTTCGTGAAGCAGGTCCGTGTGCTGACGTTCAAGGACGTCAACATTGAGGAACTCGAGAAGTCCGAGCTGCGGCTGCCCGACGAGCCGTAGGGCGCCCGCGTCCCCTGTCCACAGTTTCGGGCCCATCCACAGAAGCGACCCCGCGCGGGTGGTGAGCGCGGGGCTCCGACGCACCCGTCGGGGACGCTTGTCCCATGACAGGACACGCAGCACGGAAGCGGCCCAACCGCCGGGCCGAGGTGGCGCGGATCGGGGAGGATCTCGCCGCGGAATACGTGATCGGTCTGGGCTGGACGGTCCTGGACCGTAATTGGCGCAACCGCTACGGGGAGCTCGATCTCATCGCCGCCGACGACCGGCGCCTGGTGGTGGTCGAGGTCAAGACCCGGGCCAGTCGGACCTTTGCCGATCCGGCGACCGCGGTGACCCCGGACAAACTCCAGCGCATCCGACGGCTCACGCGGATGTGGCTGGCGCAGCAATCGGGGCACTGGTCGCAGATCCGTTTCGACATCATCGCGATCAAGCTCGATCCGTCGCTGCCGGCCGCCACCGAGCGGGCGGAGGTGCGCCACCATGTCAACATCGTCGCCTGAACCGGCCGCCGACACCGGGATGGCTGAACCGGATCCGCAGGCGCCGACGCGAATCCGATTCGGCCGGGCATTCTCGGTCGGCCTCAACGCCTGCACGGCACATCCGGTCGAGGTGCAGGCCAACGTCGGCCAGGGACTGCCCGGCGTCACGATTGGTGGTGGGACCGACTCGGCGTTGAAGGAGGCCAAGGACCGGATTCGCGCGGCGATCACCAACTCGGGATTTCCCTTCCCCGACATGAAGATCACCTTCAATCTGGCTCCCGCGCACCTGCCCAAGCGGGGTTCGGCACACGATCTCGCGATGGCGGTGTCGCTGCTCGCGGCCGTCGGCAAGGCCCCACCGGACCTGCTCGGCACCACGGTCCTGCTGGGCGAGCTCGCCCTCGACGGCAGCATCCGACCGGTGCACGGGGTCCTGCCCGCGGTCATCGCCGCGCGCGCCCGGGGCTTTCGTCGTGCCGTCGTCCCACTGGCGACGGTCGCCGAGGCCGCGCTGGTCACCGACATGGACGTCGGCGGGGCGCGGACACTCGGCGAGGTCGTGCGCTGGCTCGGCGGGGGGTGCGTCCTCGACACCGTCGACGATCAGGTGATCGCGCCACCGCCCCCGGTGATCGCCGACATGGCCGACGTGGCAGGGCAGTCCGAGGCCCGCCATGCCCTCGAGATCGCCGCCGCCGGCGGACATCACCTGTTCATGACCGGGCCCCCGGGAATCGGCAAGACGATGCTGGCACGCCGGCTGCCCGGCGTCCTGCCGTCGCTCGACGCCGAGGAATCCCTCGAGGTCACCGCGATCCACTCCATCGCCGGTGCGCTCGCACCCGGCGCCCCGCTGGTCACCGAGCCGCCGTTCATCGATCCGCACCACACCTCCTCGGTCACCGCGCTGCTCGGTGGGGGCACCGGGATGGCACAACCCGGGGCGGTCTCGCTGGCCCATCGCGGGGTGCTGTTCCTGGACGAATGCGCGGAGATGGGTCCCAAGGTTCTCGACGCGCTCCGCCAACCCCTCGAGGAGGGCGAGGTCCGGGTACCGCGACGTGACGGGGTTGCGGTGTACCCCAGCAGGTTTCAGTTGATTCTCGCCGCCAATCCGTGCCCGTGCGCACCCGTGCAGGACATCGACTGTCGATGCACGTCGGTGGTCCGGCGCCGCTACCTGGGCCGGCTGTCGGGTCCGCTCATGGATCGCGTCGACATCCGCGTCCGCATGGAACCGCCGGGCAATGCCGCGCTCGCGACGACTGCCGTCGAGACGAGCGCGCAGATCCGGGCGCGGGTGGTCCGGGCGCGCGGCGCCGCGCTCGAGCGTTGGCGGGAGTTCGGCTGGCGGACCAACGCCGAGGCGTCCGGACCGGATCTGCGGCGGCGCTTCGCGCTGCCGAGGCGGGCGCTGCGCCCGGTGGAGATGGGCCTGGCCCAGGGCCGGGTAACCGCCCGGGGCGCCGACCGGGCCATCCGGGTGGCCTGGACCATCACCGATCTGTCGGGCGGCACGGTCCCGTCGGAAGACGAAGTGGCACAAGCACTTCTGTATCGGGATCGAGGGAGCTACCAATGATCGACGACGCCGAATATCGCGCCTGGGCCTACCTGGCGCGGGTTGCCGAACCGCCCAGCGGGCCGCTTGCGGCACTCGTCGCCGAGCTCGGTGCGGTCGATGCGGCCGCCGCCGTGCGTCGTCGGCGGGTGCCCGCGGGATTCGGTGAGGTCCTCAAAGCCACTGCGGCCCGGGCGGACACGGACAGTTCCGCGCAGGATATCGAGATCGCCCACCGGATCGGTGCCCGGCTCCTGACCCCGGACGACGACGAATGGCCCGCACTCGCGCTCTACGGGCTCGATCACGCCACCGAACGCGGTGGGGCGCCGCTGGCGCTGTGGGTCCGCGGTCCGGGGCGGCTCGATGACGTTGCGGCCCACTCGATCGCCCTGGTCGGGGCGCGGGCCGCGTCGACCTACGGGGCGCACGTCACCGAGATGCTCGCCGACCGGCTCGTCGGCAAGGGCTGGGCGATCGTGTCCGGCGCCGCCTACGGCATCGATGCCGCCGCGCACCGCTCGGCGCTGGCCGCCGACGGCACGACGATGGCCGTCCTCGCCTGTGGGATCGACCGTGACTATCCCGCGGGCAATGCCCGTCTGCTAGACGAGATCGCGGCCCGCGGTCTGATCGTCTCCGAGTATCCGCCGGGAACCACCGCCGCCCGGCACCGGTTCCTCACCCGCAACCGGCTGGTCGCGGCGCTGTCGTCGGCCGTGATCGTCGTCGAGGCGGGCGTCCGGTCCGGCGCGGCGAGTACTGCGGCGTGGGCGCGCAAACTGGACCGCCCACTCGGCGCCGTCCCGGGACCGGTCACCTCGGCGACCTCGGTCGGCTGTCATCGACTCATCAGCGACGACCTCGCGGTCCTGGTGGCCGACGCCGATGCGGCGTCGGCACTGGCCAGCCCCGACGGCGGCGGTGACCCCGGACGTGGCCCGGATCGGCCCACCGATGCCCTGACGGTCCGCCAGCGGCGGGTTCACGACGCGATTCCGGGCAGTGGTGCCGTCACGATCGACGAGATCGCCTACGCGGCCGGGTTGACGGTCGCCGAGGTGCGTCCGGCGCTCGCCGTGATGGAGCTCGGCGGTCTCGTCAGCGGTGACGGCGGCACCTGGCGGCTGTGCCGGTCGGCCTGACCGATGTCGGCCCGGCGACGGAAGCGGGGGAGCGGGCGGCCTATCGAGCAGGCACGCGGTGACACACCGCCGGGGAAGACACCCCCTAGACTGGCCAGGGTGCACCGACTGTTCTCCTACGGCACCCTTCGGCTCCCCGACGTGCAGGTGAGCCTGTTCGGCAGGGTCGTGCCCACCATCGACGACGTGCTCGGCGGCTACCGGCTGGAATGGCTCGGCATCACCGACGCCGAGGTCATCACGACCAGTGGCGCCGATCGGCATCCCATCCTGCGCCCGGGTACCGGCGACGACTTCGTCGAGGGCGCCTACCTGGAGCTGTCGGACGACGAGCTGGCGGCCGCCGATGCCTATGAGGTCGACGACTACCGCCGGGTGGCCGCCACACTCGTCTCCGGCGTCGACGCCTGGGTGTACGTCGGAGACGTCGCCGAAGAAGCCGACGCCTCCCGACCCGCATGACTTAGGTAAGCCTAAGTAACTGGGCGTACGATGGGATCGAACGGAGAGATCGTTCGGCGACGAGGAGGTTTCATGGCCAGGCGCGTGAACACGATGACGGTGCTGCGGCGTGAGCAGATCACCCCGCACATGGTGCGGCTCCATCTCGGTGGTGACGGGTTCGACGACTTCACCCCGGCCGTCGGTGCGGACGGGTCCGCCGACACCGACATGTACGTCAAGCTGATCTTCCGGCCCGACGGCGGCGAGGTCGACGCGGACTTCGACCCGCGTGCCGTGCGGTCACTGCCACCCGAGCAGCAGCCGATCCTGCGCACCTACACCGTCCGCCGCGTCGACACCGCCAACCGTGCGCTGTGGATCGACTTCGTGGTCCACGGCGACGAGGGTATCGCCGGCCCGTGGGCGGCCACGGTCGAGCCCGGCGCCACCGTGCGGTTCCTCGGTCCGGGCAGCGGCTATCACCCCGACCCCGACGCCCCCTGGCATCTGCTGGCCTGCGACGAGTCGGGGCTGCCCGCGGTTGCCGCGGCACTCGAGGCGCTGCCCGACGAGGCCGTCGCCAAGGTGTTCATCGAAGTGGCCGGACCGTCGGACGAGATCGACCTGGCCGCGCCGGCCGGGGCCGAGATCACCTGGGTGCATCGGGGCGGAGGTGCGGGCGAGGTGGGCGACGAGAAGGCCGGCGATCACGCACCGCTGATCGATGCGCTGACCACGGCCCCGTGGCCGGCCGGTGAGCCGCAGGTCTTCATCCATGGTGAGGCCCAGGCCGTGATGAAGAACCTGCGTCCCCATGTCCGCACACAGCGCGGCGTGAGCGCGGCGCGCGCGTCGTCGATCTCGGGATATTGGCGCCGCGGCCGCACCGAGGAGGGCTTTCGCCAGTGGAAGGCCGAGCAGCGCTCGGCCACCGAACCCGGCGGGATCCGCGGCCCGGTCGCCTCGGCACCGCGGCCCTGACCGGCGCCCGTGCATCGATCCGACAACCATCCGGGCGTCTGGTTGCCTGCGGCGGCGCAGATGAGGTGTGGTGGAGGGCATGCTCGACGATTTCGCCGAATACCTGCGCCTGGAGAAGGGGCGCAGCGAGCACACGATCCGGGCCTACACCGGCGACATCCGGGCACTGATCAGTTTCGCGGGGGCGCGGGGCATCGCACCGGCCGACATCGACCTGGTGACCCTGCGGGCCTGGCTCGCCGCGGCGACCCGGGGCGGTGCGGCACGATCCACGATCGCCCGGCGGGTGTCGTCGGCAAAGACCTTCTGTGCGTGGGCGGTCCGCGAGGGACTGTTCGCCACCGATCCGGCGGTCCGGTTACAGGCTCCGCGGTCGCACCGGACCCTGCCCGCGGTGCTCACCCGGGACACCGCGCGGGCCGCGATGACCGCCCCCGAACCGGCCGATGCGGATGACGCCGACCCGATCACGCTCCGCGACCGGGCGATCCTCGAGCTCCTCTATGCCTCCGGCATCCGGGTGGGTGAGTTGTGCGGGCTCGACATCGGCGATCTCGACGCCACGCGCCGGGTGCTGACCGTGATCGGCAAGGGCAACAAGCAGCGCACCGTTCCCTACGGCATCCCCTGCGCCCAGGCCGTCGAGGCCTGGCTCGTGCGGGGCCGGCCGCAGCTGGCCACCCCCGCATCGGGGCAGGCCCTGCTGCTGGGGGCCAAGGGCGGGCGGCTCGATCAACGGATCGCGCGGAAGGTGGTCGGTGCGGCGGTGGCCGCGGCCGGTGGGCCGCAGATGGGTCCGCATGGGTTGCGCCACAGCGCGGCGACGCATCTCCTCGAGGGAGGAGCGGACCTCCGCGTCGTCCAGGAACTCCTGGGACACTCGTCGCTGGCGACCACCCAGCTCTACACCCACGTCAGCATCGAGCGGCAGCGTGCCGTGCACAAGCAGGCGCACCCGCGGGGCTGAACCCGAAGGCTCAGACCGGCTTGAGCCGGACGCGGACCGCGCCGAGCAGGGCCAGCGGATCCAGGTACCGCGCGTCATGGCCGGCGCCCCGACGCGCACCCCAATGCAGGCAGGCCGAGGGCGCGCCCGGGCCGCCCCGCCCACCGGACGCCGGGCAGCCTGCGTGACCGGCGTCAACGGTGCCGATGATCGTGCCGCGCCGGACCCGGTCGGCGCGGTGCACCGAACCGCGAACCGGCTCGTAGGTGGTGATGATCCCGTCGTCGTGGCTGATCGACACCGTCGCGGTGCCCGCGACGACCCCGACGAACCGGACGACGCCGTCGCCCGCGGCCCGCACCGCGGTGCCGGGCGCCGCGGTGAGGTCGACGCCGCGGTGGCCCGGCTGCCATCGCTGGGCGGGGTTGTCGAAGCCGCGGACCACCAGCGGCCGGCCCGCGAGCGGGGGCGCGTAGCCGGACCGGGCCGGTGGTGACGCGACAGATGCCGGCGGATCGGCCCCGGCCGCCCCGGCCGGCGCGGACACCAGCAGGACCGCGAGACCCACGAACAGACCGGTCGTGCCACGGATCCCCGACGTGGCGAGTAGGTTCCTCATGCCGGATCAGACGCACGGTGTCCGCCGACGGCTCCCCGAGCGGTGGATCGGTCGGCGTGGCCGAACGCATTTGGTCGCCCCCGCGTGCGGGCGTAGACTGATCGGCGCACCTCGCCTCCGCGGGGTGACTTCGCGCGCCCACAATCTCCGGCGCGGCCGGATCGTCGGCCGACCGCCACAGCGCCACCCGGGCAGTCCTGGAGGTTTCCGGGTTCTTCGGTGGTGGTGGGCGCCAGGATCGGTGCCACCCGGCACCGATGTCAACTGCGCACCAAAGGAATCACTCATGGCTGTTGTGACCATGAAGCAGCTGCTG
>JASGFO010000189.1:0-8259 GCA_047605505.1 Gordonia sp. (in: high G+C Gram-positive bacteria) | reverse complement strand
CGAGCCGATCCAGGACGGCCTGTGCCTCGCGGCCACGCCGGCGCAGATCGGCCAGCTTCTTGGCGGCGTCGTCGGCGACGATCGCGCGTTCGGCCGCAGCCTGGGCGGCGGCAAGCTCGGTCGCGCTGATCCGCGCATGTTCGCGCGCCGCCGCCAACCGCCCGGCCGCCCAGTCGACGTCGGGTTCGGCCGGCTGCTCACCGCCGCCGACCGCCACGATCTGCCCGGCGAGACGATCGGCGAAGGCCTCCTTCTCGGCGAGGTCGGCGGCACTGTCCTTCGCACGCTCACGCAGCCACTCCTCGAGATCGCCGAAGCGTTCGGTATCGAAGAGCCTTTCCAGAAGTTGTTGCCGCTCATCGGATTCGGCCCGCAAAAACCGCGCGAACTCGCCCTGCGGCAACAGCACCACCTGGAAGAACTGATCGGCGCTCATGCCCAGCATCCGCGCCACCGCGTCACCGATGTCGACCAGCCGGGTCAGGTCGGGGGTGGCGCGGTCGAGGTAGACCAGGGTCGCCGCGGCATTGATCTTGCGCAGGCCGTCACCCCGCTTCTTGGGCCGATGGAACTCGGGCGAGCGCGTGATCCGGATGCGCCGACCCGCCAGAGTGGCCTCCAGCATGACCTGTGGCACATCGTCGGCTGCGGCGTGATCCGAGCGCAGCCGCTTCCCGGTCCGCCGGGCACCCGGAACCTGCCCGTACAGGGCAAAGGCCACCGCGTCGAGGATGGTGGTCTTGCCCGCGCCGGTCTGACCGTGCAGCAGGAAGAGACCGTCGGCGCCGAGAGCGTCGAAGTCAATGTCGATCTCGTCGGCGAAGGATCCGAACGCCCGGAGCGTCAGGCGATGCAGTCGCATTTCGGCGTCCCTACGCCGTGGCCTGCTCAGGCAACTCGAACAGCGTCAGTTCCTCACCGATCGCGGTGTGCACGCCGGTGGCCTCGGGCTCGCCGACCACGGCCCGCAGGGCCTTCTCGATCCACACCCGCTCCCCTTTCCCGGGGGCATCCCGGACGTCGGTCAGAAAGGCGTCGATGATCTCGAGGTCGCCACGGCCCCGCACCCGCGCCCGATAGTCCACCCCGACGCCGGCGTGGGGACGCTCCCATTCGACGTGGACCGCGAAGGGAAAGCGGGTCCGCAGGCGGCGCATCGCGTCGACCGGGCGGACCACGTCGGTCAGCGTGGCCTCCACGTAGTGGTCCTCGGCCGCCGCGTGGGCCGGATCGGCGAGCAGCGCGTCGAGATCACCACGCAGCGATGACAATCCCCGCACCGGCGGCACCTCCACGCGGCGGACGTCGGCGAGACCGTCGGCGTCGAGGTCGACGATCCAGACCGCCTTGCGGTGGGAACGCTCGGCGAAGGAGTACGGCAGCGGCGCACCGCTGTAACGCACCGCAGCCGAGACCTCCTGCGGCGAGTGAAGGTGGCCGAGCGCCACGTAGTCGACCCCGGCGAAGGTTTCGGCAGCAACGGTCTCGACGCCACCGACACTGATCGACCGTTCCGACCCGGTGGCCGCCGCGCCCACCACGAAGGCGTGGGCGAGAACCACCGAGCGCACGTCGCGCCGGGCGAGATCGGCGCGGACCCGATCCATCGCGGCGCCGAGGACGCCCTGGTGATCGCGGGCATCGGGGACGGCAAGCGCGTGGCGGGCGGTCTCCGGCTCCAAATAGGGAATCCCATAGACGGCGACCGCACCGTACTCGTCGGCCAGGAGCACCGGATCAGCGATCTGCGCGACCGAGGTCCGCAGGTGCAGACCACCGGCCGCGGCGAAGGCCGCACCTGCGCCGAGCCGCGTCGGCGAGTCGTGATTGCCCGACGAGACGACGATCTGAGCGCCCGCGGACGCGATCGCGGCGAGTATCTCGTCGTAGGCCGCGACCGCATCCGCCGACGGCACCGAACGGTCGTAGACGTCGCCGGCCACGACGACCACGTCGACGGACTCGGCCGCAACGGTTGCCGCCAACCCGATCAACGCCCGACGCTGGTCGGCGAGAAGCTCCACACCATGGAAGGTGCGGCCCAGGTGCCAATCGGAGGTGTGCAGGATTCGCATGACCACCACCGTAGGAGAGGGCACCGACAAAAACGTCGATCGGGAGGGCGCAGGCGGGTTCAGCGCCGCCCGGTGCCGCCGCCCGGCGGCATCACCGTCCCGGGTTGTCGGCGAGCCCGGCCGGGGCCGCTGCGCCCGACACCGCTGCGCCCGGCCCGGCCGGGGCCGCGGTCTGATGGCGTGGCCGGACCAGGAACAGCGTCGTCACCGCACCCACCACCAGCACCACGGCCGGCAGATACAGCGACTGCCCCATCGCATCGGCGAACGGGCCGCGCACAACGGCAGGCAACTGGGTCACCACATCGGAGTTCTGGGCGGCGTCGGCGCCCGGCCCCAGGTTGGCCGACAGCCGGGATTGCATGATCGCCCCGACCGCGGCCGAGCCGATCACCGAACCGATCATCCGGGTGGTGTTGTAGACACCGGCACCCGCGCCGGCCTGATGCCAGGGCAGGCCACGGGTCGCGGTGGCCGCCAGCGGCGCCCAGATCCCGGCCGACCCGATCCCCATCAACCCCATCGGCAGGAGCAGATGCCACACCGGGGTCAGCGGGCTCGCGATCAGGCCGATCCAGCCCACCGCGATCGCGACCAGGAGCAATCCGGTGGAGATCACGGCACTGGGATGCACCTTGTCGAGCACCCGGCCGACGATCGGCGCCAAGATGCCGGTGATGATCGCCATCGGCACCATCATCAGCGCCGACCGCGTGGGCGACATCCCCCCGACCAACTGCAGGAAGAACATCGTCGGGATCATCAACCCCGAGATCGCGAAGCCCATGGTCGCGATGCCGATGTTGGACAGGGTGAAATTGCGATCACGGAACAGCGACAGCGGCACGAGCGGCTCGGCGGTGATCCGGGACTGCCAGTAGACGAACACGCCCATCACCAGGACCCCACCGGCGATCAGCGCCCAGATCCAGCCCGTCCAGTCGTACTTCTCGCCGTCCTGGATCCCGAACACGATCGCGGTCAAGCCGGCGGCCGAGAGCACCACGCCGACCCAGTCGAAGGAATGCTCGTGGGTCTCCACCCGGGGCACCAGGGTCGCCGCGAGCACGAGCCCGACCAGTCCGATCGGCAGATTCACGAAGAAGATCCACTCCCAGCCCAGGCTGTCGGTGAGTACGCCGCCGAGCAGCGGGCCCACGAGGGTGGCGACACCGGCAACCGTGCCCCACACCCCCATGGCTGTGCCGCGCTTCTCCGGCGGGAAGATCCGGGTGATCAGAGCCATCGTCTGCGGGGTGATCAGCGCGGCGCCGACGCCCTGCAGACCGCGGGCGACGATCAACTCGCCGATCGACGTCGACAGGCCGCACCAGACACTGGCCGCGGTGAACACGACCAGGCCGACCTGATAGATGCTCTTGGGACCGTATTTGTCACCCAGGCGACCGGTGATCAGCAGGGGCACGGCATAGGTCAGCAGATAGGCGCTGCTGACCCACACGATGCCGTTGACATCGGTGTGCAGGGCCGCCTTGATCTGCGGCTGGGCGACGGCGACGATCGTCATGTCCACGAGGATCATGAAGAAGCCGACGCACAGCGCCATCAGCGACAGCCAGGGGCGCGTCGTCAGCGGCTGCGGCGACGAGGGCTGCGGCGACGAGGTAGTGGTGGACGTACTCATCAGGTATTCACTTTCGCTGCAGGAGCAGATGTTTCGGGATTGTCGGGAGGGTCATCGGATGCCGGGGCACCGGTCCGATAGGGCGAACCCGGGTCGTCGAGCCACGCCAGGGTGCCCGCGCGCAGCCGCTCGACGAACTCGGCGAGCCAGCCGATCTGCGCCGCGAGGGTCACGATGCGGCAGCCGACGTCGAGATAGAACATCTCCGGGACACCGCGGGTCCGCGCGGCGGCGTGGGCAGCGACGAGTTCGTCGTGCGAGCGGCGCATCTCGACGAGCCGGGACTCGACGAGGTCGATGACGAGTGTCCGCGGCAGGCCGTGCGCCTCCGACAGTGCGAGGTAGAGCTCGGGGTATTCGGTCGGATGGCGACGCAGGATCGCGGCGATGCTGTCGACGCACATCTGCCGCCCGGCCGGGGTGATCGCGTACACGGTGCGTTCGGGCCGATTGCCCGCGCGCTGGACCTCGTGCACCTCGATCAGGCCCGCGGCAGCCAGCCTGCCGACCGCGTGATACATCGTGCCGGGCCGGAACTTGGCGAGCCGATCCTCCTTGCGCTCGACGGTGAGCTGGAACATCTCGTAGGGATGCATGGGCCGTTCGGCCAGCAGACCGAGCACCAACAGCGGAACCGGCCCCAACGGCACCTGCTCCGAGCACTGGCCACCCATGATGGCTCCCCACTATTCCGACACGACTATTCCAGTTGGAATATACCGCGTCGAAGGGCCGCCGCCAAACCCGGCCTCGCCTCTACTCTGGAACGCATGGGAACCTCGCCGACCGGCACTCCTGCCTCCTACGTCACCGGACCAGAGTTCGTCCGGGACACGAAGTACATCACCACCCGGATCACCCGGGACGGCCGCGACGGCTATCCGGTGGCGCCCGGCCGCTACCGCCTCGTCGCGGCCCGCGCCTGCCCCTGGGCCAACCGGACCCTCATCGTCCGGCGACTCCTCGGCCTCGAAACCGCGATCTCGCTGGGGCTGTGCGGGCCGACTCACGACGCCGATTCCTGGACGTTCGATCTCGATCCCGGCGGCATCGACCCGGTCCTCGGCATTGCCCGCCTCAAGGACGCCTACGAGAAGAGGTATCCCGGCTACCCCAAGGGCATCACGGTCCCCGCCATCGTCGACGTCACCACCGGGGCGGTCGTCACCAACGACTTTCCGCAGATCACCATCGACTTCGAGCTCGAGTGGACCGACCATCACCGTCCCGGCGCCCCCGAGCTGTACCCCGAGCATCTGCGCGCGGAGATCGACGAGGTGAACCAGGGCATCTACACCGAGGTCAACAACGGCGTCTACCGATGCGGGTTCGCCGGCGGACAGGACGCCTACGAGCGGGCCTACGACCGGCTGTTCGCCAAGCTCGACGAGCTGTCCGAGCGACTGTCGGCGCGGCGGTACCTCGTCGGCGATCACGTGACCGAGGCCGATATCCGGTTGTTCACCACCCTGGCCCGTTTCGACGCCGTCTATCACGGCCATTTCAAGTGCAACCGGACCAAACTGTCCGAGCTGCCGGTGCTGTGGGCGTATGCTCGCGATCTGTTCCAGACCCCCGGATTCGGTGACACCACCGACTTCGCCCAGATCAAGAGGCATTACTACGTGGTTCACCGTGACATCAACCCGACCGGGATCGTGCCCAAGGGCCCGGACCTGCGCAATTGGCTGACCCCGCATCATCGCGAGGAGCTCGGCGGCACACCGTTCGGCGACGGCACACCGCCACCGCCGCCCCGACCGGACGAGACGGTCCCGGCCGAGGGTGGGGTGTTCGCATGAGCGACAAGGACCGCTCCGGCGTCAACGAGAACGTGCTGTCGGGGCCGACGGTCTCGGCGCAGCCGCCGACCAAGGTCGTCGAGATCACCGAGAGCCTGCTGCTCAAGGCGCAGCGCCTGCAGGAGCCCGCGGTCGCGAAGTATGTGGCGAGTCTGCGGGAGAAGTACCCCGACGACTCGCCGGCCCAGCTCATCACGCGTCTGGAGAAGCGGTACCTGACGACGGTGACCAGCGCCGGCGGGGCCGTGGGCGCAACCGCCGCGGTGCCCGGCGTGGGCACCCTGGCCGCGCTCGGCGCCATCACCGGCGAGACGGTGCTGTTCCTGGAGGCGTCGGCGCTGCTCGCGCTTGCGATCGCCGAGGTCCACGGCATCGGCATTCACGAGGTCGAGCGCCGCAACACGCTCGTGCTGACGGTGGCGCTCGGCGAGGAGGGACTCGCCCGACTCGGCCGCGTCGTCGGCTCCAAGGGCGGCCCGTTGCGCAGCCTCAGTCGTTCCACGGAGTCGTCGAGCACCTTCGCCAAGCTCAACAAATCCCTGGCCGGCCGGCTCGCCAAGCGGTACACGCTCAAGAGGGCGCCGATGGTGATCGGCAAGATGCTGCCGGCCGGGATCGGCGCGGTCGTCGGCGGCCTCGGCAACCGCACCCTCGGGCGTCGCGTCATCACCAATGCGCGGGAGGTCTTCGGGCCACCGCCGAGCAGCTGGACCGTCGACGGCATCGTCGTCGACGACCTGCCCGCCGCGCCCGGTGGGTCGGCGGCCGCCACGTCACTGCGCTCCCGGCGCCGGGAATTGCCCTTCGGCAATTCGTGACGAGCGGTCCCCGGACCGCCGGGCCACCACGTACCGGCTGGGTGCGACGGTTGGCCGCCGAGTGTCTCCGGCACCGGCGGCTGGTCGCGATCACGCTGTCGGTCACGGTGATCGCGGTGGCCGTCGACCTGACCGCGCCGCTGCTGTCGAAGGCGGCGATCGACGCGGCCACCCATCCCGCCGGGTCGGCCGGGCCGGCCATCACCACCGTCGTCGTCGCGCTGCTGG
The DNA here is from genome assembly GCA_047605505.1 of Gordonia sp. (in: high G+C Gram-positive bacteria). Lineage (GTDB taxonomy): Bacteria > Actinomycetota > Actinomycetes > Mycobacteriales > Mycobacteriaceae > Gordonia. The sequence continues at coordinate 1,691 of JASGFO010000189.1, read as the reverse complement.
CGCTGGCGGTGATCCGGTACCTGTGTCAGTTCGGGCGGCGCCTCACCGCGGGCCGGCTGTCGATCAGCGTCCAGGACGGGCTGCGCCGGGCGCTCCTGGACACCCTCCTGGGTCTCGACGGGGCCCGGCAGTCGCACATCCGGACCGGGCAGATCGTGTCCCGGTCCATCTCGGATCTGCAGGTCGTGCAGGGTCTGCTCGCGGTCGTGCCGCTGTCGGCGGGCGCGGCGGTGCAGGTCCTCATCGCGATCGGGATCATGGTCTGGCTGTCACCGCTGCTGACCCTGGTGGCCCTGACGATCCTGCCGTTGGTGGCACTCGTGGTGGCAACCACCCGGCGACGGATGTTCGCCGCGACCTGGTCGGCGCAGCAGGCCGCCGCCGACGTCGCCCAGCATGTCGAGGAGACCGTCACCGGGGTGCGCGTCGTCAAGGGTTTCGGGCAGGAGGACCGCGCGGTCGACGAGCTCGTCACGCTCGGCGACGACCTCTTCGGCAAGCGGATGCGGGTGGCCCGGATCAACGCCCGGTTCGGCCCGACAATGGCCGCGATCCCCCAGCTCGGCATGGTCGCAGTGATCGTCATCGGCGGCCTGTTGACCGCCCGCGGCGACATCACCGCCGGGACGTTCCTCGCATTCTCCACCTACGTGACCTCGATGACCTCCCTCGCGCGGCTGCTGACCAGCCTCGTCGTCGGCGCCCAGCTCGCCCGGGCCGCGGTCGAACGCGTCTACGACGTGATCGACCAGCGGGACCACTCCCCCGCAGGCACCGAGATACTGCCCACCGGCCCACTCGGCATCGAACTCTCCGCGGTGACGTTCGCCTACGACGACGCTCCCGTTCTCGACGAGGTGACCCTGCGAATCCACCCCGGGGAATGCGTCGCCGTCGTCGGCCCGCCCGGGTCGGGGAAGTCCACCCTCGCCGACCTCGTCAGTGCGCACCGGCGCCCCGGGACAGGCCGGATCGCGCTCGTCTCCGCCGACGGCCACCGCCACGAACTGTCCGGGCTCGACCCGGACTCACTGTTCGGTGGAGTGGCCGCGGCACCAGGGCTGACCGTCGTCTACGACGAGCCCTTCCTGTACTCGGACACGATCGCCGGCAACATCCGCCTCGGCGAACGCGACACCGGCACCGACACCGAGGTCGACCCACGGCTGATCGCCGCCGCCGAGGCCGCCGATGCCCTCGAGTTCATCGAGGCGCTGCCCGACGGCTTCGCCACGGTCGTCGGCGAGCGTGGCCTGACCCTCTCCGGCGGACAACGCCAGCGCATCGCCCTGGCCCGCGCGCTCTACCGCACCCCGCGGGTGCTGGTGCTCGACGACGCGACGTCGGCGGTCGACGCCGCGACCGAGGCACGGATCCTGCGCCGCCTGCGCGCGGGTACCGCCGGTGCTGCCACCCGGCCGACCATGCTCGTGCTCGCGCACCGGCGGTCGACGCTGATGCTCGCCGACCGGGTCGCGGTCCTCGACGGCGGCACGATCACCGACGTCGGGACCGTCGCCGAACTCGACGCGACCAGCCCCCGGTTCCGGGAGCTGATGTCGCCGCACACACCGGATGCGGTGCCCGCCGAGGATTCTCCGGGGACCCCGACACCACCCGCCGACGCGCCGACGCCCGAGCTGCTCGCCGCGCTGTGGGATACCGACACGACCGTCGCGGCACCCGAGCCG
>JASGFO010000188.1:0-8259 GCA_047605505.1 Gordonia sp. (in: high G+C Gram-positive bacteria) | reverse complement strand
CCAACAGCCGATTCACCACATCCGACCGAGCCTCGGCGTCAAGGTCCGAACCGACGCGTCCGGCGACCTGATTCACCCCTCGAACAATTGCGTCAGCGTGTTCGGCCGAGACCGCCCCGTCCGCGCAATGCCGGTCGAGTCGGTCGTCGGTGAAACCTGCACGCCGAATCATCCGCGAGGCCACGGCGGGCGCGAATCCCATCACCATCACCAACTCGCGGGTGGTGCGGCCGTGGGATTGTGCGACGCCGAGGCGGTCGCACTGTCGGACCCACTGCGCACACTGGTCATCGACGATGTTCCGTAGCCGCGCCAACACCGCCAGGACGGCATAGGCGTCGGGTCCGGTGATCTCGTCGGGTACGGCGAGATCACCCAGGATGTCGAGGAACTCCTCGATGCTGGTGACGATCTCAGTATTGCTCATATCACTATTATAGGCAAATGAACGTTCTATACATGAGAAAAACCTGAGTGTTGCGCATCGTTCTGATTACGGCGCCCGCAGCCGCCGTCGACGTCTTCAACGACCCGACACCTGACTCCGCGGCCGCCTCAACACCATCCGGACGGCGTCCGCGTCGGGGCCGGTGATCCGAGTGCCTACCCCGTCTTGATGTTCCGCTGCGCCGACACCTGGTCACGGGGCCGGATCACGATCTGGTCCAGGTCGACGTGTGATGGGCGGGAGGCGACGAAGCCGATGACCTCGGCGATATCCTCCGCGACCAGCGGGGTCAATCCCTCGTAGACGGCGTCGGCGCGGCTGGCGTCGCCGTCAAAGCGCACGAGCGAGAAATCGGTCTCGACCATTCCCGGGCAGATCTCGGTGAGCCGGATCGGCCGGCCGAGCAGTTCGGACCGCAGCGTCCGATGCAGCACCCCCTGCGCATGCTTGGCCGAGGTGTAGCCGGCGCCGTTGTCGTAGGTCTCCAGGGCCGCAATGGAGGTGACGGTGACGATCAGACCGTCGCCGGAGGCCGCGAGCGCCGGCAGCAATGCCTTGGTCATCCGCAGTGTGCCCAGCACGTTGGTCTCCCACATCCACCGCCAGTCATCGAGATCGGCGGCGGACACCGGGTCGAGACCCTTGGCGCCACCGGCATTGTTGACCAGGACGTCGACGGTGTCGAGGCCGTCGACGAAGGCTGCCACCGAGGCGTCGTCGGTGACGTCGAGCTGCTTGCCGGTACCCGACAACTCCGCGGCCAATGCCCGGACCTTCTCGACGCGGCGGGCGCCGAGGACGACGTGATAGCCCTGGGCGGCCAGGGTCCGGGCGGTCGCTGCACCGATTCCCGAACTCGCACCGGTGACCACGGCGATTCGGCGGGCCGTTGGCGCATCGGGGAGTGGCGCAGCGGTGACGGCGGGGGTCGATTCGCTCATGAACACGAGCGTACGAGGTTTCGCCGACCCGATAGATTCGTGGGCATGGATGCAGTGGTCCCGGTGACACTCAGGGTCTCCTCGGCGCCCGCGTCGCAGGTGTTGCAGGCCATTCGGGTCAGCGCGCCGGTCACCCGGGATGCGCTGGCCGCGGCGACCGGGCTCTCGCCGGCGACGATCAACCGTCAGGTCACCGCGCTCCTCGACCTCGGGTTCGTCGTCGAACGGCCGGATCTGGTGCCGCCCGGCGTGATCGGCCGCCCCAAGAATCCGCTCACCCTCGACCGGGATCGGTTGTGTGTGGCCGGGATGCACATCGGGGCCCGGCGCGCGACGCTCGTCGTCGCCGACATCGGTGGTCGGATCCTGCACAGCCACGCCGTGTTGACGCCCCGGGATGCCGCACCCGATACCGCAGTCCGGCATCTGAGCGCTCAGCTCGCCGAGCTCGCCGGCCGGTTCTCGGGGCGCCGACTGCTGTGGGGCGGGGTCGCGCTGAGTGGCCGCATCGACTCCGACACCGGCGTCGTCGACCATCCGGTGCTGGGCTGGCGGCGGGTCGGGCTCGGTGCCGAGCTGGCCGCGGCACTGGGGGTGCCGGTGTCGGTGTGCGAGCACGTGCAGGCGATGGCCGCGGCCGAGATGCTGTTGAGTTCGGCTCGGCACGTGGAGGATTCGGGACTGTTCTGCTACGCCCGGGAGACGACGGGCCTCGCGGTGACCGTGGCCGGGCAGGTGATGATGCCGGCACGGGGGGCCGGCACGATCGCACATGTCCGGGTCGACGCGCCCGTCATCTTCGGCGGGCCGGCGATGCTGCAACAGGTGATCGGTGTGCGGGCCGCCCAGCGCGCGGCCGAGCGGTTGGGGGTGAGCCCCGACGCCGCGGCCATCGTCGACGAGCGCGCCCGGATCCTGGGGGAGGTGGTGGCCGTCTTCCGCGATGCCCTCAACCCGGGCAGCGTCGTCGTCGCAGGCGACGCCTTCGCCGGCCACCCGCAGGGGCTGGCGCCGGTGCAGGCGGCCTTCGACGCCGCGTCGAATGTGGGATGGCAACTGGAGCTGACGCCATCGCGATTCGGGCTGTCGATCCAGGCGAGCGCCGCAGTGGTGGTGGCGCTGTCGGTGCTGTACGCCGACCCGGGTCGGGCCGGGTCGATGTGAGGGGATCCCACAGATCGCCTGCGGGTGGTGGTTGGCTCTGCCCATGCCGCCCGGTTCACCTACTGTTTGCCCTATGACCTCCCTCGCCCGTGACGTCGGCGCCACCATGGCGATCACCGTGTCGGCGCCCGCGGATCTCGAAGTGCAGATCGCGGTGGCACGGTTGCCCGGTATGCGGCTGGCCGAGGAGCTGCGGGTCACCGTCGACGACGAAGCGGTGGCGGTCGCCGAGCTCGTCGGCGCGCACGGGTCGCGGATCCACCAACTGTCGGTGACCGGCGGACAGGTCGCCGTCACCTATTCCGCGACGGTGATCACCCCCGCACATCCGATCGCGGTCACCCCAACCGACCGGTCCATCTATCTGCGACCCAGCCGATATGTGGAGTGCGACAAGCTCTTCCGCTACGCCGAAACCGAATTCGACGTGCGCCGGCCGCCCGCCGAACTCCTCGACGAGGTCGTGACGTTCGTGCGGAAACGCCTCCGCTACACCCCCGGTGCCAGTGACCCGATCGACGGCGCGGTGGACACCCTGCTCGCCGGAGCCGGTGTCTGCCGCGACTTCGCCCATCTCGTCGTCGCATTGCTGCGCGCCCTGTACATCCCGGCCCGGGTCGCCGCCGTCTACGCGCCAGGCTGTTTCCCGATGGACTTCCACGCGGTCGTCGAGGCACTCGTCGACGACGAGTGGGTGGTCGTCGACGCCACCGGGCTGGCACCGCGGCAGTCGATGACCCGCATCGCGACCGGCCGCGACGCCGCCGACATCGCCTTCCTCGACAACCACGGCGGCGCGGTCAGCCTGGACTACTGCGAGGTCACGGCCATCGTTCGCGGCCACCTGCCGCTCGACGACGGCACCGAGACCATCGCGCTGGGCTGACCGGCGCCGGTCAGCGCGCTATTCCGCGCCTGCGGATTTCGTGGTCTGGGGGGCGTGCTCTCAGCGCGCCGAGCGCGCCGCGACCACCAGCTCCAGGACCGCGGCGACATCGTCGGTGTCCGCCACGCGGAACCCGGCGGCCGTCGCACCTGCGCCCACCTTGATGCCGACGTCACCGGAGTGCGGCCGCAGATGCGCGAACGCCTTCTCGTCGGTGACGTCGTCGCCGAGATAGATCACCGCATCGGCCCCGATCCGCTCGCGCAGGGTGTCGAGTGCATGGCCCTTGGAGGTCTCGATCACGGCCAGCTCGATCACCTCCTTGCCCTCGGTCACCTGCACCCCGGGCAGGCGCGCGGGACCGAGGCGGGCCCGTGCACACGCCGCCTCGGCATCGGCGCGCGAGGCATTGCGCACGTGGAGGGCCGCGCTCACGGGTTTGGTCTCGACCCGACTGCCCGGATAGCGCGCGGCGATCGCCTGCAGTTCGGTGATCAAGCGGTCCAAGAGTTGTCGCGCCTCAGGTGTCACCTCCGCGGTGAAGCCGGTGGCAAACTCGCTGCCATGGCTGCCGACCAGCTCCACCGGCGCCGACAGCCCCGACAGCTCGGCGAGCACCGCCAGTTCCCGGCCCGAGACCACCGCGGCCCCGGTGCCGGGCAGCTGCGCGGCCGCCCGGATGGCCCGGATCGACGCCGCATTGGGTGTGGCATCCTCGGGTCTCGCCACGATCGGTGCGAGACAGCCGTCATAGTCCGACGCCACCAGCAGCGTCGGGACCCGGGCCGCGACCGGCAGTGCCGCTGCCAGGTCATCCGGAATCCCGATGACGCTCACCGGCTCCGGCCGCCGTCCGGTGCCGTGCCGTCGGGGTTTCCGCCGTCGTTCGCCTCATCGGTGACGATGTCGACGCCACGATTGGCCGCGGGGGTGGTGCTCGCATCGGCGGTGAGCGTCGAGAGGAAGCTCTCGGCCCACTTGGCGACATCATGGGTCAACACCTGTCGGCGCAGTGCCCGCATGCGGCGGCGCCCCTCGGCGGGGTCTTGATCGACGGCCGTTGCGATCGCGTCCTTGATCCCTTCCAGGTCATACGGATTGGCCTGATACGCCGACTTCAATTCGGCTGCGGCACCGGTGAACTCACTGAGTACCAGGGCGCCGCCGAGATCGCTGCGGCACGCCACATACTCTTTGGCGACCAGATTCATGCCGTCGCGCAGCGGGGTCACGAGCATGACGTCGGCAGCGCCGTAGAACGCGATCAGATCGTCACGCGGCACCGGTCGGTGCAGATATTCGACGATGGGATGGCCGACGGCACCGTGATTGCCGTTGATGTTGCCGACCAATTGCTCGATCCCGGCCCGCATCTGGATGTAGCTCTCGACGCGCTCGCGGCTCGGTGTTGCCAGCTGCACCATCACCGTGTCCTCGGCCTTGATCCGGCCCTCGTCGAGCAGCTCCGACAGCGCCCGCAACCGCACGTCGATGCCCTTGGTGTAGTCGAGGCGGTCCACGCCGAGCAGGATCGTCCGGGGATGCCCGAGCTCGGCCCGGATCTCGGCGGCCCGCGCCCGGATCTGTCTGGAGCGGGCCTTGCTGTCGAGTTCGCCGGCATCGATGGAGATGGGGAAGGCGCCCACCCGCACGGTCCGGAACCCCACCTGCACCACCCCGAACCGCGACCGCACCCCCACCGAGCCCTTGCTGGTGGCCTGCCCGGCCAGCCGGCGCGCCAGGTAGAGGAAGTTCTGGGCGCCACCGGGCAGATGGAAGCCGATCAGATCGGCGCCCAACAGTCCCTCGACGATCTCGGTGCGCCACGGCAACTGCATGAACAGCTCGACCGGTGGGAACGGGATGTGCAGGAAGAACCCGATCTTGAGGTCCGGCCGCAGCATCCGCAACATCTTCGGGACCAGCTGCAGCTGATAGTCCTGCACCCACACCACCGCGCCGGGCGCCGAGATCTCGGCGGTGGCCTCGGCAAACCGGCGATTCACCTCGACATAGGTGTTCCACCATTCGCGGTGATACTCGGGCTTGACGATCACATCGTGATACAGCGGCCACAACGTGGCATTGGAGAAGCCCTCGTAGTACTCGGCGATCTCCCGGGTCGACAGCGGCACCGCCTTGATCTCGATGCCGTCGATCTCGGGATTGTCGTCGGAATCGGCGATCCCCGACCACCCCACCCACGCGCCCGTCCGGGAACGCAGGATGGGTTCGAGCGCGGTCACCAGGCCGCCGGGGCTGCGCTTCCAGCGCACCTGGCCGTCACGGCCGATCTCCTTGTCGAGGGGCAGCCGGTTGGCCACCACGACGAACTCCGCGGTCACCCTCGCTTCGCTCCCGGCGGCGGTGACATGTGCCCCGCTCGCTTCGCTCCCGGCGGCGGTGACATGTGCCCCGCTCGCTTCGCTCCCGGCGGCGGTGACATCTGCCCCGCTCGCTTCGCTCCCGGCGGCAGGCACGTGGTCAGGCGTTCTCGCCCGGTGCGATCCCCAGCATGGCCAGCAGCATTCGGCATTCGTCGGCGTCGGTCGCGTAGGCCGCCACGACCCGGCGCGCCGAATTCGCGGTCTCGTCGGCGACGGGCCCCAACTCTTCGTCGGCGATGTCGGTGGTCTTGGCTGCCATGGGTTATCGATCCTTAACGGTTGTCGGCGGGTGCGCGGTGCCCAAAAGACACGCGGACAGTCTACGCGGCACCACGGAGGCCTGGTGCGCGGGTGATCGGCCGGTCACCAGCCGCGCGGGCGCCGCAGCCGTGACCTCTGGCGTTCGATCAAGGTGGTGACCACCCGGGGGCGGCGCAGGGTCCGGGCGATGAACTCGCCGAGGGTGACGCCCGCGGCCAGCGCGCAGCCCGCGCCGAGGGCGCTGGCGACCCAGGTGAACCCGTCGAGTGATTGGTCGTTGAGGATGCCGTAGAGGCCGCGGTAGACGGCCAGGCCGGGCAGCAACGGGGTGATGCCGGCGATGGCGACGACGAGCGGTGGGGTGAGGGCGCGCCGGGCGAGCAGACCGCCGAGCATGCCAACGCACACCGCTGCCATGCCTGCGCCGATCACGTTGCCCACCGGGATGAACGAGGCCCCGGCCACCACCGCGACGCCGATGGCCCCCGCGATGAACGCCATCGGCAGGGCGCGGCGTTCGGCGTAGCTCGCCCAGGCGAATGCCAGGGCGGCGACGGCACCCGCGAGGACCTGGGCGGGGATGTCGGCGCCCCGGAACTCGGTGGCGGCGGTGATGGTCGGCAGGTAGACGCCGAACGCCTCGAGCAGCCGGAGTGCCATGCCGACCCCGGCGATGATCCCGCCCGTCATCAGCACCAGCTCGAAGAACCGGGCGGCCCCGGTGATGGGCGCGCCGGTGATCGCGTCCTGCACCGAACCGACCAATGACAGCCCCGACAACAGCACCACGATCCCGGAGGCGATGACCTGGGAGGGGGAGATGTCGACGCCGAGTTTCTCGCCGCCCTCGAAGATGAGTGCCGCGGGGACCACGGCGATGAATCCGCCGGTGACCTGCTGGAAGAACTTCGGTGTGCCGATCCGTCGGAGGAGGTGGTTGACGCCGACGATGGTGCTCGTCGTCACGAAGGCGATCAGCGCGACCAGGAGGTCACCGCCGAACAGCATGCTGACCCCGGCGGCCATCAGGCCCCACGCGAACGTCGACTGCCGGTAGGAGTAGGGGTGCGGGGCGGCGATCAGCGTGTCGAGCATCTGATGTGCGGTGCCCGGGGTGATCGCGGAGTCCCGGATGCGCCGGATCAGCTTGTCGACGTGCGCCAACCGGGTGAAGTCCATCGACCGGTATTCGACCGTGCGCAGGGTGGTGATCGGCGGCAGCGTGGCGCCGCGCCGGGCGCTGGCGTGAATCGTGTTGAAGGTGACATCGATCTGTACGTCGTCGAGGCCGTAGGTGGCGGCGACAAAGCGGATCTGTGCCTGGGTGTCGATGGCGCCGGTGCCCGAGTCGAGCAGCACCGCGCCCACCTTGGTGGCGAGATCGAGCACCTCGGCGATCGCGGCGACGTCGAAGCGGTCGATCGGGCGGCGCGGCGCCACCACGATCCGGCCGGGCTCGATGGTGTCGATGGTGGCCTGTCTGGTCCCGGTGAGGCCATCGACGAGGCGGCGGATATAATCGCGCAAGCAATGCCTCCTTAGCTCAGTGGTAGAGCACTCGCCTTGTAAGCGAGCGGTCGTCAGTTCAATCCTGACAGGGGGCTCGGCCGGCCGGGCTACAAGGCTTGCGCGCTTGGCCCGGCGGCTGCCGCGTCAGGGGACTCGATGTTCGCGAGTCCGCAGGGTGGATCGTCGGCGCCGGCACCGGTGTTAACTCTCCCGGAGGGTCGGCTGCATCACCCTCGGGCAGCCCATGCGCTGGAGAGGACATTCGTGGCGATCATCTCGGTGTTCGTGTCGTCGACATTCCGCGACTTTCACGGTGAACGCGATCTGCTCGCCGGTCCGGTGACCGAGCGACTCGACGAGATGGTCGCGGCCGCCGGATTCCGCGTCGAGCTGATCGACCTGCGGTGGGGCGTGGACACACTGGGTCTGGACGAGGCGGAGGCGTCGCGCCGCGTCATCGATGTGTGCCTGGCCGAGGTGGCCCGGGCACGGCCGTTGTTCGTTGGGTTCGTCGGTGACCGATTCGGGTACCCGCCGGATCCGATGCACGCACGGTGGGTCGCCGACCAGGCCGGTGTGCCGGCCACCCAGCGCGTCGACGGGCTGTCGATCACCGGGATGGAGTTCGGCTTCGGAATGCTGTGGGAGTCCGCTCCGCCCGGC
>JASGFO010000187.1:0-8374 GCA_047605505.1 Gordonia sp. (in: high G+C Gram-positive bacteria) | reverse complement strand
GCGGGACGGGAACACCGGCCGCCTCGGCGAGGGTTCGGGCGGTGGCCTTGTTGCCCAGTGCGCGCAGGACGCTCGGTGGCGGGCCGATGAACGTCAGGTCCGCGTCGGCGACCGCGCGGGCGAAGTCGGCGTTCTCGCTGAGGAATCCGTATCCGGGATGGATGGCGTCGGCACCGGCCGCACGTGCGGCCGCGATGATGGCGTCGGCGTCGAGGTAGGCCGCCGGACCGGTGCCGGGCAGCGCCACCGAATGGTCGGCGCGCATCACGTGCAGGGCTGCGGTGTCGTCGTCGGCGTAGACCGAGACCCCCTCGAAGCCGAGATCATCGACGGCACGCAGAATCCGTACCGCGATCTCGCCCCGGTTGGCCACCACGATTCTTGTCACGCCGCCTCCTCGCAGACACACCTCTCGACCCTAGGGCGTGTCTCCCAATCCCCTAGGGCGTGTCTCCCAAAGCTGACGAGCGATTCAGGTTTCGGTCTCGTCGACGCATTCCACGCGTACCACCCACTCCGGGGTCTCCGGCAGATCGTGACGTGACTGCGCCAGCAGCGCCGCGATCACCGTCATGCCCGGCACGGGGCCGGCCGGCCACGGTGTGTGGCCGTCGGTGAAGACGACGACGATCTCGGGGCGCGGACGTTCCCGCGCGACTGCCGCGATACCGATCGTCATGTCGGTGCCGCCACCGCCGATGACGTCGACGTCGGCAGCTCGTCGGACCCGCCGCAGGTGGTAGGCGGCGTCGTCGACGGAGACCGCAATGATGCCGTGGGCAGCGACGCGCAACGACGCGACGATGTTGTCGAGCTCGGTCAGCGCGCGGGAGATCATTAGCTCCGACATGCTCGCCGAGGTGTCGATGACGATCGCGAGCTCGGGTACCGGCCGGTGCTGGCTGGGCAGGAGGATGTCGGGCACCGAGGCCGCCCGGCGGGACGGCCGCCGATAGGTGTAGTCACCGTGGCCCGCGGTGGTGGCCAGGGCCCGGCGGACGGCCCCCGCCAGCAGCTGTGGCCACGGCATCGTCGGTTCGAGGAGGTGACGGGCCCAGCGTTCGATCGCACCCGCGCCGGTGCCGCGAGCGGCGTTCGACGTCTGGAAGGCGACGGCCACCTGGCGTCGGATGTGCCCGGTCTCGACCGCGGTGAGCGCGGGGAGATCGATGTCCCCGGCGGGCACCTCGTAGTCGCGGGGCAGGCCGTCGGCGCCGCTGCCGCACTCGTCGAGGGCGGGCGGGTCCGGTCCGGAGTCGGGATCGTCGGCGAATCCCGCCGCGCCGAGACCGGCGAAGAGCTCCTCGGTGGTCTGCTCCCCGTCGTGGCCCTGGTGGTTCGGTGGCGGGATCTGCTGGGGCCGCAGATCGGCGCCGTCGGTGTACCAGGCGATCGAGATGTCGCCCGCCCGACACCAGCGCCGGGCGGAGCCGGTGCTGACACCGGAGCGCCGGGCCCGGGCGGCGTGCGTGGCCAGGAGATGCCAGACGAGGTGGGTGAGCTCCCGCCCGATCTCCGGGATATCGGTTGCGGCAAGCCAATCCGGGTTCACATACAACCGCCACCCCTCGTCGACGGTCATCCGGGCGACGTGGTCGCAGGCCACCGGACGCAGGGCGAACAAGGCTCGTGACAGATAGGGCTGATTGCGCGGCCGCGCCGACGGTGTCGACCTCGGCGGTGGCCTGCTGATCACCCAGAGCCGGGCTGCGGTGAGCCGAGCCCGGTCGAGGTCGGCGACGCTCACAGCAGCCCGGCGTGTTTCAGGGCCGGCGCGAAGACGACGATGCCGGGCGGGATCGCCGCCGAACGGGGGCGGCGCTGTGGGGTCACGAGTGACCGGACGGCAGGCACCGCGGGATCGAGGGCGCCCTGCTCGGCGGCCCGGCAGCAGATCGCGACGGCCCGGGTCCACCGGTCGTCGGACGGCCGTGCGTCGAACGCCGCGACCAGCGATTCCAGCACCACGTACACGCGGTCGGCGCGCAACGACGAGAAGTCGACGCTCTCTTCGTCGTCGAGCAACCGGTCGGGATCGGGCAGATCCAGGTGCTCCCGCCACGCGAGGTACTCGTAGGCGGTGGCCTCCCCGATCGCGCCCGTGACCACGAGGTTCGTGACGGCCTCGGACCGTCCGGTGGCGGTCGCTAGCGCCGACAACGTCGCGGCGAACTGCCAGGTCCGGGGCGTCGGGAAGGCCCGCGATCGGCTCGAAGGATCCTTCGGGATCACCGACAACTGGTTGGGCCGAGCTCGCAGGAATCCGGTCACCGACGCCATCTCCCGGGCGACGAGCCCGGCGAAGCCGTCGGGCAGCGGCCACGTGGGCAGCGGTGGCCAATCCCCGGACACCGACCCCTGGGCGAATACCTCGACGGTCATCTCGAAGTCCAGGTGGACAAAGCGCGACGAGGTGGGGGCGGCCAGGTCCCAGCCGGCCGCGGCCACCTCCACCGGATTGGCGGCGGCCACGAACGCGACGGTGTCGGGCAGCTGCACCATGCCGACCTGCCGGTGGGTGAGAATGCGCAGGGCGGCCGCCTGCAGCGACGGCTGGGCCGTGGAGAACTCGTCGAAGAAGCAGATCGACGGACCGTCATGGTCGGCGAGGCGCTGGGCCCACGCGGGCGGCGCGAGGACCACCTGGCCGGCGTTGGAGACCACCGGCAGCCCCGCGAGATCAGACGGCTCGCTCTGGCTGAGGATCACCGTCTCCACATGCCAGCTCTGTGCCGCCGCGGATTCGATGAGGGAGGTCTTGCCCTCGCCGGGATTGCCCCAGAGCAGGACGGGGATGCGGGCGGACACGCAGAGGCCCAGCGCATCCAGGGTGGTCTGATAGGCGGCGTCGGGGGAGCTCGGCATACGGGTCATGGTAGAGGCGGGTACCGACAGTATCGGGTCATCGCTCGCGCGCGATGGTCCACGGCTGCCCGGGGATGCGGTAGGCGGTCAGTGCCCGCAGGCGTTCGAGATCGAAGACCTTGCGGAGGGTGTATCGCGCCATGGCCGACTCGGTCATCTCGACGGGGGCGGTGCGGGGCAGACCTGTGCACGCCCGTGGACAGAGACTCGCGAGCGTCAGCAGCAGGACGATTCCGGCGATCTTGGACTGTGCGTTGGGGGAGGTCCGCAGTTCGTAGTGCGTCGTCGTGTCGGGATCGCCGTCGGGACCCAGTGTCGCGGAGCCCAGCCCCCAGACGGCGGTGATGTGATTGCCCTGCGTGGTCACCGACCACGACCGCAGCAGTTGCTCGGTGCTGATCCCCAGGGAGAGTCGGGTGCAGACCGCCCACATCCACTGATGCGCGGTATCGGCGAACGTCGCCGGATCGAGATCGGGGAGCACCCTGTCGCTGAAGTACACGAGGTGCTGCGCGGCCTGGGCGATGTGGGCGGGTAGCCCCCACGTCTCGGGATGGTGGCGCAGCCAGGTCCCGGTGAGTATCACCATCAACCGTGCGACCCGATCAGCAGGCAGTACGCCGCGCACACCCAGAACATGAAGTGCGGCAAGGGCATCCTCGGCGATCGGCAGCCCGGGGCCGATCAGCTCGGCGTCGATCAGCCAGGCCGCCGCCTCGGACTCGGCGCCCGCCGCCAGCAGAGAGCGGACGACACCGATCGCCGACCGGGGCGGTGCCGCGCGGTCCGGGATTGCTTCTGAGTAGCGCTGGGAGGCCAGAACATTCTCGACGACGCGGTAGAGCAGCGTGGTGGTGCCGGGAATCGGTGGCGTGCCGATGTCCGGGGGTGGGCATCGGACGACGGCGCAGCGGGCGTTCGGGCCGTTTCGGGACCGGTCGCGGACCACCAGCCACTCATCGGCGTCGATCCGACCGAGAACGACGACGGTGTTGATTCCGGTGAATCGGGTGGTGTCGGTAGCCGACTCGACGAGCGCGGCGATCTCATGGTTGCGGCGGGAGAGTCGTTGTGCCGGAGTAGGACGGGTCAGGGCGAGGGCGTCGTGGAAGTCGGGATCACGCAGCAGGGCCGGAACCACGCCGGGCACGATCTGACCGATCGTGGGCAACATCGTCGTCGTCGTGGACCAGCGGGCGCGGCTCCGGTTGATGCGACACGCTGCCCCACGTCGGTCGCGATAGATCCAGGTGAGAAACGCATACGCCGATATCTGCTCGGCAGGTTTGCCTCGCGCGCACCAGCTCTCGACGAGTGTGCGCGGATGCACGCCGGCCTGCCAGAGAATGGTGACACCGGTCGATTCGATGAGTAACCAGGCGGCGGTGCGGGCCCACCGAGCCGGTGGGTCCTCGATGTCGCGGGCGCGCAGCCCGGCCGCGATGAGCCGCGTCTGCCTGCTCGTACGGCGGACGGGGCCGCCGATGTCGGAGCGGATGAAGGCTGCGGCGGTCAGGGCGCTGAGGAAGGTGTGGACCTGGCCGTCCGCCATCCGCACCTGCCAGGCGGCGGGACCGGTGCGGATGATCGGATACGGTCGCCGCCGCGCGTAGAGCTCCATCGCCTCGCGGACGACGGCGATGTCGGCGGCGGCGGACAGGCATGTGCAGTGCGGGCCGCCGAGGGCGGCCAGGATCTGCTCCTGCGCGAGGTCGGCGTGTGGCGTCGACAGCGACCAGTCGCGGTGCACGGTGATCCGGTGCGGCACCACGGTCTTGTCGCCATACCAGGCGGGGCCCGGCTCGAACGTATGCGACCAGGGCAGACGCAACGGGGGTGCGGGATGGTGCGCCATCGGGACCGGGGCGGGCCGCTACGCGGCCTCGCCCTCCATCACCCTCATCAGCTGCACGCACATCGCCCGGACCTCGGCAACGCTTGGCGCCAGCTCGTAGGCGTGCTCATGGCAGTACCTGCTGAGCTGATTCCACGCCCGGATGAGTGTGGTGCCCGCCGGGGTGGTGTCCAACGACTTCAGGATCGACGCCTTGGATCGCCCGGTCGCTCGCGCCACCTGCTCGGAAACCAGTGTTGCACAACGATCCTCGATCATCACCTCGGCGGCCTGCCGCGCCAGGAAGGCCGCCACCCGGGCAGTGCTCGTGGTGCTGGTGGAGGAGTGGTCGAGGATCTGCTGCGCCGAGCCGAGCAGCTGGATGGCTTCGGGATTCATGTGTGCCTTGCCCGGCCGCCCGGGTGCTCCTCGGCGAGGAGATCGCGGACCGTTCGGCGCAGGTCCTTGATGTCGCCCGGCCCGACGTGGAGGTCGCCGGAACGCGCGTGGACGTGGCGGGCGATATACAGGGTGTTGCGGCGGTGCGGGGCGTTCTCGAACCATGCGGTGACCGGGCGTTGCGGGTCGTCGAACAGCGCCAGGGCCAGGCGCGGGTTGGTGCGTTCGTGGCGTTCCCAGATCTCGGCGGAGTCTTCCAGTGGGATGCCTGCGCGCGCGCCGGTGGCGAAGAAGTGCTGTTTGGCCGCCGATTCGAGAGCCATCCGGAACAGTCCCGGGAGGGCCTTGGACTTGACGGCGGCGGAGACGTTCTCGTCGCGCAGCAGGGCATTGGCGTCGGCGACGTAGAGATCGGCCGGGGTGTCGAGGTATTCCAGGCACACCGACGAGTGGGGACCGCGCTCCACCTGGATGAGTTGCGCGGGTGTCGACGAGGTCCGGATGGCCGCGGGCAGCCGGTCGTCGTGCGAGAACACGATCACCTGGCGGGTCGTCGCGAGGTCGGCCAGCACCGCGAGGAAGCCGTCGATCTTGGCCGGATCCATGGCCTGGATCGGGTCGTCGAGCACCAGGAACCGAAAGGGGCTGGCCGGGCTGGTGGCCCGCGGGATGAACAGGGCCAGGGCGAGGGCGTGGAGTTCACCCTGACTCATCACCGACAGCGCACCGACCTCGGTGCCGTCGACCTTGCCCTGCAGGATCGCGCGGCGTTTGGTGGCCGATCCGGTCAGGGAGATCGTGCCGAGTTCGACGTTGCTCTCCTGTTTCAGCGAGCCCCAGATGGCGCGGGCCTGATCGGCGATCGGGTCGAGGCGCCGCTGCCGCAGCGTTTCGGAGTTGCGGCGTAACCAGGTGAGCGCGGTGTCGGCGAGCGTGAGGCGGGTGTCGTTGCCGCGGGCGGTGCTCTCCTGCTGCACCCAGGCGGAGATGCGCTGGGCGACAGGCGCCCAGGTGTCCTCGAGTGCCGCGATCCGGGTGGCCGCCTCGGCGCGCAATTCCGTTGCCGCGGAGTCGATTGTGACGATCGCCGATTCCACGTGGCCGGGCAGATCGCTCAGCGTCTCCGGCAACGCGCGGGCGTGGGCCAGTGCCTCCAGGTACGACGGGAGAGTGGTCAGTTCGGTGTCCGCCGGCGACACGGGGGTCGGGAGCTGTGCGAGGAGATGCTTGGCGGCCGCGCGGGCGGCGTCGAGCCGGCCGGCTGCGGCACGGGTCGCCGCGAGCCAGACCTCGGCGTCGGTGACGTCCTGGGTGACGCGTTGATGCCAGGCGTCGTCGAGGGTGCCCGTCGCGCACACCGGGCAGGGGCCGTCACCGGCCTCGGTGTGGAAGGCCAGGGCGTCGCGGAGCAGGTTGGTGCGCGAGAGCATGAGCTCCGCCGATGAGGTGGCCGACGCCACCGATTGGTCGATGGCGTCGCGGAGTTCTGCGGCGACACGTCGGGCCTCGGCGGGCGCGGGGACCGCGAGGTCGGCCAGGCGCCGCAGGGCGGTGACGGCGCCCGCCTGCTCGGTCCCCGATCCGAGAGTGACGGTGGTGATCGCGTCGAGATCGTAGGGTTTGCGTTTGGTGAGTCGGTTGACCTGCGCCGCGCGGGGATCGTCGACCTCGTCGAGGTGTCGACGGAGTGCGAGGCGTTCCTTGTCGGCGGCCTTGCGGGCTGCGCCGAGCTCGGTGACCAGGGCCTTCAGGCGCCGTTCGGCCTGGCTGATTTCCTCGAGGCCGAGGAGATCGTTGAGCATGTCGTAGAGGGCCGACGGCCCGGACTCGAACAGCCCGCCGAGCTCGTCGTACGACAGCACCGGTCGGTGCAGACGCAGCGGACCGTCCCAGCCGAGGGCCTCGACTCCGGCGCGTGTGGCTCGGGCGACTTGGGACCACCGGGCCGCGTCCTCGAGGCGATCCCCAGCCCAGTCGACGCCGACGGTCAGCTGTGCCGAACGGTGTTCGGTCCCGGTGTATTCGAGCGCGAAGGTGGTGCGGATCGACGGTGCCCCGGGGGCGTGGACGTTGCGCCAGCCGTCGCGCCACTGGGCGGCCCGGTTCTTGAACCGGTAGCTCTCGCCGGTGAGGGCGAACTCGAGCCCTTCGGCAAAGCTCGACTTGCCGGAGCCGTTGCGTCCACACACGACGGTGAGCCCTGGTGTGGGCGGCACGCGCAGCGTGGCGGCCGGGCCGATGCCGCGGAAACCCGCGACGGTGATGGTGTCGAGGAAGGCGCGGACCGGTGGCGGCGCCGGCGCCGCCAGGGCTGCGTCCGGCCGTTCCGGGACATCGGCATCGGCCCCGAGCTGCTCCCGTAGCTCGGTTTCACCGTGCAACGCGGCGACGACGAGGTAGGTGATCTGCTCGTCGAGATCGGCGTCGGTGTCGAGGAGATCCCAGACCTCCTGTTCGACGGCGCGGATGTGTGAGGTGGTCGGCATCGGTGGCAGCCCCCTTCCTTGCGGTCCCTTCGTAACCTACCGAGAGGGTGTGACAGGCAGGTGCCGCCGGGGGTGCCGCCCAGGGGTCAGCAGCCTTCGGGCAGGGCCTGGCAGGGGAACGCGGTCGGGTACGTCAACGGGCCCGGTGAGTAGGTCGGGTACGGCGCCGGTATGTAGGGCGTATAGGGGAAGACGGATGTCGGGGTCGGGGTGTAATCGGAGTAGGGCGGCGAGGTGGGGTCCGAGAGGGTGCCGGCCAAAGCTGCGACGCCGATAAAGAGCGCCACCAGCACCACAGTCGCCACGGCGCTGCCGATCGACCAGTTCCGCGCCGCCGCCGACGCTTTCCGTGCGCCCTCGACATCGCCGAGGAGCCACAGTTTGTCCACCTTGGCGGCGTAGACGATGGCGACAACCCCGAGCGGCACGCAGCACAGCACCGTCGTCAGGATGCCCCAGACCAGGTTTGAGTCGGGCTTGATCGCCGGTGCCGGCCGGTCGACCCCGGTCCAATCGGCAGCGGCCCAGTTGCCCTTGTCCCAGTTGTCCTTGGCCCAGTTGTCACCGGAGGTGTTCGGGTCATCTGGGCTGGTCACGAGGGCTCCTCGACGGTCGGCGTCGGCCGTTGTGATGTCAGTGCTTGACGGACAACAGGTGCGGCGGGTGGTGTCACCGCGAATATTAACAACCCGGTACCGAAATGTCGGAAGGTGGCGATACTGTCCACCGCATCGGTAACACGACGGGTCGGAGGGGCAATGAGGAAGCGATGTCGGTGGACGACAGCGGC
>JASGFO010000186.1:0-8381 GCA_047605505.1 Gordonia sp. (in: high G+C Gram-positive bacteria) | reverse complement strand
CCGACATCGTCGGCGATCCACCAGATGAGTCCGCACCCACCGACCCGAACCCGAACACCGAGAGAGGACCACTGCGATGAGGATCAGAACCGTGTTGGCCGGTACCGCCGCCGCGACCGCGGGATTTGCCGCGGCGGGGGTCGGGACGATCGGGGCGCTGCTCGTCCGGGCGATCGTGGCCGCCGAGGCCGCTGTCGACGACGGCCCGGACGCCTTGATCGCGCCGCCGGCGCAGACACCGACGACCCGGACGGTGCACACCGCCGACGGGACCGCCCTCCACGTCGAACACCATGGCCCGGCAATCGACGATTCCGACGCCGACATCCTCGTCGCGGTGCACGGCTGGACCTGTAACACCACCTACTGGAATCCGCAGATCAACCACTTCGCCGCGGACCGGCCGGTCGTCGTCTACGACCAGCGCGGACACGGCCGGAGCGAACTCGGCCGGGCCCGGCCCACCATGGACATGCTCGGCACCGATCTCGATGCCGTGCTGTCGGCGGTGATCCCCGACGGGCGCAAGGCCATCCTCGTCGGGCACAGCATGGGCGGGATCACGATCATGAGTTGGGCCGCCCAGTACCCGGAGAAGGTCACCGACACGGTCTCCTCGGTCCTGCTCGCCTCCACGGCCGCCCGGCAGGTCATGCGCGAGCACACCCTCATCCCGCCGCTGCCGCGCCATGCCGCGCCGTTGCTGCCGACGGTCACCCGGGTCTTTACCTCCACACCCGCGCCGCTGCCGCGGTCGGTGTACTCGGCGCAGCTGACGCGGTACATGTCGCTGGGCGAGAACGCCCGCCGCGCCCACGTCGACTTCTTCGACGAGATGGTGGCGTCCTGTCCGCCGCGGGCACGGGCCCGCTGGGGTGCCGCGATGCACCGGCTCGATGTGCGCGCCGGACTCGAGGCGCTGCGGGTGCCGACGACGGTGCTCGCGGGCGCGGCCGACCGGCTCACCCCCGCCGCGCACGCCGAACAGATCGCCACGGTGCTGCGTGACACGGGGTACCTGCACGAACTGCTGATCCTGGACGGAGTGGGGCACATGTCGACCGTCGAGGCCGCGGCCCGGGTCAGCGCGGCCATCGAGGATCTGATCGAGGCCCGGGTACCCGCCGCCGCCGGGAACTGAGGGCGCCCCTTGGCCGTGTCTCCCCATTCCACGCAGAAGAATTGGGAGACACGCCCTACAGCTCGCAGTTCACCAGCACCGGTTCGGGGTGCAATCTCACCCCGAACCTCGCGGCGACCCCGTCGCGCACGGCCCGCGCCAGATCGAGGATCTGCCCGGCGCTCGCCGTGCCCCGATTGGTCACCGCCAGAGTGTGTTTCGTCGACAGCCGGGCGGCCACGTCGGTGCCGGGGTAGCCCTTGGGAAAGCCCGCACGCTCGATCAGCCAGCCCGCCGACAGCTTCACGCCGGCCTCGCCCGGGTATGCGGGCACGGCGACGTCGGCGCCGACGACCGACCGGATGCGGTCCAGGATTGCCGGCGCCTCGGCGGCGCCGACGATGGGGTTGGTGAAGAACGAGCCCGCACTCCAGGTGTCGTGGTCGGCGGGGTCGAGCACCATGCCCTTGGCCCGGCGCAGCGCCAGGACCTGATCGCGGACCGCGGCGGCGTCGGCCCGCCCGCCCTCGGCGACCCCCATCGCGGCGGCGAGCTCGCGATAGCGCAGCGGCCGCGACCGGCGATCGTCGTCGAGCCAGAATGACACCGCGACGACGACGAGTTCATCACGGTGTTTGAGCCGCGACGTGCGGTAGCCCAGGCCCAGCTCCCGCGGCCCCACCCAGCGCAGGCTCGACGACCGGCGGTCGAACACCTGCACCTCGCGCAGCACCTCGGCCACCTCGACCCCGTAGGCGCCGACATTCTGGACGGGGGTCGCGCCGGTCGAGCCCGGGATGCCGGAGAGGCATTCGAGGCCGCCGTGGCCTGCGTCGATGGTCGCCGTGACCAGATCGTCCCACGGCACCCCGGCGTCGGCCGTGACATATCGCCGTTCGGATTCGCGGCCGATGCCGAAGCCGATGTGCGAACTCTCGATGCGCAGTGCCGTGCCGTCGAAGCCGACGTCACCGATCACGAGGTTGGATCCGCCGCCGAGGATCAGCAGGGGCTCGTTCGCACGGTCGGCGGCGGTGATCTCCTCGATGACGGAGCGGGTGTCGGAGCAGCGGATGAGGGCGCGGGCGGGCCCGCCGACGCGGAGCGTGGTCAGCTCGGCGAGGGGCACAGATTCTCGCAGTGTCGTCTCGGTCACGGCCCAACGGTAACCCGTGCCGAGCGCACGGCCATGCCGCCGGTCGGTCGAGTAATCTCCTGCCCATGGCGAGCCAGTTCCAGCACTCGGTGTCCTACCCCTTCTCGGCCGACCGCTACTGGGAGTTGATCTCGGGCGAGCAGTACTGGCGTGACCTGCTCGAGGCCACCAACTCCAGCCACGGCAGGCTCGAATCCTTCCGTGCCGACGGCGACACCGTCGCGGTCGAGCTCCGGCAGGGAGTCCCCGAGGACCGACTGCCTGCGGCCGTGACGACGGTGCGTCCGGGTGACCTGGAGATCCCCCGGAGCATGGTCTTCACGCACGCGGCGGGCACCGTCACCGGCACCATCACGGCCTCGGTCAGCGGCGCGCCGGCCAAGGTCGACGGCACCCTGCGGGTGTCCGGGGATCCGGCAACGACGGTGTACAAGGGCACTGCCACGGTGGCTATCCCGTTTGTCGGCGGGAAGATCGAGAGTGCGGTCGTGGAGCAGTTGGTGGAGCTGCTCGACAACGAATGTGCGAAGACGGTGAATTGGGAGACCGATAACCGCTGAGTTATGGTGGCCGCCATGGCACGACGTCTCAGCTATTCCGCACGATACGCCCATCCGGCGGAGAAGATCTACCAGGCGCAGACGACGCGGCAGTACTGGGATGACATGATGGCGGGCTTCCGGATGATCTCCCCACACTGCGAGGTCGAGGACTTCCGGGCTGACGAGACCGGGATGCGGGTGGTGCTCAAGCAGCACATCGGGCGCGATCAGCTGCCGCCGTTGGCGCAGACCGTCCTCCGCAAGGACATGGTCATCACGCGCGAGGAGAGCTTCGGTCCCTACGATCCGGGAATCACCAAGGGCGACTACACGGCATCCATCCCGTCCGGGCCGGGCGAGCTCACCGGCTGGCAGGAGCTCTCACCCACCCAGACCGGGTGCACGCTCCGCAAGACGACCGAGGTCAAGGTCTACATCCCGTTCATCAACGGCAAGCTCGAACAGCTGATGCTGGTGAACCTCGTCGACCTGTTCCGGGCCGAGGCCGAATACGCCAAGGACTGGGTCGCGAAGAACCTGTAGGGCCGCCGGCCCCACCATGGGTTCGGGTTCGGGTTCGCGGCCGACCGGTCGGATCACCCGCGGCACCACCGCAGGCAATCGTCTGCGCCGCGTCGACCGGTGGATGACCCAGGACCGCGCGGTGGTCGCCGCGCTGCGCGCGGATCCGCGGCCGCTCGTCATCGACCTGGGTTACGGGGCCCGTCCGGACACCTGCGTGGAGATGGCGACACGCCTGCGGGCGGTGGCGCCCGGCTTGCAGATGGTGGGACTCGAGATCGACGCGAGCCGCGTCGTCACACCTCGTGCCGGGGTGCGGTTCGCAGTGGGCGGCTTTGAGCTGGCTGGGCTCCGGCCGCGGCTTGTGCGCGCGTTCAACGTGCTGCGGCAGTACGACGAGTCCGAGGTGGCCGGGGCGTGGGCTCGGATGCAGGCCGGTCTGGCGCCGGGCGGGCTCATCGTCGAGGGCACCTGCGACGAGATCGGCCGACGCTGCGCCTGGATACTTCTCGACGCCCACGGTCCCCGCAGCCTCACCCTGGCGTGGGCGCCGGCGCACACCACGCGCCCCTCCGAGCTCGCCGAACGACTGCCCAAGGCACTCATTCACCGCAATGTGCCCGGTGAGAAGATCCACGAACTGCTCGCCCTCGCCGATCGCTGCTGGGACAACGCGGCCGGGCAGATCGTGTTCGGGCCGCGGGCCCGTTGGGCCGAGACACTGCGTCTGCTGCGGGCGGCCGGTGTTGCCGTTGCGGTCCCGCGGCGACGAGGCGTCGACAACGTCCTCACCGTGCCCTGGGACGTCGTGAGGCCACGCGGGTAGGTTGTGCGGCATGCGCATCGCGATGGCCCAGATCAGTTCCGGGACCGACCCGGAGGCCAACCTGGCCACTGTCGGGCAGGCGGCGGCCGTCGCGGCGACCGGCGGGGCGGCGCTCGTCGTCTTCCCGGAGGCGACGATGTGCCGCTTCGGTGTCCCGCTGGGTCCGGTTGCCCAACCCCTCGACGGGCCGTGGGCGCAGGCGGTGTCCGAGATCGCGGCGGCCCGGCAGATCACGGTGATCGCGGGGATGTTCACCCCGGCCGCCGACGGCCGGGTCCGCAACACGCTGCTGCTGGCGCGGCCGGACGGCACCCGCATCGGCTACCACAAGATCCATCTCTACGACGCCTTCGGATTCCGCGAATCCGACACCGTGGCGGCCGGGGACGCAGCGGTCGTCGTCGACGTCGACGGGGTGGGCGTTGGCCTGACCACCTGCTACGACATCCGCTTCCCGGCGCTGTTCACGGCGCTCGCCGCGCGGGGCGCACAGGTGATCGTGACCGCGGCCTCGTGGGGCGCGGGGCCCGGCAAGGTGGCCCAGTGGCAGACCCTCGCGACGGCGCGGGCACTCGACGCGACGGCCTTCGTCGTCGCCCTCGGTCAGGCCGAACCCACCGACGCCGCCGCCCGCACCGGGCGGGCGCCGACCGGCATCGGGCATAGCCAAATCTCAGATCCCTTCGGTAGCGTGGTCGCGTCCTACGAGCAGCACGCCCACGTCGGAATCCACGATCTCGACGTGGCGCGGGTGGCCACGGCTCGTGAACAACTAGCGGTCCTCGCCAACCAGCGCGATTTCCGCATCCTGACCGACCCGACGACGCCCGAGGATCTGCATGCCTGACCCGACCCACGATTCCGGCCACCCTGATCCGCAGGTGACGAAACCGCAGCGGACGGCGCCGGAGCCCACGCCCACGCCGGCGGGCCCGCCGACCGGACCGCAGCCGACCGGACCGCAGCCGACCGATCAGTGGGAGACCGTCGCGGTCACCTCCCCACACCCGCGCGCATGGTCGGCGGCCGGTCCGTCCACCCCCCAGACCCCTACCCCCCAGACCCCTACCCCCCAGGCCCACACACCGCGGCCGCCGACGGCCCGGCTCACCACCGGCCTGCACACGCCGGGGGAGGGCGTCGAACCTCCGGTCGACACCGGGCCTGCCGTGGTGTCCAGCGCCCCCGGCCGCCGGGGCCGGGGCAAGATCATCGCGCTCGGGGCCGTCGGCGTGATCCTGCTGCTGGTGATCGCGCTGGTCGGCTCCGAGCTGTGGTTCCGGCACAGCGCCACCGACTGTCTCGAGGAGCAGTTCGGTGATCTGACCGGCCAGTCGACGACCGTCGCGCTGAGCAAGCGGCCGGTCCTGTGGCAGAAGATCACCAATGACTTTCCGTTTGTTCAGGTCGACACCGACGACTCCGATTCGTCGAAGATGAGCCTGCACCTGCGGGCGGAGAACCTGCACGCCGACGGTGATGCGTTCATCCTGGGTTCGCTCCGCGGCAGCGGCACGGTGGCGTTCGCGCGGGTCATCGAGCTCAGCAAACAGGGACAGCTCGGGGCGGGCGGCAGTGGCACCGGAACCGGCACCGGAACCGATCCGGCGAACCCGTCGGGTGAGTCGGGTGCGCTCTCGGGCACCCAGATCACCTCGATCACCGGCAACGCGGACGGCACCATCAAGATCGACGGCTCGGTGCAGGTTGCGATCTTCCCGGTGCCGATCGGGTTGACGATCAAACCTGTCGTCGATGCGGGCTCCGTGCGGTTCGAGGTCAAGCAGGCCAATGCGTTCATCTTCGGCATCCCCGCGGATTTCGCTCAGCAGTTCGTTGACGCCTTCGGGTCCACCCTGCTGGCCGATCTCAGCGACGAGGTCCACGTCGACTCGTTGACGGTGAACCCCGACGGCGTGGACATCGCCGTCAGCGGCCAGAACGTCGACCTGTCCAAGGTCGGGACGGGCACCCAGACGGGGGGCGGGTGCTCGGTCTAGCGGGCAACGTTACGGGCAAAATCGGCGCTATTCCGGGATCCGGCGCCATCGCTCGGCCCGCCTCGCGATGTCACCTTTATGGGTGAATTTTGGTGCGGATGTTCGTACGGGCCGGGGACTGCCGTGGTCGCGTAGGACCGGTGTCGACGTGACGTTTTCATGCATGCGAACGCGTGAATGGGTACCTCTGCGCGCGGTATGTATTATCGCTACGAATCATTCGTTACGCTCCTGTTAATTGGGTGCGTTTATCGACGCTGATACGCCCTGCGTGGGGTAATGGGCGAAAGTCGCTGGCTCGACGAATCCCTGTTGTGGGCAACATGATCAGCGAGGCTTCGAGATCGCGAAGCCCGGGTTCGTTCGGGTCGACAGCCGCCGGGCGCTGGGGTACGTTTCTGCCGGTTAGTCCGTGATGCGCATCTCTGGTACCAAATTATGGCTGACGAGGATTCGACGGTTCGACAATTCTGGTTCGCCAGATGAAGGATCGCTGGATTCGCCAGCTCTTTGTTCGCAGGTTCATGGGTCCGAATGCGTGATCACGAGCCTCGACGATTCGGAGGTCTCGGTGACAGTTAATGCGGATGGAGGGTTAGGTGCAATACCGTTCAGTTAAGGTTGCCGGCCTACTCGATAGCGTGGTGAGTGCTCGGGTTGAGGCCAGGCGGTGTGTTTGGCGCGTTTGACGTGCCATTTCACGTACTTGCGTTTGACGACGCGTGGTGCGGCCCGGGTGCGGCGGCGTGGGTTCAGTCGGCCGATCAGCTTGTGTAGGAACGTCTTCCAGCTGCGTGTGCAGGTTTCAGGGTCCTGAGGGGGGAAAGTCGCCCTGGTGGGCGATGGACTGGCGGATGATGCGTAGCGCGGCGACGAAGCTGACTCGGTCGGGGTCACGGCCGGCGTGTGTGGCAGCATCGGCCATGAGTGACCGGATCGCGAAGTGACAGCACAGATGACCCCAAATCTCTTGCAGCACAAGGTCTGGTGACTTGCTTCGGAGGACCGTGCGGGGTCCACGTTGGTGGGTTTTGAGTTCATCGAAGACCAGCTCGATCTCCCAGCGCTGAGTGTAGGCGGCCGCCAGCTCGGTAGCCGAGACCTCCGCAGGATCAGTCAGGGTCGTCAGCAGTCGGTACCTCGTCGGGTTCTCACGGCCGTCATCGATCTCATAGTCGACCACACGCACCGGCATCTGACCCTGGCCACGCGGACTCAGATACCCCAACCATGACCCGTCCTCAAGGTCGTCAACATGCACCGGCTTCGGGCCTGTCGCCCCAGTCTGCACCCGCCACAACAAGTCTGAACCAGTGCCAGATACGTTGCGCCACAAGTCATACGAGAAGAACCCACGATCGGCGAGCAACACCATCCCCGAGGTCAGACCCGCCAGCAGCCCTTCTGACAACTCGCCCTCAGACTGCGAGTAGGCCCCCACCTCGGCGGCGAACAAAGCGTGTGTTCCGCATTCGGCCAACGCGACCAGCCGGGCCTGCGGAAACGCTGATCGTTCCCCTTTACTCACCCCGGGCCGACCGAAATAGGCGTCATTGACCGCCGTGTCGGCCACATCCAAGCACATCCCATCCACGGCCACCAGCCGCCGACCAGCCAACCACACCCCCGGCGTGTCCGCCTCCCCGATCGGCTTGGCCACCCGGGTGAACAGGCCCTTCAATGGCGCCGACCCCAACCGCTCGCGAGCCTGAAAGATCGCCGACTTACCCGGCAGCCGATACTGCTCCTCCCACCCCGAAGCCCACGACAAACCATCGGTGAGCTGCGACAACACATCCTCATAAGAACCCTCCGCATACAAGGCCATCCCAATCGAGAAGTACGCCATCACCCGCGCCGGCAACGCCCGCGACCGCACCTGCGTCCGCCCCGCCGCCGCGATCACCTCATCCACCACATCCGGCGGAAAAACCCTGGTCAGCACCCCCACCGACACCAAATCCGACAACCGCCGATCAGACTGCGGCTTCTTCCATCCAGCTCTGGGCATACCCCCAAACTACATCCTTGCAACCTTAACTGAACGGTATTGGGGTTAGGTGTGGTCTACGTTGCAGTGCAAGGGATGTGGGTGACATCGAAGGATGAGGAATACGTATCTTGGGTACTCAAAGTGGGCGCGACATAAACTATCCGTCACTAACCTCGGGCTTTCATGGTTTTTTCGTGTCGTGAATGGAGAATGGTGCTCCGA
>JASGFO010000185.1:0-8389 GCA_047605505.1 Gordonia sp. (in: high G+C Gram-positive bacteria) | reverse complement strand
CGAGCCGGTCACACTGTCGTACCCACTGCGCACACTGGTCATCAACCACGTTCCGCAGCCGCGCCAACACCGTCAGGGCGGCATAGGTGTCGGGGCCGGTGATCTCGTCGGGTACGGCGAGATCTGCCAGGGTGTCGAGGAGGTCCTCGAACGTGGCGGCGATCTTAGTATCGTTCATATCTCTATTGTAGACGAATGTGAGTTCGATACATGAGAATATCCTGAGAGTATGGTTACGTCTCTGTGAACGCATCCCGCGACTGGGGCGGCTTCTCCAAAGGCGCCGCCGGCGCGTCGGCGACGAACCGGCCCTGGGCTTGTCGGCTGTGTGATCCCGGCGTACTCGGCCACGGTTGACGGTCCGGCGAGTCGGTCGGTGACGGCTTAACTGAACGGTATTGGCTCTAACCCGGCCGCAGCAGCTCCGCCAGTTCGGCCATGCTGTAGGGCTCGGTCTCGGTGTGATCGCGGTAGGCGATGAAGGTCGGTTGCTGCGGATCGTAGCGGCCGATGAAACCACCAGCGGCCGTGTAGATCTGGCCGGTGATCGCGGCCGCCGCAGCGCTGGCGAGAAAGACGTACAGCGGGGCGACGTACTCGGGTGGGGCGGGTTCGAGTGCCGCGTCGCGGGTGAAGTCGTCGAGAATTCCGCGCCGATGCAGGCTGTGGATATGGGCGACGTAGTCGTCGCCGCTCGACAGCCGGGACTTGGCGCCGGGCATCACGACGTTGATCCGTACCCCGAGCGGCGTCAGGTCACCGGCCGCGGCCAATGCCAGCGCATGCACCCCGCCTTTCGCCGCGGGATAGCCACTGCCGCCGAACGTACCCAGCGCCGCCGCCGATCCGGTCAGCACGATCGACCCCGACTTCTGTTCCGCGAACACCCGCCCGGCCGCCTGCGTCACGTGAAAGGCGCTCATCAGATGCGCATCCACCTGCTCGGCGAACTCGGCCGCACCGATGCTCAACACCGTGGCGCCCGCGGGTTCGGCGACGCCGGCACAGTTGATCGCGATGTCCAGCGCACCGAACGAGCTCAGGGCCGCGTCGACCATCGCATCGGCGATACCCGCGCTCCCGGCCGAACCGGTCACGCCGACGGCGTAGCCGCCGCCACCGACGATCTCGTCGACGGTGGTCGCCACGGCGTCGGCGTCGCGGCCGTTGATCACCAACGACGCCCCGCGCCCGGCCAGCGCATAGGCGACGGCCAACCCGATACCGCGGGTCGCGCCCGCGATCATCGCGACCTGACCGGTCACGCTCACCTCCACCATCAGACGCCGCTGGCGACCGGCGTGATCGGAATCGACCGGCCGCGGTCGACGAACTCGTGGTCGGCTCCCGAGCTGAACCGCGTGATCGCCACTTCCCCGGACTCCTTCTGCGCGCTGTCACCCGGCGAGAAGCGCACCCGCAGACCAGTGGCGGTGGTCGTGGCGGCCGTCACCGCCCAGTGCGGGTCGACCGCCACCGCAATCGCCCGCAGGGGTTCAACATGCTCGGGCGTCAGCATCGACACCCAGCCGCCGTCGGCCTGAGCCGGTGACACCGCCGGGACGTCGACGACGACGTCGGCGCCGAGCAGCCGCGCACCGATACCGGTGTACTGCACCGGTCCGAGCACCGGGATCAGGCGGATCACCGTGGCCAATGCCTCGGCGTCACGTCCCAGGCGCAGGACACGACGCAACCGGTCCGCGGCAAGTCCCGCGATCCCGGTGAACTGCTTGCGGTAGATCTCGACGGTCTGCGCGGGCGTCCCGGCGTACCGGCGCAGACTCTTCACGAAGCCGAGGGCCAGCAATTGGTGTTGCAGCGCAATCTCTTCGGCGATGCGCACCAGCGCCGAGTGGGACCATTCCCGAAATTGCAGGTCCGCGACGAGCGGGCCCCGGTAGTCGGTCCAGCCGTCGGTCGCGGCGGTGTCGATGGGCGTGAGCCCGACCGTGGCGGCCGACCGCGTGAACATCTCCACCGCGTCCGGTGGGAGCGGCAGCTCCGCGCGGTCGGGTTCGATGGTCACCGTCCACGCACAGTGCGGGTGGCGGTCGGCGGGCCGGCGCGGCGGCCGGTGGATGGGCCGGATCCGTGCGCGCCGGTTGGTCGCGATCGCCGTGGCATCGAACGTCGGGTCTTCGATGTCGTGGCACATGGCCGCCACGTACTCGTCGCCGAGCGGTTCGACATCCATCAGTGCGCCACAGTGATTGAGCACGAAGGCGCCGTGATGGTGGTCGGTGATCTCGTAGCGGAAGTCCATGAACTGCGGTGGTGCGCCGATGTCGAGTTGCAGGCATTTGAACATGTCCTCGACGCCGTCACCGTCGATCCCGA
Source organism: Gordonia sp. (in: high G+C Gram-positive bacteria) (assembly GCA_047605505.1). Lineage (GTDB taxonomy): Bacteria > Actinomycetota > Actinomycetes > Mycobacteriales > Mycobacteriaceae > Gordonia. Next base: position 6,049 of record JASGFO010000185.1, on the reverse strand, counting down.
GGGCGCGGCGCATCCGGTGCGTGTAGACCGGGCTCGCCGCCATCCATTCCTCGATGGCGACCTTCGTCATGATCTCGCGCCCGAACGCGCCGATCAGGTGCGCCATCCCGCTGCGATCGATCAACTGGCCCGACAGCAGCAGCTCGGGTACGAGTGCGGCGAGCTCGGCGCCGGTGAGATCGGCGTAGGTGTGGGCTGTGGTCGTCATCGGCGGATCACCAGAGCGGGACCGGTGTCTTGCCCAACGGGTACCAGCCCGGCAGATTGCCCGGCGCGGACTTCTCGATGCGTTTGAGCATGGGCTCGCTCATCGCGTTGTCCTTCAGCATCTCGATGAACAGTGCGCTCACATTGCCGAAATCGAAGAAGTCCCGCTGCCAGGAGAACTGGAAGTTGCCGGCGTAGCGGAACCAGCTGCCCTGGATGCCGTTGAGCGCGTATTGGGTGCCGTCCTCGCGGGTGCCGTCGTAGATCTGCTTCCAGAGCCCGATCATGTCACCGGTCTGCTCGTCGATCACCCACGCCTGGTAGGGGTAGGTCCACCCCTGCAGGCCTTCCATCTCCTGGCCGACGGCGAGCTCCCGGATCTCGGCTCGGCCGACGGCCATGAAATCCTTCTCCGGCCCGTAGTTCCAGCCGTAGGTCGCGTCTTCGGTGTAGAACTCGGCCAGCGGCGTCCAGTCACCGGCCTTCTCACAGTCGATGTTGGCCTGCAGCCACCGCTGCTTCATCTCTTCCAGTTCGGTGCGATCAAATGCCATCTGCGTGTCACCTTCACTCGTCGTCGTCGATGATTCTCAGGGCCTGGGTGGGGCAATACTGCACCGCCGCCTCGACGGCGAGACGATGCTCTCCGCCAGGTTCGGTGTTTCGGATCTCCACCCAGTCACGGTGCGCCGCAAAGATGTCCGGCGCCTCCATCTCACACATCCCGTGCCCCTGGCACAGGTCGAGATCCGCCTCGATGCGCATCAGCGCACCCGCCGGCGGTAGCGGACCCGGCAGGGCTGCGCCAACTGGACGACCATCTTGGAGTGATCGTTGTGGTAGGAGTCGGCAGGCTGGGCCAGCTCGAACTCGTAGTTCTGCAACAGCACCGAGAAGATCGCCTTCATCTGCATGATGGCGAACGCCGCACCCACACACCGATGCCGGCCCGCGCCGAACGGAATCCACGTCCACCGGTTGATCAGGTCGTCCTGCCGCGGCTTGATGTAGCGGTCCGGATCGAAGGTGTCGGGCTCGGGGAAATCCTCGGGCAGCCGGTTGGAGACCGCGGGCGAGACGGCGATGGTCTGGCCGGCCGTGATCTCGAAATCCTCGATGCGGAAATCCTCGCGGACCAGCCGCATCAGGATGATCAGGGGCGGATGCAGGCGCAGTGTCTCCTTCAGCGCCGCTTCGAGTTTCGGGATCTCCCGCATCGCCGCGAAGCTGTAGGCGGGTCGGCCTTCGCCGGTGTCGGCGTAGACGTTGTCGAGCTCGTCGACCACCTGGCGCAGGTATCCGGGGTTGCGTAGCAGTTCCAGCAAGGTCCACGCCGCCGTGCCCTGGGTGGTGTGATGGCCGGCGAACATCATCGAGATGAACATGCCGGTCACCGTGTCCGGGCTGAACATCGCGGTGCCGTCGGGGTTTCTCAGCGACACCAGGACGTCGAGCAGATCACGCTTGTCCTTGTCGGTCTCCGGGTTGGCCTCACGCTCGGCGAGGACGCCGGCCATGAACTCGACGAGCTCGGCGCGGGCCGCGTCGCGACGTCGGAAGCTCTCGATGTCGGCGTGGCAGTCGACATAGGCATACGGGTCGGTGCCGCGTTCGAGGTCGTGGTAGATCTCGGAGATCCGTTTGCTGAGCCGATCCCGGAATTTCGTCCCGATCAAGCACGCGGACGACGTGTACAGGGTGAGTTCCCCGAACCATTCGAGCAGGTCGATCTCGCCCTCGTCACCCCAGTCGGCGATCATCCGCTCGACCTCGGCCGGGATCGTGATGGCGTGCTGCTTCATGTGGGCGCCCTTGAGGGCCTGGTTGTGCAGCATCTTCGACCGCTCTTCGGGGCTCGTGTCGAAGACGACGCCTTCGCCGAACACCGGTGTCATGAACGGATAGGCCGCGGCCTGGTCGAGCAGGGCGTCGGGGGCCCGGAAGAATTCCTCGTTGGCGACGTTGCCGGAGACCAGCACCACCTCGCGGCCCGCGAGCTGAAAGATGCCGACGTCGCCGCATTCCTCGCGGATCCGCCAGAACAGACCGATCGGATCGGTGGAGAGCTCGTCGAGGTGGCCGTGTTCCCCCTCGCCGCCGGAGACGCGCGTGGGCTTGGTCAGTGCGGTCATCGGGTGTCCTTTCCGTCGCGATGTTTGCTGCGGGACACGGCGCCCTCGGCCTCGACGTCCACCGAGCGCATGTGCGCCCCGCGCGGCATCGCGACCATGGCCGCCACGGCCTGTGCCAGATGTTCGGGTGCCAGGAAATTGCCGTGCCGGGCCAGGCCGAACCTGATCCAGCTGTTCAACATGTCCTCGGTGGTCTGCGGGTCGAGATCCATGCCCATCCCGGTCAAGGTCTGTCCCGGGCGGACGATGCCGGCGCGCACGCCGGTGCCCTCGAGCTCGAGCTGGATGGTCGCGACCATCCCCTCGAGACCGGATTTGGCCGCCACGTAGGCGGCTTGATAGGTCCGGGGGTGCGCGGCGACGTCGGAGCCGATGAACACGACATCACCGCGGGCCCGTTCGATCATCGGCTCGATGACCGCCCGATACACGCGATAGGCGCCGATGAGGTGGATGCCGACCTGGCCCGCGAACTCCGCCGCTGACGTCTCGTAGGACAGCCCGACGGTCAGGTCACCGGCACCGGCGACGACGATCTCCAGATCTCCCAGCGCGGCCTGTGCCGCGGCAACCGCGTCGTGGACCGAGACCTCGTCGGTGACGTCGAGACCCACCGCGACGGCCTCGCCGCCCGCCGCGGTGATCTTCTCGGCGAGCGCGTCGAGGCGGTCGACGCGCCGGGCGGCCAGCGCGACGGGATATCCCGCGGCGGCGAGCCATTCGGCGGTGGCGGCGCCGATGCCCGACGAGGCCCCGGCGATCAGGGCCGGGCGGCGCTCCGGGTGGGGACGGTAGGCCATGTCAGCGCACCGTCACCGTGACGGGGAGCTCGGCGAAGCCGCGCACGTTCACCGAATGCACGCGGACCGCGTTGTCGATGTCGATGTCCACCGCGCGGACCGTCGAGATCACCTCGTGCAGACCGATATTGGCTTCCAGCCTGGCCAGATGAGCGCCCAGGCAGAAATGGGTGCCCATCCCGAAGCTCATCAGCGATTGCCCGATGTCGGCACGCCCGATCCGGTAGTGGTCGGCGTCGGCGAAGACATCCTCGTCCCGGTTGGCCGAGCCCACCAGGAGCAGGACCCGCTGCCCGGCCGGGATCGTCTGGCCGCCGTAGGAGACGTCGGTGGCCACCCGGCGCAGCACCAGCTGCGTCGAGTTGTCGTAGCGCAGGGTCTCCTCGGTCCAGTCGGGGATGAGCGCGGGATCGGCGACGACCTTGGCCAGCTCGTCGGGATGCCGCCAACCCCAATACAGGGCATTGGCCAGGAGTTTCGTCGTGGTCTCGTTGCCTGCGACCACCATCAACATCATGAAACCGACGATCTCGTCGGTCGTCAGGCCGATCATCTCGCCGGTCGCGTCGTCGGCGATCTGCGCGCTGATGAGCGCCGAGACCAGATCCTCCCCCGGGTTGCGGCGCCGGTCGGCGATGAGCTCGCGATAGTAGCCGTGCAGTTCGAGGTAGGCGTAGACGGCGGCCTCGGGGATGTCGAACACCCCTTCTTCCCGGTGCAGCAGCAGATCCGACTGAGTCCGCAGGTGCGCCCGATCGGCTTCGCCGACGCCCAGCAGTTCCGAGACGACGTCCATCGGCAGCAGGCCGGCGAAGTCGGCAACGTAGTCGAATTCCCCCTTCTCCAGGCAACGATTCCAGTGCTGCTCGGTCAGTGCGGTGATCCGGGAGGTCAGGTCGTTGACGCGGCGCGGGGTGAAGCCCTTCGAGACCAGTTTGCGGATTCGCATGTGCTTGGGGTCGTCCATGGCGAGGAAGGACATCGCCTTGTGGGCGTCGGGTCCGTAGGCCGACGGATCCATCGACACGCCCCAGGCACTGGACAGCCTGGCCGAGTCCCGGAAGGCGCTGCGCACATCGGCATGCCGCGACAGCGCCCAGAAGTCCTGGGCGGCGTTGTAATACACCGGCGCCTCGCGGCGCAGCCGGGTGTAGTACGGGTACGGATCCTCGTGGAAATCGTAGGCGTACGGATCGAACGGGAGCCCGTGCTCCATCCCGGCGATCGTGGCTGTCTCGGTCATCGGCTTCGCTCCATCGGGTTTACTTCTCCATCAACAGGCGGGCTGCGGCGACCAGGCGTTCCGAGGTCTGCTCGTAGGTCAGGTGCCCCATGCCGGCGGTGACCAGCGCACCGCCGTAGAGCATTTCGAGGGCGTCGATGAGCCCGTCGAGGTTCTCGCGGTCGGCGCCGACCGCCTGGGTGAGGCGTCGGCGGATGAAACCGCCGACCCGCACCCGCAGATGTTCGACGTCGGGGTCGCTTCCCAGGAGCGCGACGGTGACGGCGCCGCCGAGTTGTCCCTCCCCCGCGACGACGAGCGAGACATCCCGCAGTACCTGGGCCACCCGCTCGGTGGCCGGCCGGACCGGATCGGGCTCGGCCACCCCGTCGGCGAGCCGGCGCCAGAACACCTCGGCGACGAGATGGCTCTTCGACGAGAAGTAGGTGTAGGCGGTCGCGGGAGCAACCCCGGCGCGCTTGGCCACCGCACGCACGGTCAGCCCCTCGAAGCCCTCCGCGTTGAGGACGTCGACCGCGGCATCGGTGAGGCGTCCGACCGTCTCGGCCTGTTGCGCCGAGAGCCGCCTGCGGGTGGATTCCTGAGACACGGGACTGGACATGTGACTGACGCTACCCTAGCTTTGAACGTGAGTCCAGACAGCTGTCTGGACATCAATCGAAAAACGTGGGATTCCCGCGCCCCATTCGCCCGACAGGGAGTTCGGTATTCATGACTCTGCGACCCGTATCCGCATCGGACCTGCTCATCGACGGCAAACTTGTCGCCGGTTCGGCAGGCACGTTCGAGATCATCAATCCCGCGACCGAGGACGTCATCGGCGCGGCCGCCGATGCCACCGCCGCCGACATGGATGCCGCGATCGGTGCCGCGCGTCGCGCCTTCGACACCACCGACTGGTCCCGCGATCACGCCTTCCGCGCCGCCTGCCTGCGTCAGCTCCGGGATGCGCTGCTCGGCCACGCCGAGGAATTCAAGGCGCTCGCCACCGAGGAGATCGGCTGCCCTGCATTCCTGACACACGGGCCGCAGTTCGAGGGCCCGGTGCGTGATCTCGGCTATTTCGCCGACCTGGCCGAGAACCATGCCTGGACCCAGGATCTCGGCGAGGCCACACCGATGGGCCTGAAGAATCGGCGCGAGCTGCGATTCGAGGCCGCGGGGGTGGTCGGCGCGATCACGCCCTGGAATTTCCCGCACCAGATCAATTTCGCCAAGATCGGGCCCGCGCTGGCCGCCGGCTGCACCGTGGTGCTCAAACCCGCACCCGATACCCCGTGGGCGGCAGCACTTGTCGGCACCGTCATCGCCGAGGAGACCGATCTTCCCCCGGGCGTCATCAACATCGTCACGTCGTCGGATCACCGGATCGGCGCGCAGCTCGCCGCCGATCCGCGGGTGGACATCGTCTCGTTCACCGGTTCCACCGCGACCGGCCGCCACGTCATGGCGGCGGCCGCGGAAAATCTGACGAAGGTCTTCCTCGAGCTCGGCGGGAAATCCGCCTTCATCGTCCTCGACGACGCCGATCTCGGCAGTGCCTGTGCGATGGCGGCATTCGCCGTCGTCACCCACGCCGGCCAGGGCTGCGCGATCACGACCCGGCTGCTGGTGCCGCGGGAAAGACTCGATGAGGCCATCACCGCCACCCGCACTGCCATGGCCGG
>JASGFO010000184.1:0-8425 GCA_047605505.1 Gordonia sp. (in: high G+C Gram-positive bacteria) | reverse complement strand
CCACACCGACGGCACCATGTAGCCCGGCAGCACCCCCGCCACCGCCGAGCGCACCTCATCAACATTCACCGAGCCGCCGGCCGCACCAGCCACGTACCCCACCAGGTGCTGCTGCCCACCAGCGCCGTCGATGACCACGGCCGCGGCATGCGTCACGCCCGGCGCCTCGACCATCGCGGCCTCGATCTCGCCCAGCTCGATCCGCTGACCGCGCAGCTTCACCTGGAAATCGGTGCGCCCCAGGTATTCCAGGCGGCCATCGGGCAGGTGGCGCACCAGGTCACCGGTCCGGTACATGCGCGAGCCCGCCGGACCGTGCGGGTCGGCGACGAAACGTTCCGATGTCAGATCAGTCCGGGCCGCGTAGCCGCGGGCCACCTGGATACCACCGACGTAGAGTTCACCGGGCACCCCGACGGGCACCGGATGCAACCGGCCATCCAGGACGTACGCCGTCGAATTCCACACCGGCACCCCGATCGGCACCGACATCTCGGACTCGTCGACGGTCTCGATGGGCTCAAAGGTGATCTCGACGGCCGCCTCGGTCGGCCCGTAGAGGTTGTACAACACACTCGCAGGCACCAGTTCCCGAGTGCGCGCGGCGACGGCCGGGGGCAGTGCCTCACCGGTGGTGGACAGGATGCGCACCGACGACAGAGCGCGAATCCGGTCGGCGCCGACCACGTCGAGGAAGACCGCGAGCATGGACGGTACGAAGTGCACCATGGTGACGCCGTGGGCCGCGATCGCCTCGGCCACCCGGTTCGGTTCGAGGTGCGCGTCGGCGTCGAGGATCAGCAGGCGGGCACCGGACATCATCGGCGCAAACAACTCCGGCACCGAGACGTCGAAGGTGTACGGCGTCTTGAGCATGACCACATCCGCGGCGTCGATCGGCAGCTCGTGCAGCCCCCACCGCAACCGGTTGATCACCGCGGCGTGGGTCAGGGTGACGCCCTTGGGCCGGCCGGTCGAGCCGGAGGTGAAGATCGTGTAGGCGGCGTGGTCGGGCCGCAGCACACCGAGGCGATCGGCATCGGTGACCGGAGCCGCCTGCGGCACCGTACCCGAACAGTCCACGCCCACCGTCGGCACCGCGATCCCGGCCAGCGCCGCGGGCGGGCCGCCGGCACCGACGAGTGCGAGCCGCACCTGCGCGGTGTCGCGCATGGAGGACACCCGATCCGGCGGCGCAGCCACGTCGATCGGCACGTACTGACCACCCGCGGTGATGATCGCATGGATGGCCACCACCATCTCGATCGAACGCGGAATGCACACCGCCACAGCCACATCCGGGCCGACACCCAGATCGATGAGGTGCCGGGCGAGGGCGTCGACGCGGGCGCCGAACTCGGCGTGCGAGAGCTGCCGGGTGCCGCTCACCAGCGCCGTCGCGTCCGGGTGGCGACGGCCGTGGTCGCGGAGGACCTCGGGCAGGGTGGCGGCACCGACGTCGACGGTCTCGCCGGTGCCGGCAGCACGCTGTGCGGCGAGGTCGGCGGCGGCGAGCAGCGGCGCGTCACCGACCGCGACGGTGGGATCGGCGACCAGTGCCGCGAGGAGTCGGGTGAACCGGTCGACGAGATCGCGGATCGTGGATTCGTCGAACAGGTCGGTGGCGTAGATGACGGTGCCACCGAAACCGGATGGGCCGCCGAAACCGGATGGGCCGCCGGAACCGGATGGGCCGCCGGGTGCGGGGTCGCCGGGGGCGATCTCGATGGTGAGATCGACCTTGGCCGCGGGTTCGCCTGCGTCGAGGAGGGACACGTCCAGGCCGGGCAGCGCGATCCTCGCGGTCGGCACGCCGCGCTGGAACGCGAACAGCACCTGCGTCAGGGGTGCGAAGGCCTCGGAGCGGACCGGGTTGAGTTTCTCGACCAGGTGCTCGAACGGCACGTCGGCGTGGGCGTAGGCGTCCAGATCGGTGGCCCGGACCGCGGTGAGGAGGTCACCGAAGGTGGCGGCCGGGTCGACGTCGGTGCGCAGGGCCAGGGTGTTGACGAACATGCCGACGAGGTCGTCGAGTTCGGCGCGGCCACGGCCCGCGACCGGGGTGCCGATCACGATGTCCCGGGTCCCCGACAGCCGGGACAGCAGGACGGCCAGCGCCGCATGCAGCACCATGAATTCGGTGGCGCCGACCGAGCGGGCCAGCGCGGCGACGGCGGTCCGCACACTCGCCGGGATCGTGAACGGCACCGCGGCGCCGCGCATCGTGGCGACCGGCGGGCGGGGCCGGTCGGTCGGCAGGGTCAGCAGGTCGGGGATGCCGTCGAGGGTGCGGGTCCAGTGGTCGAGCTGGGTGCCCAGCACCGAGGTCTCGTCGGCGACATCGCCGAGCACGCGTTGCTGGTACAGGGCGAAATCGGCGTATTGGATCGGCAGCGGCGGATAGTCCGGGGCGGCGCCTGCGCGGCGGGCCGCATACGCGGTCAGCAGGTCACCGACCATCGGGCCGGTCGATTCGCCGTCGGCGGCGATGTGGTGGGTGACCACGAGCAGCAGGTGATCGTCGGGGCCGAGGACACCGACGCGGACCCGGAGCGGGAGCTGCGTCGTCACGTCGAAGCCGGTCTGCGCGGCGGTGAGAATGTCCGCAGGGAGAATGCTCTCGGGCAGGTCGGGGTCGGTGGTCGCGTCGACGACCGCCCAGTCGAGCCGGGCGCGGGCCGCGTCGGCGGGCAGGATCCGCTGCTGGGGTTGGCCGTCCGATTCCGGGAACAGGGTGCGCAGCGACTCGTGCCGCTCAAGCACGTCGCCGATCGCCAGGTGGAGGGCGTCGACGTCGAGGGCACCGCGCAGCCGGAGCGCGACGGGGAGGTTGTAGGCCGCCGAACCCGGTTCGAACCGGTTGAGGAACCACATCCGCTGTTGGGCGGTCGACAGCGGGATCCGCGCGGGCCGCTCACCGGCGACGAGGGCGTCGCGGTCACCGGTCGCGGTGCCGATCCGCCGGGCGAGGTCGCGGGCACTCGGTGCCTCGAAGAGCTCACGCACCCCGATGTCGGCGCCGAGTTCGGCGGAGACGCGGGCGCTGGCGCGCATCGCGGACAGGGAGTTGCCGCCGAGGTCGAAGAAGCTGGTGGTGACCGAGACCGCGGCGAGGTCGAGGACCGTCGCGAACACCGCGACGATGGTGGCCTCGGTGGCCGTGGCGGGCGGCACGATCTCGTCGTCGGCGGCCAGGACCGGCGCGGGCAGGGCGCGGCGATCCAACTTGCCCGCGGTGTTGAGCGGGACGTCGTCGAGCACCGTCCACACGGTGGGCCGCATGTATTCGGGCAGCGTGGTGGCCACCGCATCGCGGACCCGGTCGACGTCGACGGTCTCGCCGGGACCGCCGGCCAGATAGGCGACGAGGTGGTCGGTGCCGGCCGACGACACGACCGTCGCGGCCGCGTGCACCACCCCGGGCGCGGCGGCCAGGACCGCCTCGATCTCGCCGAGCTCGATGCGCTGGCCCCGCAATTTCACCTGGTCGTCGGTGCGGCCCAGGTACTCGATCTCGCCGTCGTCGTTCCAGCGCACGAGGTCACCGGTGCGGTAGAGGCGGGCACCTGGGGTGCCGAAGGGATCGGCGATGAAGCGCTCGGCGGTGAGCGCTGGCCGCGCCGCATAACCGCGGGCGATCTGCACCCCGCCGAGGTAGAGCTCACCGGCGATGCCCGGCGGCACCGGCCGCAGCCGATCATCGAGGATCCAGGTGGTGGTGTGGGCGATCGGCCGGCCGATCGGGGTGATCGCCGCCGCCGCGGGCAGATGCGTGACGTCGGCGACGGTCACCTCGACGGCGGCCTCGGTGGGACCGTAGAGGTTGACCAGTCGGGCCTGCGGCAGCCGGCGGGCGGCAGCGCGGGCCAGCGCGGGCGGCAACGCCTCACCGGCGAGGTAGAGGTAGCGCAGGCCGACGCACGCGGCAAGCCGGTCACCGTCGACGACGTCGAGGAAGGCCGCGAGCATCGACGGCACGAAATCGATGGCGGTGATCCCGGTCTCGGCGATGAGGTCGGCAAGGTAACCGGGGTCGGCGTGGCCACCGGGCCGGGCGATGGCGATGCGGGCACCGACCATGAGGGGGGCGAACAGTTCAGGGACCGAGACGTCGAAGGTGAACGGCGTCTTGAGCACCGTCGTCGCGGGCCGGCCGTCCGGGCCCGGGGTGAGCGGGAAGGCCGCCAGCCCCCACCGCAGCCGGTTGACGACCGCGCGGTGCGAGACCGTGACGCCCTTGGGCCGACCGGTCGATCCCGAGGTGAACATCGTGTAGACGGCGTGGTCGGGGCGCAGTGTTCCCCGACGCTCGGCAGCGGTGATCGGCTCCGGTGTCCGCCCGGCGACGGGGGGCGTGGCGTCGACGGTGAGTGTCGGCAGGTCGAGCCCGCGCAGCGCTGTCGGCGCGTCGCCGGGGCCCCGCAGCACCAGGGCGGCCCCGGCGGTGTCGACCATGTACCGCACCCGGTCGGTCGGCGCGTCCGGATCGATCGGCAGATATTGGCCACCGGCGGCGACGACGGCGTGGACGGCGACGAGCAGTTCGATCGAGCGGGGCACGCAGACGCCGACCACCCGATCCGGGCCGACGCCGGCCGCGATCAGCGTCCGGGCACAGTCGGCGACGCGCGTGGCGAATTCGGCGTAGGACACGGTGCGGTCCGCGGCGACGAGCGCGGTGGCATCGGGGGTGCGGGCGGCCTGGGTGAACAGTGCCGCCCCGACCAGCTCGTCGGCGGTGTCGGCGGTGCCGGTGGTGATGTCGGCGGTGCCGGTCTCCGCGGAACCGGTGTGGCCGTCCAGCTGGCCGGGGCCGCGGCTCCAGGCGTCGACGAGGGTGCGGGTCTGCGCCGAGACGAGGTCGATGTCGCCGACCCGCCCCCGGCCGTCGGCGGTGAGGGCGCGCACGATCTGGGCGAAGGCGTCGGCCAGGTGCCGGATCCGACGCTCCGAGAATGCCTCGGGCAGGTAGGTCAGTTTGATCGCGAGTCCGGGACCCGTGGCATTCGGCGCGGCGATCAGGTTGAGCGGGTAGTGCGTGGAGTCACCGGTGGTGACCTCGACGATCCGCACCTCGTCCGACGTCCCGGCCGCGGCGATGGCGTCGTTGTCGACGGGGTAGGACTCGTAGACGGTCAGCGTGTCGAACAGGGTGTGGGCGCCGGTGGCCGCGGCGATCTCGGCGAGCCCGACGTGCTGGTGGTCGAGGAGCCGGGTCTTGGTGTCCTGCAGGGTGCGCAGCGCGTCGTCGATGCGCGCCCCGGGGTCGACGGTGACCGCGACGGGCAGGGTGTTGATGAACAGGCCGACCATCGTCTCGACGCCGTCGATGCCGGCCGGGCGACCCGAGACGGTCTCGCCGAAGGTCACCGTGGCTTGTCCGGTCAGGCGCGACAGCAGGACGGCCCAGGCGTACTGGAGGGTGGTGGAGGTGGTCACCCCGACGCGCCGCGCCGTGCGCCCGAGGGCCGCGGCCAGTTCGGCCGAGACCGGCACGGTGTGCTCCTGCGGCCGGGTCTCGTCGGTGGCCACGTGCCCCGGCGCCACCAGGGTCGGTCCGTCGACGGCGGCCAGTGCCGCCGACCACGCGGCCCGGGCTGCGGCGGTGTCGCGGCGGCTCAGCCACCGCAGGAAGGTCGCGAAATCGCCGTCCGCGGTGGAGGTCAGTGGCGTCCCGCCGAGGTAGGTGGCCAACAGGTCGCCGAGCACCAGCGGCCCGGACCAGCCGTCGACGATGAGGTGGTGGCTGGTGATGACCAGCGCGGCACGCGGCTCGCCTGCCTCGTCGGGCAGCAGCATCAGACGGAACCGGATCAGGCCCGGGTCGGTGAGGTCGAACGGGGTGCGCAGTTCCTGCCGGGTGCGCTCGGCGAGGACGCGGCGGGCGTCGGGCGTCGCCCGCAGGTCGACGGTCGCCCAGTCCGGGATCACCTGCGGCGGGATGACGGCCCGGACCGCACCGGAGAGTGTCCGCGCGAAGCCCGAGCGCAGCACGCGGTGATGCGCGAGCAGGGTCGCCGCGGCGGCGCGCATGCGGTCGGCGTCGACGGGGCCCGCGAGGTCGATGATCGCCTGCGTCAGATACACGTCGACCGACGCTCCGGGAGCGTCGTCGGTGGCGAGTTCGGCCTGGAAGTACAGCCCTTCCTGCAGCGGCGTGAGCGGCCACAGTTCGGCGCCCGGATACCGGTCGAGGAGATCGTCGATCTCGGCCTGCGTCAGGGCGGCGCCGCTCACATCCGCGCCGATCAGATCCGACGGGGTCGGCCCCACCTGGCCGTCGACGGCGGCCAGGGCCGCGCGGATCGCGGCGAGTTCGCGGGCCCACGCGTGCGCGAGGTCGGTGGCCGCGGCGTCGTCGAGCACGCCGTCGGGGAAGGCGAACTCGGCGCGCAGGCGGCGCTGCCCGTCGGCGATCACCGTGCTCACGTCGACGGACAGTGCGGTCAGCGCGGGCATCGTGTCGCCGCGGCTGGCGGGCAGGGTGAGCCGCTCGAGTGCGGGCAGGAAAGCGCCGGAGGTCACCTCGGCGGTGTCGCCGACATTGCCGAAGTAGTTGAAGGCGATCGTCGGAAGCGGCCGGCGGGTCAGCTCGGGCAGGTCGGGATGGGCGGCCCGGAGTTCGGGGTCACGCGCGGCGAGATAGCGCAGCTGACCGAAGCCGATCCCGTGGTCGCGGCGGCCGAGCAACTCCTCCTTGACCGCCGCCACGGTGCGCAGAATGGTGCGGTGGTCGGTGTCGGCGCTGGTCGGGACCGAGACCGGGGCGATGGTGGTGAACCAGCCGACGGTGCGGGTGAGATCGGCGACGCGGGGGTCGCTGCCCCGCGCCGCGATCTCCGGCGCCCGGCCGTGGCCTTCGACCGCGATGGTGATGCGGCCGTCCGGGGTGGTCCAGCCGCAGCCGGCGACGGCGCGGGCCAGCGCGGCGAGCAGCGCATCCTGGGTGCCGGCGCCGAAGGCCGTGGGCACGGTGGTGAGCAGGGCGTCGGTGAGGTCGGCGTCGAGGGTGTGGGTGACGCGGCGCAGCGACCCGAACCGGTCGGTGGCCGGGTGCCGGTCACGGCGGAATCGGACTGGCTGGGCCGGTAGCCGGTGCAGCCAGTACGGGAGTTCGGCGAGCCGGTCGGCGGCGGTGTCGGCGAGGAGCTGCGCCCACTGCCGCATCGAGGTGATCTCGGGTTCGGCGGCGGGGGCCGCACCGCCGGACACCTGGGACCACAGGGTGGCGAGGTCGACGATCAGCGCCGACCAGGAGACGGCGTCGACGGCGAGGTGATGCACCACCACCAGCAGCCGGCCGTCGACGGCCGGGTCGGCGGGCTGCAGGGCGACGCAGCGCAGGACGCGGCCGCGGGCGGGATCGAGGTCGGCGAGCGCCGCGGCGTGGGCGCGTTCGATGGCTGCGCCGAAGGCGGGGGTTCCCGGGGCGGCGTCGACGGTCGCGACGCGCAGCACCGCGTCGGCATCCTCCGGGCCGGCCGGGTCGCCGGTGTCGAGCAGCCACGCTCCGTCGACGCGCCGGAGGCGGGCGGTGAGCATCGGGTGGGCGGCGCGCAGGGCGTCGATCATGCGGACGAGATCGGCGCGCCGGGCACCGGCGGGCAGCCGCAACACGGCGGCCTGGGAGAAGTCCGCGAGTTCGGCCGGGTCGGCGAGATGCTCGGTGAACCAGCCGATCACCGGGGTCGGCGGCATCGGGCCGCGGGGGCCGCCGGGCGGTTCGGGGAGCGGCGCCAGGGTATCGCCGGCCTGGTCGGCGGCGCGCGCCATCCCCCGGATCGTCTTGTGTTCGAAGATGTCTCGCGGTGTCAGGGTCAGTCCGGCGGCCTTGGCGGCGGAGGCGAACTGGATGGACATGATGCTGTCGCCGCCGAGCGCGAAGAACGAGTCGGTGGCGCCGACACGCTCAAGCCCCAGCAGGCCCGCCACGATCGTGGCGAGGGTGCGTTCGGCGGGGGTTTCCGGCGGCACGAACGCACCGTCGGTGTCGGCGTCGGGGATCGGCAGCGCGGCGCGGTCGAGTTTGCCTGCCGGGGTCAGCGGCAGCCGATCGAGCACCACGAGTTGGGCGGGCACCATGTGCGCGGCGAGCCGCCGCGACGCCGCGCGGGTGACCGCACCGAGGTCGAGGGGGTGATCGGCGGCGGCGACGAGGTGGGCGACGAGCCGGGTGCGGCCGTGGTCGTCGCGGATACCGCTGGTGACGGCGTGGGCCACGCCGGGGGCCGCGGCGAGTGCCGCGTCGATCTCGCCGAGTTCGACGCGCTGGCCGTTGATCTTGACCTGATGGTCGGCGCGGCCGCCGAACTCGAGGGCGCCGCCGGGAGTGCGGCGGACGAGGTCGCCGGTGGCGTACAGCCGGTCGCCGGGCGCGCCGAACGGGTCGGCGACGAAGCGGGTCGCGGTCAGGCCGGCCCGGTGC
>JASGFO010000183.1:0-8547 GCA_047605505.1 Gordonia sp. (in: high G+C Gram-positive bacteria) | reverse complement strand
CGTGCGGCACGCCGACCAGCGTCGCGATGCGGGCATGGCGCCGCGTCTGACGTTGCACACCTTTGCGGGCGTCGACGAGCAACACGGCGACATGCGCGTTCGACGCGCCGGTGAAGGTGTTCCGGGTGTAGCGCTCATGTCCGGGGGTATCGGCCAGCACATAGCTGCGGGTGTCGCTGGAGAAGAACCGGTACGCGACGTCGATCGTGATGCCCTGCTCACGTTCGGCACGCAGACCGTCGGACAGCGCCGCGAGATCAACGTCACCGTCGACCGACGTCACCCCCGCGAGATGGTCGGTCGGCAACGAGCCGGTGTCGTGCAGCAGCCGACCGATCAGCGTGGACTTGCCGTCGTCGACGCTGCCCGCCGTCGCCAGCCGCAGGATCTGCCGGCGTTCGGCCGGCGCAGTCACCGCGCTCATCAGAAATAGCCCTCTCGTTTGCGGTCTTCCATCGCCGCCGACGAGGTCCGGTCATCGGCGCGGGTCTCCCCGCGCTCGGACACCGTGGCCACGCTGATCTCGGCGATGATCTCGGGGATCGTGGTGGCGCGCGAGCGCACCGCGCCGGTGATCGTCAGATCACCGACGGTCCGGTAACGCACCCATTCGGTGCTCACATCGTCCGGTGAATCCGGTTGCGAGTACGGCGATACGGCGAGCAATATCCCGTCCCGGTCGAAGACCTCACGTTGCGCGGCGTAATAGATCGGTGGCAATTCCAGGTTCTCCAGCGCGATATACCGCCAGATGTCCAGCTCGGTCCAATTGGACAGCGGGAACACCCGCACCGATTCGCCCTGGCGAATCCGGCCGTTGTAGAGCGACCACGGCTCCGGTCGCTGCGCGCGCGGATCCCACTGGCCGAACTCGTCGCGGAAGCTGAACACGCGTTCCTTGGCCCGGGCGCGGTCCTCGTCCCGGCGCGCACCGCCGAACGCGGCGTCGAACCGGCCTTCCTCCAACGCATCCAGCAGGACCCGTGTCTGCAGCCGGTTCCGGGAGCCCGACGGATCGGTCGACTCCGCGACCCGCCCGCTCGCGATCGCATCCGGCACCGAGGCGACGATCAGCTTGATGCCGGCCGGGTTCTCGGCGGTTGGCGCCACCCGTCGGTCCCGGAAGTCGATGACCTCGTCGAAGTTGTGCCCGGTGTCCACGTGGAGAATCGGGAATGGCAGGGGGTTGGGCCGAAATGCCTTCTCCGCCAGGCGAAGAAGTACGATCGAATCCTTGCCGCCGGAGAAGAGCAGGACCGGGCGCTCCAGCTCGGCGACCACCTCCCGGATGATGTAGACCGACTCGGCCTCCAAGACCCGGAGTGCCGCAAGATGATCGCGGTCTGTGGCAGCGATGGTCATCGTGGATATCCATTCCTCTCCGCATCCTCGCGGTAGCGTTGCGCCCATTCCTTGGACCGGCCATTCGATTGCGGTTTCAGCGGCGGTGGCGGGGCCAGGTCGGGGTCGAGTCCGAGTGCCGCCAGGACAGTCGCGGTGGTGCCGCGGGGATCGGTGGTGAGTGAACCAAAATCGATCTCGAGCGGCTCGATGCCCTCGTCGGCAAACCATCGCCGCCATTGGCGTTCCTGCTCAGCCAGAATACCGGCGAGATGGGCGATGCCGCGCGCATTGTATTGCGCTCGATCATCGGCGGCCGGCGCGCCGTCCGGGGCATGACCGTCGCGCCAGACCCGCGTCTGCACCGCCCGCCACATCGACACCGCCTGCGGGACCACATCATCCCGATAGACGTGCACGAACAGCGGGTCCCGGCCGAGGAGCTGCCGCAGCGCCGTGCGCAAGGAGCCGGAACCGACGCGGGTACGCGCGATCAGCAGCGGCGTCTGATTCCACATCAGCTTCCCGCCCCACACCCCGTTCGGTGTGACACCGGTCGCCCGGACATCGGCACGCCATTGCGCATACCCGCGGGTGTCGACCACACCGGGATCGACATCGTCGAGAAGGCCGAGAATCTCGCCATCATCGACACCGGCGAACCATTCCCGCGGTTGCGGGGACAGCGACGACGACGGGAAATACTGAAAGAACTCCTCGGGCTTTCCCGCCACCCCGGTGGCCGCCAGTGATTCGACGAGCAGAGTGCTCCCGCTGCGCTGGCTGGCACAGACGAGATAGGCATCGGTGATCGGCACCGGCCCAGCCTAGTCACGCCCACCCGCACCGCAAACCGGGCTTTTGCACCCACCCGGCGATCAACCCTTGACAGATGTCGCCGGCCATGAGTGCGCTCAGGCGCGATACGCCGACACCGACGGCGAGGTCCGCCCGATCACATCCCCGGAGACAATGTCGCCGTCGAGCTCCCGACGATCACCACGCGGACGGCGCGACGGCAATGCCTCCTCCCCCGGCGTCGCATCCTGCGCTTTCGCGGCAAACGCCGCCATGAATCGCTCGGCGATCGCGGTTCCGTCCGCCTCGTCGGGCAACACGTCACCGGTCGCCGCACGCCATCGGGCGAGGCGACCGGCCAGATCTGCCCGCACCTCCTCGTGGTCGGGATCGCCGATCAGGTTGTTTCGCTCATGCGGATCAGAACTCAGGTCATAGAGCTCGGCGTGCGGTCGGTCCGCCGATGTGCTTGCGGCGTCGAGGGACCGCGCCGAGGGACTGTCGGCGATGTCGAGCGGCAACAGCAGCGCAGGCCGGTCGGCGTAGTTCTCGATGTAGCTGTACGCCTTGGTACGGACGGCGCGGATCGGGTCGTAGGCGTCGTGATAGCTCTTCTCGGTGAAGACCTCGGTGCGGACCGGCTGCGGCCCCGCACCATTGGTCACACCCGCGGCCAGCAGTTCGGTGGCGTGCGAATCACCATCGACGTCGGCGGGCAGCGCCACCCCGAGCAGATCCAGCAGGGTGGGCGTCAGATCGACACCCGAGAAGAGATCCTCGTAGACGTGCGGACGCACCATCCGGGCCGCCGGCGGCGCGATGATCAGCGCAATACCGGTGCCTTCGGCATAGAGAGTCGACTTGGCCCGCGGAAAGGCGAGCCCGTGATCGGTGACGAAGACGATCCACGTGTTCTCCTCGAGACCGAGCTCGGCGACGGTGTCCAGGAGGCGCCCGACCGCGGCATCGGCCTTCGTGATGCTGGCATGCAACCCCGCCAGATCGTCCCGGACGTCAGCGGTGTCCGGCAGGAAGCCGGGAACCTCGATGTCCGCGGTGTCCGCCGGCGGGTACTCATCCGCCGGGTACGGCCGGTGCGTCTCGAAAAAACCCGCCGTGAGCAAAAACGGCCGGCCGTCGCCCGATGCCTGATGGTGCCGCAGCCAGGCCGCCGACTCGGCGACGACATAGTCACACCGGGACTCCGACACGTCGACGGTGTCAAAACCGATGCCGGTGGGATCGGTGCTCTCATGCTGCATACCGAAAAGGACAGTGTGATAACCAGATTCACCCAAAATTGCCGGCAGAGTCCGCACCCCGGGCCGATAGGCGAAGCCGTGGTGGGCCAGACCCACCAACCCGTTCCGGTGCGGATACTGCCCGGTGAACAACGATCCGCGCGCCGGCGAGCACAGCGGCGCCGTCGCATGGGCGTCCGCGAACCGAATCCCCGCGGCCGCAAGCCGATCCAGATGCGGACTCACCACGCCATCGGCGCCGTAGCAGGCAAGATGACGACCCAGATCATGCCAGTGGATCAGGATCACGTTCTCCCCGGTGGTCACCCGACCACCCGACTCGTCAAGACGCATCGTGCCATCGTATCGAGTGTGTCTTTGGCGTCGCCTCCGGCGACCGGTGTTTGTTGGCGTCGCCTCCGGCGACCCGGTGTTTGCGCCCTTCAGCACCGCTCTTCGGTCACTCCACTTGGTCGCTACGGCGCAGGCTCCGCTCGACCACGGTGACCTCGACCCCTGTCGACCGGCACTCACCCGTCGAGGATCGCCAGCCACGCGTCCCGGCCGTCGACGGTGACGCCGTCGACGGCGGCCTGTTCCTCGACGGCCCGCACCTGCGCCATCAGGTCGAGGACGCGTTGCCGGGCCTCGTCCTCGACACTCGTCTCGCCGGCCGTCACCGTCACCGTCAACACGGCCGGATCGATGCGCTCGACCGGATAGCCGGCCGCGGTCAGGCGTTCCACCACCTCTTGGATGAGAGCGAGTGCCGGTGCGGCCGTTGCGATCCC
This sequence comes from Gordonia sp. (in: high G+C Gram-positive bacteria), assembly GCA_047605505.1. Taxonomy (GTDB): domain Bacteria; phylum Actinomycetota; class Actinomycetes; order Mycobacteriales; family Mycobacteriaceae; genus Gordonia. Next base: position 4,376 of record JASGFO010000183.1, on the reverse strand, counting down.
GTCAAGCACCGAGCCCCGGTTCTTCTCCGCCGCTTTGCGCTCCTCCCATTCCCGGATCTGCGTCGCGAGGTCGCTGTGCAGCCCCGACAACACACCCGGCGTGCGATGGGAGACCTTGTCGGTGAAGCTGCGCGCCACGGCATCGATGTCGAACGGCTCGGTGGGATGGTCGGCCGCGATACGCGCATGAAAGAGGACCTGCAGCAACAGATCCCCCAACTCCTCACGCAGGTCGGCCTGCCCGCCCCCGTCGATCGCGTCGAGCAGCTCGTAGACCTCCTCGAGCAGATAGCGGCGCAGCGACGTATGCGTCTGCCGGCTTTCCCACGGCCCGTTCCGCCGCAGCGTGTCCATCAGGGCCACCGCATCGAGCAGCGCGCTGCCGGGCGGTGGGGGTGCGGCGATCACCGTGTCGCCGTTGGTGATCCGGGTCCGCACCAACGGGTGATTCGGGTCGGTGGAGACCAGCGTGCCGGTGATGTCGTCGGCGTCGAAGGCCGGCTCGACATGGTCGAGCGACCAGAGGATCGTGGCCGGCACATCCTCGGTCACCGAGACGGTCCCCGACAACAGCGCACGCGCGCGGACCGGGATCATGTCCGGCCGGTACGGATCGAGCAGGACGACGGCCATACCCTTGCGCCTCCCTTCCCCTTCGGTTACCCCCTACGTTAGGGGGTCACACCCACCCGGGCCCGGAGGCGCGCGGGCGGCGGCCGATGCCGGTCACCGCTCCACCGGCACCAGCGCGGTGAGGAACGTCGTCAGATAGTCGATGAGCGCGTCGTCGCGCAGCCGGGCCGAACCGACCCCGCCGGTGCGGGGGACCGGCAGCGTCACCACCGACGTGGTCGCCCGGAACGAGGCGGCCGGATACAGCCGCTTGAGCCGGATCTGCTGACTGTCGAGCAACGGCAGCGGCGCAATCTTGACGGTGGTCCCCGCAGCGCCGCCGAGCTCGGTGATCCCGCGTTCCCGGCAGCGCACACGGAGCTTGGCGATCGCCGCGAGGCGGGCGGTCTCCTCGGGCAGCTCACCGTAGCGGTCCCGTAGCTCGGCCACCGCGGCATCGACCTCGGAATCCGATGTCGCGGAGGCGAACTTGCGATAGGCCTCGAGACGGAGCCGGTCGGAATCAACATATTCGACGGGGATATGCGCATCAACGGGCAGGTCGATACGCACTTCGGTGTTTTCCTCGGTGGTCACCGGGGTGCCGTCGGCGGCGGCGCGATAGGCCTCCACGGCCTCACCGACCAGGCGCACGTAGAGGTCGAATCCGACGCCCGCGACGTGGCCGGATTGTTCGGCGCCCAAGACATTTCCGGCGCCGCGCAACTCGAGATCCTTGAGTGCCACCGCCATTCCGGCGCCGAGCTCGTTGTTCTGGGCGATCGTCGCCAGGCGATCGTAGGCGGTCTCGGTCAACGGCTTCTCGGGACTGTAGAGCAGATAGGCGTAGCCACGTTCCCGGCTGCGCCCGACCCGCCCCCGCAACTGATGCAGCTGCGAGAGGCCCAGATTCTCCGCACGGTCGACGATGAGGGTGTTCGCATTCGAGATGTCGAGACCGGTCTCGATGATCGTGGTGCACACGAGGACGTCGTAGTCGCGGTTCCAGAACCCCGACACCGTCCGCTCGAGCTGATCCTCATTCATCTGACCATGTGCCACAACGACCTTCGCCTCGGGGACCATGTCCGCGATCTCTTTGGCGGTTTTGTCGATCGTGGAGACCCGATTGTGCACGTAGAACACCTGGCCATCACGCAACAGCTCCCGGCGGATCGCGGCCGCAACCTGTTTGGGCGAATACGCACCGACATAGGTGAGCACCGGATGCCGTTCCTCCGGCGGGGTGAGGATCGTCGACATCTCCCGGATTCCGGCCATCGACATCTCGAGGGTGCGCGGGATCGGCGTCGCCGACATGGTCAGCACGTCGACGTGGGTGCGCAGCGACTTGATGTGTTCCTTGTGCTCGACGCCGAACCGCTGTTCCTCGTCGACGATGACCAGGCCCAAGTCCTTCCAGGTGACACCGGTCTGCAACAACCGGTGGGTGCCGATGACGATGTCGATCTCGCCGGCCGCGAGCGCGTCGATGATCTCGCGCGACCGGGTGGCGTCGGTGAAACGGGACAGCCCCGCGACGGTGACCGGGAACCCGGTCATGCGTTCGGTGAAGGTCTGCAGATGCTGTTGCGCCAGAATGGTTGTCGGGACGAGTACGGCCACCTGCTTACCGTCCTGGACCGCCTTGAACGCCGCCCGCACGGCGATCTCGGTCTTGCCGTAGCCGACATCGCCGACGACGACGCGGTCCATCGGGACCGGCCGTTCCATATCGGCCTTCACCTCGGCAATCACGGTCATCTGGTCGACGGTCTCGGTGAAGTCGAAGGCGTCCTCCATCTCCCGCTGCCAGGGCGTGTCGGGCGAATAGGCATATCCGGGCGCCGCGTGCCGGGCCGCGTAGAGCTGCACCAATTCCCCGGCGATCTCCCGCACCGCCTTGCGTGCCTTGCGTTTGGTGTTCTGCCAATCAGAGCCGCCCAATTTCGACAACGAGGGCTGCTCACCCCCGACATAGCGGGAGAGCTGATCGAGGGCATCCATCGGCACGAACAGCTTGTCACCGGGCCGGCCACGTTTGCTTGCGGCGTACTCGAGCACCAGATATTCCCGGCGGGCCCCGGAAATGGTCCGTTCGATCATCTCCACGAATTTGCCGATGCCGTGCTGATCATGGACCACGAGGTCGCCGGCGGACAGCGCGAGCGGATCCACCTGGTTGCGGCGTTTGGCGGGCAGTCGGCGACCATCACGCACCGCGGCCACCCGCGTCCCGGTGAGATCGGTCTCGGTGACGATCACCAGACCGGCCCCACCGGCCACCAGACCATGTCGCAGGGTGCCGTGATAGACCGTCACCTGCCCCGCAACCGGCGGATCGCCGGGTTCGGCGACGAGGTGCGGCACCTCCGCGTCGCCGAGCCGTTCGGCGATGCGCGCGGCCGTGCCCTTGCCCGCGACGACGATCGCAGCCCGACGCTCGGCGGCGACATGCGCACGGAGCATCGCGAAGGTCTCGGCGATCTCGGCCTCGCTGCCGTGCGGTGCCGGTCCCGCCGCGATGTCGAGGTGGTACTCATCGGCGGAGCCGGACGCCAGCGGACTGATCGTCCACCAGGACTGGCCGGCCTTGACCGTCGTCGCGGCCACCGCGTCGAACGGGCGGTAGGCACTCTCGGTGAGGTCGATGCCGCCGGTGCCGAGCGCCCGGCCGTCGACGGGCGCTGTCGCGCCCAACGCGGCCGCGTTCCACGACGCCTCCAGGAACTCCGCGCCCGTCGCCGCGAGGTCCGCGGCCCGGCGGCGCACCTTCTCCGGGTCCAGGACGAGCACCTGCGTCCCGGTCGGCAGGACCTCGCTGAGCAGTTCCAGCCTCTCCGAGACCAGCGCCGGGATGAGTGCTTCCATACCGTCGACCGGGATCCCCTGCGAGATCTTGGTCAGCATCTCGGCGAGATCGGGGTCGGCGGTGTGTTCGGCGGCCAACACCGCGGCCCGCGCACGCACCTGCTCGGTGAGGACCAGTTCGCGGCAGGCGTGGATCTGCACCGCGGTGACATCGATCTCGGGCTGGGTGCGTTGATCGGCCACCGAGAACGCCCGGATCTCGGTGATCTCGTCGCCCCAGAACTCGATCCGCACCGGATGGTCGGCGGTGGTGCCGAAGACGTCGAGAATGCCGCCGCGCACCGCGAACTCGCCACGCCGGCCGACCATGTCGACCCGCTCATAGGCCATCTCCACGAGATCGGCGAGCAGGCGGTCGAAATCGAGCTCGGCGCCCTCGCGCAGGGTCACCACCCGCAGCTCGCCCAGTCCGGGCGCCATCGGCTGTACCAGTGAGCGCACGGTGGTCACGACGACACGCAACGGGTGATCGCCGGGTTCGGCGAGTCGATGCAGCACCGCGAGCCGCTGTCCGACGGTGTCGGCGCTCGGCGACAGCCGTTCATGCGGAAGGGTTTCCCACGAGGGGAACTGCGCGACGGCGCCCGGATCCGCGAGCAGCTCACGCAGCTCTGCCGTCAGATCGTCGGCCTCGCGTCCGGTTGCCGAGACCACCAGCAACGGCGCCGCGGCCGGATCGTGCGCCAGCGCCGCGATCACGAACGGCCGGGCCGCGTCGGGAGCGGTGATGTCGAGGTGCGCCTGCCCCCGCCGCTCGCCCAGCGCGACGAGGGCGGGTTCGGAACAGGTGACGGCGGCTAGCCCGGCCAGGGCAGGAGGTGACGACACCCTGGGAATTCTAGGGCGTGTCTCCCAATCCTTCTGCGAGGGATTGGTGGTTCCGCTGTGCGGCC
>JASGFO010000182.1:0-8595 GCA_047605505.1 Gordonia sp. (in: high G+C Gram-positive bacteria) | reverse complement strand
GGCGTGCAGCGGGGCCGCCAAGACCCGCAAAGGGGATTGGGAGACACGCCCTAGTGACCGGTGGAGGAGAAACGCGCGAGTCGGGTCAGCTTTCGTCGTCCGTGTGCCGCGCCACCGGGTGTGAGCACTCCGCTCTCGAGATCGTCGATGAGGGAACCGACCGTCTCCGCGGAGTCGGTCTTGTTGGTGCCGATGAACCCTGACGGCCCCCGCTTGATCCACCCGGTCACATAGACCCCGGCTGCGGACCGGCCGGTCGGGGGGTCGGTGTCGACGACGCGTCCGGCGTCATTCGGCACCACCCCGCGCGCGGTGTCGAAGGGCAGGCCGGGCACAGGTCGGCCGCGGTAGCCGATGGAGGTCAGGACCAGTCCGGCCGCGATGACCTCGGTGCTGCCGTCGGGCCGCTCCACGACCACGCCGCGGGCGTTGCCGTCGACGGTGGTGATCTCGCGTGGCGCCCGGCCGAAGGCGAAGCGGATATGCGGTCCCGTCGGCACCGGGCGCGCGGCGATCTCCTGCAGCACCTCAAGTTTGGCGCGGGCGGTCGGGTCGGTGGTCGACGCGGGGTCGGGGACCTCGTCGGCGTCGATGGTGACCGGTATTCCGCCGTCGACGAGTCCGACGAGCTCGGGAAGGGTGAAGGCGGCGTGCTCGGCGCCGCGGCGGCCCAGCACGGTCACCCGGCGGATCGCCGACGACCGCAACGCGGCGAGCGCGTGGGCGGCGATGGAGGTGCCGGCCAGGTCGTCGGTGTCGCGTACCAGGATGCGTGCCACGTCGAGCGCGACATTGCCGGTGCCGATCACCACGGCCTCCGGCACCGACAGATCGACGTCGAGAGCGGCGAAGTCGGGATGATCGTTGTACCAGCCGACGAACGAGGTCGCGCTGGTGACGCCGCGGGCGTCGGCGCCGTCGATCTCGAGGCGACGGTCGGTCGGTGCGCCGCCCGCCCAGATCACCGCGGTGTGCCGGGCACGCAGGTCGTCGAGCGTGATGTCCGTGCCGATCTCGGTGTTGAGGCGGATCTCCAGGCGGGGATGTCGGGCGATGTCGTCGAAGAGCCGCATCACCGTGCGGGTCGACTCGTGGTCGGGGGCAACGCCGAAGCGCGCGAGCCCGAAGGGCCGGTCGAGCCGCTCGTACATTGTCACACTCACCTGCGGATACCGCAGCAGATCGTCGGCGGCGTACATCGCCGACGGCCCCGATCCGACGATGCCCACCGAGACCGCGCCGTCGACGGCGAGGGCATCGGGATGGCTGATGGGCGCCAGCGGGAGACGACGGCCCGGGTCCACCGGGAATCGTGCCTCGGTGAGCCCGATCCGGGTCCCCGCAGCCCCCGAGGAGGTGGTCTGGTACATCGCGGCGTTGATGCCGATGAACCGTTCCTGCCCCTCGGTGAGCCGGTGCGACGCGGTAATCGCACCGACCGGGCATGCGGTCACGCACGCGCCGCAGTCGACGCAGGAATTGGGGTCGATGTAGAGCATCTCGGCGATACCGAAATCAGGCTCGTCGGGGGTCGGATGGATACAGTTCACCGGGCACGCGTACACACACGACGCGTCGCCGCAGCAGGCCTGGGTCACTACATGAGGCATGGGATCGATGGTCTCTTGCTGTCGCAGGGGCCGGGCGCGGACACGCACCGGCGAGTCATATGGGACAGTACCCAACACCGCAAGCCGGTCTCGGATCGTTTCCGGACCGGCTGCGAGGGGAACCCGAGATCAGGGCGCGGTGTAGATGGGCTCGCTGCGGAAGCGCGACGACCGCCCGGAGATGCCGAGTGCTCGCCACGTGACCCGCGACACCGGGTTCATCAGGCCACATTGTTCGGCCAGCATCCGGACGTCGCCGAACACGTTGCGCCGTACCCGCCGGGATTCGGCGGATTTCCAGAAGATCTCGCGCATCACCGAGTCCGGGACGTCGAACTCGCGGCGGAAACTGCGCGGTGGCACCATGATGGCACCGAGCAGGACGCGCATGACGAGCGGCATCATCAACGAGAGCGCGAACCGCTGGAGCGCGCCCTTCTTCGGAACGGTCTCCCGCAGGTGGTGGTGGGCGAAGGAGATGTGCCGTGCCTCCTCGGCGACGTGCAATTGCATCACCGCCGCCATCGCCGGGTGCAGATCGTCGGTGGTGCGCAGGAAGTCCTTTTGCAGATGGTCGATGGGCTCCTCGCCGCCGAGCACCCCGAAGAAGAATAGTGTGGGGAAGATGGTCGACGCCAGCGGGACGAACATCGAGATGCGGCGGTAGAAGGAGTTCGCGCCGGGAACGTCCATGCCGATCCGGTTCACCAGCTCCTGGAACATCAGGGTGTGGTTGCACTCCTCCTTGGATTCGTGCGTGCTGTAGCGAAACTGCTTGTCGCCATTGGGCAAGGCGAAGCAATACTGCATGAGCCCGCGGATCAGGATCGACTCGAACTGCAGGCCGACCTTCGCGACGTTGGCCTGGCGCCACATGCCGATCGCGATCTGCTTGTCCTGCGGCAGTGCCTGGTACCAGGGATGCCGGCCGATCGGGTCGACGTCGTAGGACAGAATCCACCGCGGATCGTCGGGGATCACCGCCATCTCCGGGGCGTCCCAGTCGATGTCGAGGTAAGGATCGAAGTTGCGGTGCACCGACGCCGCCGAGAGGTCGTCGAGCACCTGCGAGTAGTCGTTGTCCGTGTCGGATTTGGTGTGTTCGGGGACATACCTGAGAACCGCGGTCATCGTCTGGCTCCTCGATTTCGGTTCGGCGCACAAGGCCAGGCGGTCCTATGCGACAACAATTCTTGGCATTGAAGGTAAGTGCGACCCAGGCCATGTGTCAACAGCTGATGTCATGATCGGTGGCGAACTGTCGGCGACCGCCTGATCCGACGGGGCGAAATACGGTTCGCTGTCGACTGGCGATCGGGATGCGGCACGATAGAACCATGACCGCGCAGCTGACGTATGAGGAATTCGGACGACGCTTCTTCGAGGTGGCGGTCACCGAGGATCGCATCGGTGCCGCGTTCACCCCGCTCGCCGGCGAGGACTTCGAGATCGGGCCGATGCCGGCGGGGCCCGGCGGCGTCGCCCGGGTCCACGCCCAGGTGATCGTCGGCAAGCCGTCGATCACCCGGTCGGTCGGCGAGCTCATCACCTTCCGCGTCCGCCTGCCACTGACGATTCATCTGGAGGTCGACCTACGCGTCGACCGCATCCGATACGACGTGACCGGTCTCGTTCCGCTCGCGCTCACCGTCCGCGCCGCCGAACCGCTTGCCCTGCACATCGACGTCAAGCCGCCGCGGCCCCGCGACGTCCAGGTCGGTGTGGCCTCGCACAGCACCCGCGGTGAGGTGCTGCGCATTGTTGCCCAGGTCGACGACGAGATCAAACGGGTCGTTGCCCGGCACGTGACTGATCAGGTGAACAGCCCCGAGGTGCTCGCGGCCCGGGTGATCGACGTCGCCCAGGAGCTCGAGAAGGCGATTCCTGGCTGAACCGACGCCCGACGCTACGGCTCGACGGTCACCTTGATCGCCTCGCCCTGCTTGACGATCTGGAACGCGTCGAGCACTTCCCGCAGCGGGACGTGGCTGGTGATCAGGTCTTTCACCGGGACCTGACCGGTCGAGATGTACTCGAGTGCCCGCTTGTTGTGCTCGGGTGCCGAGCCGTTCGCGCCGTGGATGTGCAGTTGGCGGTAGTGCACGATGTTCGAGTCGCACGTGATGGTCGGGTCGGTCTTGGGCAGTCCGCCGAAGAAGGAGATCCGGCCGTTGCGCGCGGCCATCGCCAGCGCCTGCTCCTGGGCCACGTTGGCCGCCGTCGCGGTGATGATGACGTCGGCCCCGCGGCCGCCGGTGAGCTCCCGGACGCGGTCGACGACGTCGACCTCGGCGCCGTTGATGATCTCGTCGGGGAACACCGCGTCCGCTGACATCTTGAGCCGTTCGGCGTTGACGTCGACGAGGTACACGGGCCCGCAGTTGTGGACGCCGCGGGCGATCCGGATGTGCATGCAGCCGATCGGGCCCGCACCGAAGACGACGACGGTGTCGCCCTCCTCGATACCGAGCAGTTCCTGGGCGTTGATCGCGCACGCGAACGGCTCGGCCGCCGAGGCCTCGTCGAAGCCCACGTTGTCCGGAATCCGGTTGAGCCCGTCGACCTTCAGGACCTGTCGCGGCACGGTCATGTACTCGGCGAAGCCGCCGTCGTACTGATAGCCCACCGAGGTCTGGTTCTGGCAGACGGCCATCCAGCCCTTACGGCACTCATGGCAGTCGCCACAGGGGACCGCCGCGATCACCTGGACGCGGTCACCGACCGTCCAGTCGCTGCCGTAGGTGTCGTTGACGTCGGCGCCCACCTCCACGATCTCGCCGGCGACCTCATGGCCGGTGATGCGCGGCGGCGTCAGGTTCTGGTGGCCGTTGTAGAAGATCTTGACGTCGGTGCCGCACGTGGAGCAGTTGCGCACCTTGATCTTGACCTCGTCGGGCCCGCAGGCCGGTTCGGGGACCTCCTCGAGCCGGACGTCTTCGGGGGCGTAGAAGCGCAGGGCTTTCATGGCGGATTCCTCTCAACGGTGCCGGCCGACGGGCCGAGTGGTGGCTGTCACAGTGCACTCTATCGCCAATCCGGGCACAAATCCACCACAATGTCTGCCCAATATTGCCCGAATGCTTGCATATATGCCCGTTGCGATGTGTACTCGGTCATATGTGATGGGCGTCACGATTGTGACCAGGAGGAGAGGAATCGCACGTGTCAACAGTTGCCACCACGCCGGAAGGTGGACACAAAACCGGCATCCGGGTGCATGTTCAGAAGCTGGGGACAGCGCTGTCGAACATGGTCATGCCCAACATCGCGGCGTTCATCGCCTGGGGACTGCTCACCGCACTGTTCATCGAGTCGGGCTGGCTGACCGGGATCTTCGGCGGCCTCGCCGATCCGGGGAGCTGGGTTGCCCACATCGGCGGCTGGGGAGACTTCGACGGCGGCGGCATCGTCGGTCCGACGATCACCTACCTGCTGCCGCTGTTGATCGGCTACACCGGCGGCACGATGATCTACGACGTGCGCGGCGGCGTCGTCGGCGCGATCGCGACGATGGGCGTCATCACCGGCACCGACATCCCGATGTTCATGGGCGCCATGCTGATGGGCCCGCTGGGCGGCTGGCTCATCAAGAAGGGCGACGAGCTGTGGCAACACAAGATCAGGCCCGGCTTCGAGATGCTTGTCAACAACTTCTCCGCCGGCATCCTGGGCATGCTCCTGGCCATCGTCGGGTTCTTCGGCGTCGGCCCGATCGTCGAGCACCTCGCCACGTGGGCCGGCCAGGTCGTCGACGTCCTCGTCGATCACGATCTGCTGCCGCTCACGTCGATCCTCATCGAACCGGCCAAGGTGCTGTTCCTCAACAACGCGATCAATCACGGTGTTCTGACCCCGCTGGGTACCACCCAGGCGATCGAGGACGGCAAGTCGATCTTGTTCCTGCTCGAGGCCAATCCGGGTCCCGGACTCGGCCTGCTGCTCGCGTTCTCCCTGTTCGGCAAGGGGCTGGCCAAGGCGTCGGCGCCGGGCGCGGCGATCATCCACTTCTTCGGCGGCATCCACGAGATCTATTTCCCGTACGTGCTGATGAAGCCTCGCCTGATCCTTGCGACCGTCCTCGGCGGGATGACCGGCGTGTTCATCAACGTGATCTTCGGTTCCGGACTACGCGCTCCGGCCGCGCCCGGCTCGATCATCGCGGTGTTCGCGCAGACCCCGGGCAACAGCTTCATCGGTGTCACGCTGTCGGTGATCGGCGCGGCCGCGGTGTCGTTCGTCGTCGCGTCGTTTCTGCTCAAGACCGACCGCTCCGACGACGAGGGCGACCTGACCGCGGCGACCTCGTCGATGGAGGCAATGAAGGGCAAGAAGTCGTCAGTGGCCTCGATGCTGACCGGTAACGGAGCCGCGCGCGGGCCGATCACGAGCATCGTCTTCGCCTGCGACGCCGGCATGGGATCGTCGGCCATGGGAGCGTCGGTGCTGCGCAAGAAGATCCAGCAGGCCGGTTTCGCCGACGTCTCCGTCGTCAACAAGGCGATCGCGAACCTGACCGACAGCTTCGATCTGGTGGTCACGCACCGCGATCTCGCCGAGCGGGCCGAGCAGCGCACGCCGTCGGCGATCCACGTCTCCGTCGACAACTTCATGGGCTCGCCGCGCTACGACGAGGTCGTCGAGATGCTCAAGGAATCGAATGCCGAGACGGTGCCAGTGGGCGCGGCCGCGCCGGCAGCCGGCGGCCCCGCAGCCGGCGGCCCCGAGTCCGACCGGGCCAAATCCGATGCCGATGCGATCATGTCGTTGGATTCGATTGTGCTGCATGGTACGTCGGCATCGGCCGACGACGCCATCGACGAGGCGGGCCGGTTGCTCGTGTCGGCGGGCGCCGTCGACCCGGAGTACGTGGTCTCGATGCACGAGCGCGAGAAGTCGGTGTCGACGTTCATGGGCAACGGCCTGGCGATCCCGCACGGCACCAACGAGGCCAAGGGCTCGATCCGGCATACCGGGATGTCGTTCGTGCGCTATGACCAGCCGGTCGACTGGAAGGGCAAGAAGGCGGAGTTCGTGGTCGGCATCGCGGGTGCCGGACAGGATCATCTGGCGTTGCTCAACCAGATCGCCCAGGTATTCCTGCATCCGGACGACGTCCAGCGGCTGCGGACGGCGCAGACGGCCGCCGACATCCGCGCGATCATCATGCCGCACAACTGATGGTGGCCGGGCCGGAGATCGTGCCCGGCCCGGGCCCGGGCTGCCGACGCGAGTCGGTATCGCAAAGGTAGTGTGACGGTGTGGATTCCGAGACCCGGCAGAACCGGATCGTCGAATTCGCCCGTACCCGAGGGCGCGTCGAGGTGGTCTCGCTCGCCGACGAGTTCGACGTCGCGAGCGAGACCATTCGTCGTGATCTCAAGGCGCTGGCGTCGCGGCGACTGCTCAAGCGTGTGCACGGTGGGGCCGTGCCGCTCGAGACGGCGGCGTTCGAGTCGGGCCTGGCGTATCGCAGCCAGGTCGATCTCGCCGAGAAGCACCGGATCGCGGCGGCCGCCGCGGACTTGCTGCACGGCGCCGACACGGTCTATCTCGACGAGGGATTCACACCGCGGCTGATCGCCGAGAAGCTCGCCGACAGACGCCTGACTGTGGTCACCTCGTCGTTGCTGGCCGGTGAAGCGCTCGCCTACAGCACGTCGGTGACCGTGTTGATGCTCGGCGGCCGGATGCGGGGCCGGACCCTCGCGACCGTCGACCACTGGGCTACCGACATGCTGCGCGGGCTCGTGATCGACGTCGCCTTCCTCGGCACCAACGCGATCTCCCTCGAACACGGCCTGACCACCTCGGATCCGGCTGTCGCCGCGGTCAAGCACACCGCCTGCCAGGTGGCCCGCCGTCCCATACTCGTTGCCGCGCATTCAAAGTTCGGCGAGTCCAACTTCTGTCGCTTCGCCGAGATCGCCGATCTCGAGGCGATCGTGACCGGCACCGAACTCGGTCTCGACCAGGCCCGCCGGTACGAGGCGATGGGACCGACGGTCCTCCGCGTCTGAGCAGATCGCCCGCGCTGCGGGCTCAGGTGTCCTGGTTCACCACGACCAACTCCGGCCGTCCGCACGTCGCTGCAGGACGACATCGGCACCGTCCACCAGCTCATCGCGCACCAGCCCGTCGACGGCACCAATGCCATCGTGATGCCGGTGGCGCTGATTGATCTACGCCTTCGTCGTCGACTGGCGCCTCGGGCTGCTGTCGATCGCGACCCTGCTGCTGTACGTCCTCGCGATGGGATGTTGATGCGGCTCACCCGCGTTTCCAGAATGTCCACCGGCGCGGTTCGGGGGCACTGCCGGCAAAGGTGTCCAACACCTCGATGGCCGTCTGCCACATCTGCTCCGGATCGGGATGGGAATCGAGATCGGTCAGCAGACCGGTCAGTGAGCCGTACGCCGCGGCGGCGACCCCGCGGGCGTTCAGATGAGCGACCAGCGCCCGCAGACGGCTGGCGAGATCGTCGAGCGCCGACCGCTTCGCCGCGGCCGGCAACCCGCACCGGGCGCGTAGACGACGCACCTCGTCGCGGGCCTGCGCCCGCGCCGCCACAAGTTCGGGGTGATCCTGCGACGGGCGCATCGCCCGGGCCCCGTCGCCGGCGGGGGTCCTCCCGCGGCGCGACCGCTTCGGCGCCCCCGGCATGGGTGACGGTGGCGGTGCGCCGCAGGGCAGCGCCGCCGCAGGCGCCGGTCCCGCTGCCGCGGACATGGCCCTCGGCGCCGACCCGAGCAAGGGGGACGACATGGGCAACGGGGCCGCACCGGGCGGCCCGCCCAGGTCCCAGCCACGGGGCGGCTCGACCGGCTGGATCACCCGATGTCCCGGCCCGCCCTCGGCCACGACGCGGTCATCGACGGCGACGAACGCGGTGAACCGGCAGAGCACACCGAAGCGCAGCGACGTCGCCACGATCCGCTGCTCCAGCGCATCGGCGGCGGGAGCGGGAGGCCGCCGGTCGTGCCGGGCC